>CAZDUN010000011.1:0-1008 GCA_964508615.1 uncultured Pelolinea sp. | reverse complement strand
GTGCTCCCCGGTAGAAGAGACCGTCTGGCCATCCGCCGCGCGCAAGCTGTTCACTTCTTGGTCTTTTTGCTGCGCGGCTGATAGAATACGGCGCAGGCGCTGGGCGGGTGTTTCACCTTGCGGGGTGGATGGCATCTTCTCTGAATTATCTTCCATGATCGTTGTTTATTCTTCTTTAAATTCTTCCACCTGGTAGGTCGAGACATCCAATTTCTTTGTGCGCCAGCAGTCGCCGGAGGCGCCCATCTTGTGGCACAGGTGGGTGAGGAATTCCTGCGGGTCGGGAAGTTTCTCCCAAACCTGGGGTAAAAAAGTGGCGCGTTGGAAACCATTTTTAAGCAGCACGCCATCGATGCCGGGGCGGAGCCTGGCGATCAGCTCCTGCCAATCCGAGTATTCCAGCGGTTGGGTGGGCGTCAGGCGGGAAATCTCGATTTGCAGCAGGGGCACTTCCGCCGCGCTGACCGGCGGAAAGCGGTAATCCTGGATGGCAGCCGCGGCGGCGTGTTCCTGCACGTCCAACACCAGGGGCTGATAGGCTTCCAGGGTGCCGATGCAGCCGCGCAGCCGGCCTGAGATAGTGAGGGTAACGAAACTGGCGCCATTCGCCCGCAAGTCGGCGGAAAAATTGCGCAGGTCCAAATCCGGCAGCGCATGGCTGGCGGCTGCAGCGGTTATCGCTTCGCGCGCGACCTTTAACAAAGTCTGGCGGTCAGCATTACTCAAACCGGGATTACCTTGCACGGCGTTTTTCCTCTCAAGTTAACCATATCATTAATTTACGAAATGAATCGGCCGCTTCAGTTATAATCTTGATTAACCTCTCGCGGAATTATACTCAAATCGATGGATCGAAGCGCGCGAGGCTCTAAAGCGACTTTATGGATAACCCGATACCTGAAGAACCCTTGCAGGAAGAACCGAACTTTTCTGGAGAATCCGGCGCGCCTGAAAATTCACCGGAAGAGGAAATAGAATACGAGGCGATCGAGCAGCCTGCCGATGAGG
>CAZDUN010000010.1:4350-25955 GCA_964508615.1 uncultured Pelolinea sp. | reverse complement strand
TCACGCGCCCAGGTACGATTATAGAAAATAAAATAACCCACGCGGTAAGCCGGCAGGCCCAGGCGGTAGCTGCCATCCATGTCCGTTTTCCAGAAAAGCGGCAGGAAAGAATTAACTTGATCGGCAGACCAGCCGACTTCACCGGAATCAATATACTCATCCAAATTCCGCAGCGGCAAGCCGCTTTGCGACCAGGACGCGAGGTACGTGGAGGGTACGATGACCATATCCGGCAAGTCGCCATCCGTAGATGCCCGCAAGATATCCTCAAATAGCACCAGGTCATCCGCGTGCGTGTGGAGGCTCACCTCGATCGACCAGGGATTATCGCGGTTGAAGTCCGCGGCGGCTGTTTCCAGCCACCCGGCCATTTCGCCAGTCCAGGGATGCCACAGGGCTACCTGGATGTCATCCGGTAAATCCAGCGTGGGTAAGTTTCCAGCCTCAGTCGGAGTCGCGGTCGGCGTGATGGCGGGGGTTTGCCCGCTAGTTGGCGTCAGCGCGGGCGCTGTGGCGGTAGCCGCAGCCGGAGAACACGCGCCCAGCAGCAACGCCAAACCGATCAAGCCTAAAAATGAACGCTTTAGGGATATTCGCATTGACATAATCTTACCAATGTTTTCAGCCAGACCTGGTTCTATCAGGTGCTAAAATTCCTTCAGTGCGTATATCAGGTTACAAAATAATCCGCCAGCCAGCTTGATTGACATCCCCTGCCAAACTCTTTATAATGGCTGTAATCATCACCAGGAGCCGCCGGTTTTGAAAGAACTGGCAGAGAAGGACGGCCGAAGGCTGAGAGCCGCCGCAGCATCACAAAACCGCAGTCGCCTGGGAAGTCTGCCGAAGAAATCGATGTGAAAGTAGACCGGCACGGGTATGCCCGTTAGCGCTAAATGAGAGCGCGCTGGCTGCAGCGCGAAGCGAGGTGGTACCGCGCAAGGTGAAAATGACCTTTCGTCCTCAAAACGAGAGGTTTTATTTTTTAATCCGGAGGATGAATGACCGAAAGTACATTGCCAAAAGCGTACGATTTCCGCGGAACCGAAGAGAAAATTTATGCCTGGTGGGAAAGCCGGGGATATTTTCAGCCGTCCAACGATCCCAAAAAGCCCGACTTCGATCCAACCAAAAAGCCGTTCGTGATCTCTATCCCGCCGCCCAACGTAACCGGCGAGCTGCACCTGGGACACGCCATGTTTGTCTCGATCGAAGATCTGATGATCCGTTATCACCGCATGAAAGGCGAACCGGCGCTGTGGGTGCCGGGCAGCGATCACGCCGGCATCGCCACCCAGCTGCAGGTTGAAAAAGCCCTGAAAAATGAAGGCAAAACGCGCGAGGATATCGGCCGCGAAGCATTCATCGAACGCACCTGGGAATGGAAACGCAAATACGGCGGCATCATTCAGCAGCAGATCCGCAGATTGGGCGCTTCCTGCGATTGGACGCGCGAACGCTTCACGCTGGATGAAGGCCTCAGTCGCGCGGTGCGCGAGGCTTTTGTAACGCTTTACGAAAAGGGATTAATCTACCGCGGGCCACGCCTGGTGAACTGGTCGCCCAACCTGCGCACGGCGGTTTCGGACCTGGAAGTGGAGCACTCGCAGGAACCCGGCATATTGTATTACTTCAAATACCGCCTGGCGGACAACCCGGATGAATACCTGGCGGTGGCCACCACACGCCCCGAGACCATCCTGGGCGATACGGCCGTGGCCGTGCATCCTGAAGACGAACGGTTCAAGAAATTGGTGGGCCGCAAAGCGTTGGTGCCCATGCTGGTTCGGGAAATTACGATCATGGCGGAAGTATATGTGGACCGCGCGTTCGGCAGCGGCGCGCTGAAGATCACCCCGGCGCACGACCCGAACGATTACGAGATCGCCCAGCGCCACAACCTGGAAATCATCAACATCCTGAACCGCGATGTAACCATCAACGAACACGGCGGCAAATACCAGGGACTGGAGCGCGAAGCCTGCCGCAAGCAAATCTGGCAGGACATGGGTGAACGCGGCCTGGTAATCAAGGAAGAACCCTACACGCTGAATGTACCCCGTTCACAGCGCGGCGGCGAGATCATCGAACCGATGATCAGCGAGCAGTGGTTCGTGAAAATCGAGCCGCTGGCGCGCGAAGCCATCGCGGCCGTCAAAGACGGGCGCATCCGCATCGTGCCGGAACATTTCAGTAAGGTTTATTTCAACTGGATGGAGAACATCCAGGACTGGTGCATCAGCCGGCAGTTATGGTGGGGGCACCGCATCCCGGTGTGGTACTGCGCCGAGTGCGGCAAGATGACTGTCCGACGCGAAGATCCAAGCGCCTGCCAGCACTGCGGCAGCGCCAACATCACCCAAGATGAAGACGTGCTGGATACCTGGTTCTCTTCGGGATTGTGGCCTTTCTCCACGCTGGGTTGGCCGGAGCAGACCGATGATCTGAAATACTTCTATCCCACCTCTGTGATGGAAACCGGCTACGATATCCTGTTCTTCTGGGTGGCGCGCATGATCATGAGCGGCCTGCAATTCACCGGCCAGGCGCCCTTCCACACGGTTTACCTGCACGGATTGATCCGCGACGAGCACGGCCAGAAGATGAGCAAAACCAAGGGCAACGTGATCGACCCGCTGGTGGTGATGGATAAACTGGGTACGGATGCGCTGCGCTTTACCCTGCTGGTGGGTTCCGCGCCGGGCAACGATATGAACCTGAGCGAAAAGAAGGTGGAAGCCAACCGTAATTTCGCCAACAAGATCTGGAACGCCGGACGTTTTGTGATCAATGCCATCGAAAACGCGCCGGGCAAGCCGGAGAAAGATCCGCAATGGACGCCCGCGGACTCCTGGATGCGCGCTCGCCTGAACGCAGTGGTGCGCAGCGTCAACCGACTGTTCGAGAATTACCAATTCGGCGAAGCCGGCCGGCAGATCTATGATTTCTTCTGGGGAGAATTCGCCGACTGGTACATCGAGATCGCCAAAATGCAGCTGCGCGAAGGCGGCGACCGGGCTTTTCACACTGCCTGGATGTTGCTGCGCGTGCTGGATACGTGCCTGCGCATACTGAGCCCTTTTACTCCATTTGTGACCGAGGAACTATGGGGGCACCTCAAACGGACCGCACAAGCCAAGTCCAACCAGATGGCGCCTGATGATGGTTGGGCGGAAGCGCTGATGGTGGCGAAGTGGCCGGAATCCAAACCGGAAGAAAGCTGGGAGAGCCCTGCCATCGAAGAATTCGTCAACGGCACGATTGAACACAGTCGCGCGTTGCGCACATTGAAAACCGAATTAAACATGCCGGCCAACCAGAGCGCCAAGGGAACTATCATCGCCGCGCCGGAAATGCTGAAAACCATCACCTCGCAATTGGAGTTGATCAAGCATTCCAGCGCGCTGGAGCAACTGGACGTCCTGGAGTCGATCCCGGATGCGAAAGCTTACAAGCAATATCATTCATCCAGTATCCCAGCCACTGGCAGCTTGGTATTCCTAATCACCGACACCAGCGCGGATGATGAAAAAACACAAGAAAAGCTGAGGAAAGAATTGGATGAAGCCAATTCGCAGATTCAGCGGCTGGAACAACTGTTGAGTTCGGATTTTACCAAAAAGGCCCCCGCGCAGGTTGTTGAAAATGAACGGGCGAAACTGGCAACCTACCAACAAACAGCTGAAAAACTGCAAAAGCAAATCAAATAGAACTCAATACAATTAAACCAAAAACCGTTCCCTAAGATAGACTCAGGGAACGGTTAATTTATTAACTTTTAATTTTAGTATTTCACAATACGCGGCAGGGTTTTGGCTTCCGCCACCCAGGCAGCCACCTGCTTAGGGCCGGGCATGCGGCGCACCAGCTTCTTGGCCAGGTTCACTTCTGCCATTTTCTTGTAGAGATTATCGGGGACGCGCTTGGCCAACTCGACCACCGTATCGACCCCGGCTTCTTCCAACAGATCGGAATATTCCTCGCTGACGCCCTTGATGCGCCATAGATCCGCATGGTTGACCCATTCCAGGATCAGGCTGCCGGCAATGCCAGTCTCCCTGGCGATTTTTTCCCGGCCGGAATCAGTGGCGCCCTGTTTCAACAAAGCCTCCACTGTCTTGATCCCGCTGGCGGTTAATTTTTTCTGGTAAGCGTTTCCGATGCCTTCCACTTTTTTAATACTGGTCATTTCAATACCTCCGTTTATAGATTTACAACAAAGTCATAATATATATTATAGTGATGGAAAGCGATTTCGAATCATTTTTAATTAGAGGAATATTTCCCGATCTCACCCTGAATTGCCATAATTTCGCCCAGAAACATGCGGTGAAAATCTTCTTCCGGATAGTGTTCCAAAATATTTTTATCAATGAAATTTTCAGGGTCAATATCCTGCCAATACAATTTACGACATTCGAGCATCAGGTCCGCTTCCCGGTAAACCGGAGATGAAATTTCGCCGGCAGCCATGGGTGTTAAGCCGGAGGCTGCGATCTTGTCGCCATCCCGCCCGGATTGAGAGCCGAGCAAGTTGAGCGCCTTGCGGTATTGCCCAGGAAAGGCGCATAACGAGAAATCGTTGTATTGATTGATGAATTCAAAGGTAAAGCGGGAAGGCCGCACCACTACCATGGCAATCGGCAGATTCCACAGAGTGCCAAATCCACCCCAGGATACCGTCATACAGTTAAAGTGATTCGTCTTGAAATCACCGCAGGTCAGCAAAAACCAAGCGGAATTCCAAATTTCATTCGCCTTGACAAGGAAATTGCGCGTTGAGATTTCATCCATACCTTTATTACTCTCCGATTTTCCTGCAACTCAAAACAGCATCCAGGTTGATGGGTCCGTACACATGCGGAAATAACTCCCGGCCGCCTTCCAGGTTTTCGTAAACAACTTCGGATGATAACCTGGCAGGATCGATTTCCAAGGCAACCAGGTCCGCACTATCCTTGAACCATTTTGCCAGGACCGCCTGCACCTGATCCGCCAGGCAGCAATGGATGAAATCGATATCAGAAAGGGCATCCGGTTCATAGATGCCCTTTTCTTGCGCTTCATCCCAGGTTTTATTATCGGTGATGTGAATAATGTTCATCTTCCTACCTTGAGATCTTTATTCGGATCAATTTATTATCATTCAGAAATTCTTTCAAGGATTTCACTTCCGTGATTTGAGAATCCTCAGTAATGTTATAGCGGCGCTTGATCTGCGCGAGGCGGGCAGGATTTCTTAAAAGGACCTGCAAGAATTCCTCATAGCCGGTTACGTCTTCCGCCCAGCCGGTTTTGCTGACCCCATTGACCAGAATATTGACCGGGAGTCCCTTGGCCAGGTTCTTCCAGCGTTGATCGCTTGGATTGAAAATCAGGTACAACAGCATTTCGTCGCCAATATAGTCCGCGGCGCAAGTTTTGGGGGCACCTGTCAGCGGTTCCGTGTACGAAACCAGGACCGAATCGAACTGAAAAAGATCCCGTAAAGGGCTATTCCTAATCGCTTGTTGAACGGGTTTCAACAACTTACTGATTTGTTCAAAAAAAGACATCTTTTCACCTTATATTTTCACTACTCTTTATATATACGATGTTTTTCTGAAACAGTTTCAGTCATAAATAGCGGTATTCCGCCCGCTTATTTTTTGCCCATCTTTTTCTTAACCAGGCGGTTGGTGATAAAAGCCGTCAGCGCGAACAACGCGACGGCCAGGACAACATCCTGGTAGGTGTTCATAAAAACCGTGATCAGCGGCCACTGCCCGCCTAACAAACGACCGGCATACGATAAGGCAAAACTCCACAAGGCAGTCCCGAAAATAGTATAAAGCGCGAACTTTCCCAGCGGCATGGCGGAGATACCGGCCGGGATGGAGATCAGACTGCGAATGACCGGGATCATGCGCGAGAAGAAAATCACGGCCTGGTCATATTTATCGAACCACTTGCGGGATTTATCAAAATCTTCAACCGACAGCAGCGCGTATCTTCCATATTTACCGATGAAATTCCGAACGCGCACCTCGCCCAGCCAGTTACCCAAACCATAAAAAAGAAACGCTCCTGTCAATGATCCCAGCATGCCCACCAGCGTGACCAGGGGAATACGAAAACGTCCGGCCAGGGAAAGGCTGCCCGCCAATGGCAGGATCACCTCCGAAGGGATGGGCGGGAAAACATTCTCGAGGAACATAACCAGATACAAGCCGGGATAGCCGGCTGTACTGATGATGCCCTCCACCCAGGTTTTCAGATAATCGAGTAAATTGCCCAGCTGCATGATGGATTCGGGATTCTTGTATCTATTCTTTTGCTTTGATCCTGCCCTGTACGATCAGCCCCAACAGCAGCAGACCGATGATAATAAAAAATGAATATGAAGCACCCAGGTTCAATCCCTCGACGATCAGGACCGCGCCGCAGGCCGAGGTCAGGAAAAGCATGGCCCAATCGAAGAGCGAGCCCGCCAGCAAAGCGCCGATGAGCGCGCCCGCCAGGATCAGCATCCATTGATACTGCCCGGCATTGACCAAATTCGATTGAAGCAGATAGTACATGATATACCCCCCGGCGACCATGCCCGCCAGACCAACCGCTAATTTCTGCAATAATACCGCCAGCAGCGCACCTAAAAGTCCGGCGATAATCGAAACGGTCAGGATTACGGATTGGGATTGTCCTGATAAAATCTGCGGAGCGAAACGCATCCCCGCCAGGAATCCGACCACTGCCACAAACAACCAAAGCGCTTTACGCCCGAAAAACAGAAGCAGCACACCCGCCGCCAAATACATAAAGTCCATCGCTCACCTCCCGCGTCGTAAAAACAAAACAATTATATAAGGTTTTCAGTGTTCCTGAAACGCTAACAGCTCACGACCCCAATCGCGCATGTTCCAGCGGTCAATCATTCGCGGATTAACCAACTCATAAAAAAGAACGCAGGCTGGCTTTGCTGTTGCCTGCGTTCAATTTTTTGTAAACGAGCGGTTATTTTCGGCTGCGCAGGTAGGAACGCACCAGCACGACCAAACCCGCGAAAATCAGCATCATGGGAAAGACCGGAAGCCCCAAGCGGCTCAAACCGTAACCGCTGATCCCCAGGATCAATTCAAAGAAAATAAAACCGATGATGAAAATGGTCATGCCGATACTTGCCAAACGGCGTCCGGATTGGACAATCGCCTCGCGGCCCTTGCGTTCGCCATAGATGATCTGCGAAAATCCAACCGACGCCGGCGCGATCAACGCCCAGGCATACGCCCAGCTGGCCCATAAATCAGTGACGCTCTGCACCAAAAACAGCATACCCAGCGTGGTCAAAATACCACCCAGGATGGATAAACCCTCACCGCTGCTGCTTTCGCTGGAAAGGGCGGTCAGGAAGACCAAAACACCTGGAACGATGAAAATGAACGGCCAGATGAACGTGCCGAAGGGGATCTGCAGCAGGCGGCCTAACAACAGCAGCACGCCCATCGCCAGCAAACCCGCGCCAAAAAACAATGCGCCGCGATCCAACCCGGCAGACGGTTGGCTGGATTCATCCGCGATAACCGGTTCAGGTGCAGGAACAGGCAGCTTTTCAGCTTTGGCTTTTGGCATTTCTGCTTTCTTTTCAGGCAGCGATTCTTTTGCTTTCAACTCAACAACATCCTGCTTTACGGAAGCTTTTACAGCCGGTTTTTTCACCTGCGCTTTTGCGGGTTTTTCTGTCTTTTGAATCCCGGCCGGGCTAGTCTCGGCTTGCGGAACATCAGCCGTCACCGGTTTCTCTTTTTTGGTAGCCATTGTTTTACTCCTATTCAACCATTTTTCTTTTTTCACTCAATCCATATACGAAAATCGCAACCGGAGGTTGCGATTGAATATCAATTCAAAAAAATAGCGTCATACGGATTTACGCCCGGAGCGAATCTGCTGAAATGCGTTCCAGATCAGCAGGGCGGCAGCGCCTTCATCCAGGTTGCCGATGACAGGCAGGTTATCCGGGATGAATTCAAAAACACCCGCGGTTGGATTGAGCAAATACAGCAAACCAAAAAATCCGGTAATGTAAACAAGTGCCGGCGGCCATTTATTCTTTTCAGAGTGATTATTCGTTTCGTTCATGTTCCTGCTCCTCGGTCGTTTTGTGGTGAGTGGGTCCATTATTGCTCATGGAACAATCCTCGTCAAGGTATTCGAATTCGACCGTGGTATGCGCGAGGTTGAATTTTTCGGTCAGTTGGCGCACCTTGCTCTTGATATTTCGAATGTCCTCCTTGCCGGCGCCCGCGCAAAGAACCACATGCATGGTCAGCACGTGCTGCTCACCATCCAGCGACCAAAGGTGCGTGTGATGGATATCCTTGACCTTGCCTAATGAATGGATTTCTTTTTCCACTTCCTGGGTATTCAACGCATCCGGTACACCTTGCAGGAACAAACGCAGGGTTTTACGTAGATTCTTGATCACGTTATAAAGGACAAAAATGGTGATGAGCAGAGAAAGCAGCGGATCGAGGACATCGATCGGTCTGAACATCAAAACGATGCTGACCACGAAGACTGCCGCCCAACCCAATACGTCCTCGAGCATATGCCAGGAAACCATGCGGCTGTTCAGGTTCCCTCCATGCGAGGTGCGCAAGGCAGCATAGCCATTGACCGCCATACCCACCAAGGCGAAAAGCAGCATGCCGCGCGCATTGGAGGGTTGGGGCGCCAGCAGGCGCCGGATGGCTTCAATGATGACAAAAACCGATCCGCTCAGCAGGATAATCCCGCTGATGAATGCACTTAATAGCGAAAAACGTTGATAACCATATGAGTATTTTTTATCCCCGTTTTTTATCGAAAGCCGCTCCAACTGCCAGGCAATTGCCAGTGAAATACTATCTCCCAGATCGTGCAGGGCATCCGCGAGAATCGCTATGCTGTTGGTGTATATACCTCCGACCAGCTCGGCCAGGGCAAAACCAACGTTCAAGAAGAAGGCGACTTTTATATTCTCCTGATTTCCATGATGCGCGTGAGCGTGATTATGATCCATACAGACCTGAAGCTTTGTTTACCTGATTGAATATTATTAATTATTTTGTATTTTATTATAATAATCTTGGCCGATTTTGCGAAGAGTGGATGGTAACAGAAAAAAAGTCCATTCTGAAGATCCCGGGTTCCACAGAGAACCGATCATTTTAAATTTGCCTGTTACAACTGCCATACCATTGGAAATAGTTTACAATCAGGTTTTGTCCACATTGCGCTGAGAGGCATGGTTATGCTGAAGAAATTGATCGAATCCGACCAGAGACTATCGAGCTGTTTGATTTTCCCACCGGAAAACAAAGCGCTGCGCGCCGCGGCGGCGTTTTTCGCCCATTCAGGCGATTCCTGGTTCTGGCTGGCGGGCTTGTTCATCATCTGGCTCTTCTCCAGGGGCAGCCTGCATGCCAACGCAGCCCTTTTCGCCGGGGCGATCGTTTTGCAAGCCACGTTGGTATTGGGCATCAAATTTCTCATTAAAAGAAAAAGACCTGAAGGGGAATGGGGCGCCGTGTACCGCAACATCGATCCGCATTCCTTCCCGTCCGGCCACGCCGCGCGCGCCATCATGTTAGCCGCGCTGGCCTGGGGGCTGAACCTGCAGCCGCTGGCGCTCATGCTGACCATCTGGGCGCCGCTGGTCAGCCTGGCACGGGTGGGATTGGGCGTGCACTACCTTTCAGACGTGCTGGCAGGCTGGGCGTTGGGTTTGCTGCTGGCCTGGGGGGTGTTCATTGCGCAACCCCTGCTCTATCGATGGTTTCCATACCTCCTGTTCAAATAACGGGTCAGGGGATGGAGAAATCTCCAACTTTCCATATAATTACCAACTCATTAATCTGCTGATCATTTTTTCAATGGCGCTGGAAATTTTTGCGTTTTCAGATAAAATAGGTCAGATTTAATTCAATCAGATCAGAGAGGAATTTCACTATGGCAACCATTAAAACCGTAAAAGTCACTGCCGAAGGCCCCGAAAATTGGCTGATCACGACCAAAGCCGGTGTTCACACCGCGCTGGTGGACCAACCCGAAGCAATGGGAGGCGACAACCAGGGCCCCTCGCCACTGGATTATGTTTTCATATCATTAGCCGGCTGCCTGATCACCATCGGCAAGATCGTGGCCGGCCAGCGCCAGATCGACCTGCGCGGGATGGAAGTGGAAATCAGCGGGGATATCAACCTGGACGTGCTGCGCGGAAAAGAAAAGAACGAACGCGCCGGTTTTCAGAATATCACCGCCGCCGTTAAAATCGACGCCGATATGAGCGATGAGGAAAAGAAAGAATTTCTTGAAGAAGTTGACCGCCGCTGCCCAATTTCGGATAACCTGATAAACACAACGCCTGTACAAATCAAACTGGCGTAGTCGCCAGGCAAGCGGCAAGGTTGGAGAATAATGCATGTCGCAGCTTATTCATGACCTGCTTCAATCAGTAAAAAATGACGCGCCGGTGAGAAACGTGCTCATCGGCGCGCACTGGACTGCTGTCAGCAGCCGCCTCTGCGGCATGGCATCCACGGTGATGAAACCCCAGCCGCATGGCGAAGAAGTCGTGCGGGATGCCGGCAGCCTGCACTTGAAAAGCGCGGGGGAATTATCTCAGTATCTCCTTTCAGAAAATTACCTGGAAGCCGGCATCGGGTTGGCGGCTTTGAATTCATTATCAGAAATACCGGAAAAGAACATCACAGAAATCAACGCCTTCAAGGTAGTCGGGCAGATCGGTGCGGGTAAACACGTCGCCGTTTTCGGGCATTTTCCTTACCTGGAGGAGATCAAAGCCAGCGCGGCGCGCTTATCCGTATTCGAGATTTTTCCCACTGGCGAGGAACTTTCGCTGGAACGCGTTCCGGAAGTATTACCGGGAGCGGATGTGGTGGCGCTGACCAGCAATGCCGTCATCAACCATACCATTGATAGCATTCTGCCTTATATCCAAAAATCGGCCTTCGCAATGCTGGTCGGCCCCAGCACGCCACTGAACCCGCTGTTATTCGAAGCCGGTTTCAGCCTGCTGGCAGGCGTGCGCATCATTGACGAGCAGGTGCTCTTCCAAAGCATCGGTCAGGCGGCCATCTTCCGCCAGGTGAAAGGCGCGCAGGTCATCACGGTTTCAAAGGAACCCTTGAAAATGTAAAAAAGAGCCGCTGACATGAAATCAGCGGCTTTATTTTTAAACCTCTGCAGCTCAGTGTGAAAGCTCCAACTGGCTGGGTAGATTACCGGTCAGGAAACGCTGCAGCGCCTGATCGATCAGGCGCTCATCCGTCAGGCGCAGGTCCTTGCCGCTGGACTGGATGCTGTGAACCGCTCCCTGCCCCATACCGCCGCACACCACGGCATCACAATCCGCGATGGCTTCCAGCATGGATACATGGCGCGATTGGGACTGCGGGTCGAGGCCATGCACGCCTGAGTCGTGTTCGCCATGCTGATGTTCGGCAGCATGAAAATGGGTATGACCCAGCTTTTCACGCATTTCCCGTCCAATTTCCTGGCCATTTTCTACATTAACCACCAGGTAATATGCCGCGCGTCCAAAATGGGCGCTGATATTCATTCCATCATCCGTTACGAAAGCAATTTTCATTCTTTTTCACCATTCTCTTAGTATATGCTAATACCGGATTATACCCGCTATTCACAGCGGGAAGCAAATCCATAATCCTGACGTAAGATAAAAGATAAAAGAAATACGATTTCTGACATTCTTTTAACTTTACAAAGGGTATGGCCTCGATTATCCTTATCGTGGGGATGGTTGGGTCCCGGTGGGTCCCCCGGTCTTCAAAATCGGCGGCGGGCTGCTCTGCAGGCCGCGGTGGGTTCGACTCCCACCCATTCCCGCTATATCCACAGGAGAATTACATGGTAACAGATCACAACCTGGCTGAAATTGACGCGTTGATCGGCAAGCATTTCCAGATCGATGAAATCACGTACGGCGGCCCCAGGCAGCCTTACATCGTGCGGTACCGCGGCAGCCTGAAAGAACAGGACAGCCAAGCGGCCTATGCCCGCATAGAAAAAAGCCTGAAAGGCCAAAAACTGGTTGCGCTGCTGCGCGAGGAAGAAAGCCGGTTGAATCTATACCTGCTGCCTGAGCTGGAGAAAAAGAAGGAACCCAAAAGCAGCCTGAATTTGATCCTGTTCATCCTGACCCTGTTCAGCGTGCTGGTCACAGGCGGATTATACGGGTACGAGGGAGAGATGCCGCAAGGAACACTGGCGACCATCCTGGCCCTGGCAAAAAGCGGCTGGCCATTCGCGCTGACGCTGCTGACCATTCTGGGCGCGCACGAATTCGGGCATTATTTCGCCGGCAGGAAGCACGGCGTGCAAGTGACCCTGCCGTTTTTCATCCCGCTACCGCTCAGCCTGTTTGGCACAATGGGCGCGTTCATCAATATGCGTTCGCTGCCCAAGAACCGGCTCGCGCTGTTCGACCTGGCCATCGCCGGGCCGTTAAGCGGTTTTGTGATGTCCTTGATCGCCCTGGCCATCGGCCTGAACCTTTCGGAAATCAGCCAGCTTCCCGCAGCAGCAGCCGCAACTGGCAGCAGTTTGCAGATGGAGGGTAACTCATTATTGTATCTTTTGATGAAGTACCTGGTATTCGGCAAAGTGCTGCCGCAGCCGGCCGGGATGAGCGGGATTGGCTTGCTGATCTACTGGCTGCGTTACTTCTTCACCGGGCAGCCCTTCCCATGGGGAGCGCAGGACGTCATGCTGCACCCGGTGGCCTGGGCAGGCTGGGCGGGATTGTTCGTAACCGGCATCAACCTGCTGCCGGCCGGTCAATTGGACGGCGGGCATATCTTTGCCACATTGTTTGGCGAAAAAACCGCCCGGGGCATTTTTCCCTTCCTGATTGGCGGGTTGGTCATCCTGGGATTCTTCTCCAACGTATGGTGGATTTGGGCGGTGCTGCTGATGATCTTCGGACGCAGCTATGCGCAACCATTCGACCAGGTGACTGAACTGGACGCCAAACGCAAGTGGCTGGGATATCTGGCGCTGGTTATCTTCATCCTGACCTTCATCCCGGTGCCCATCACGATCGCCTGAAATTACGCGCCAGAACTCAGGTAGGTGGAAATTTCCTCTCCCTCCAAGCTGAGGTATTTTTCTAGCGCGTCCACCGCCAGGCAGGAATGGGCCGGCAGCACGCCGATCAAATCCCCGACTTTAAGGCGTGAAAAAACATCCGGCTCCAGGCGCAACACGCCGTGCTCTTGCGAAAGACCAATAACGCGATTCTCGCGGCCGGCGAACTGCCAGCCTTGTTCGGTCAGGAAAATCACATATCCGTAGAAATTCTGGCCATCGTTCTGCAATGCGTCTTTTGAAAGGTGAACCCCCCCGCCGTAAATCACCGCTTCATTACGCCCGGGATGCAGCGCTACGACTGGACAGGCCACCGCCACAGCAACTTCATCCACGGAACAAACCCCCAAATCGACCATCATGCTGTCAAAGAAGACGAAATTACCCGGGCGGATCTCATCCACCTGCCCCAGCTCTTCGCTCAGCCAGCAGCCGGGCGTATCCCCGACCGATAATTGCAATTCCCCGATTCCGGATGGACGCAAGGCTTCGCTCATCCAGGCCAAGGCCTGCCAGCTGCGCGTGTATAGATCCCTGATTTCTTGAACTGAACCTGCGTGGTAGGTTTGTCCGGCATGTGTGAGCAAACCGCGCAGGCGGAGTTTTGGATGCAGTTGAATTTCAGTAATCACCTCTGCCACCGCGCGCGGCTGCGCGGCATCCAGCCCGGTGCGATGCAGGCCGGTATCGATTTTGACCCAAATATCGACCTGAGACTCCAGCGCTTCGGCCAATGCCCGCACGCTGTGAGGCGCTTCCACCAGCAAACCCAGGCGGATTTTCTCAGACAGGCTGCGGATGGTATCCATCTCGCGCAGGTTGACGGGAAAAGCCACCAGGATATCCCCCCAGCCATGCCTGGCAAAATAATCCGCCATGGAGAGCGAGGAGACCGTGATGGCGGTTACGCCTTCCGCGCGAAACCACTCACCGATGCGCGCGGATTGATGGGTTTTGAAATGCGGGCGGAAGCATATTTTTTGGGCAGCCGCTTTAGCGACCATTTTGCGGATGTTCGCGCGCGCCTTACTTTCATCCACCAACAGGGTCGGTTTTTCGATCCGCTGATAGAGATCTGCTTTCATGACACACCTCGTTTTCTCCGGAATGGGAAAAAGTATAATACGGACATGGACAATTCCGAAATCGCGCAGATATTTAAAAGGATTGCCATCTTCGCGGAAATCAAGGGCGAAGACCGTTTCAAGGTGGCAGCTTACGAACGAGCAGCCGAAAGCATCGGCAGCTTGACCCAGGACCTGTCCGGTCTGGATGAAAAAGCCCTGATGGAACTGCCGGGCATCGGCAAGGCCATCGCCGGCAAAATCCTGGAAATCTTCGCCAAAGGCAAACCGGCCTTGCTGGAACGGCTGGAGGCGGAGATACCGACCGGCTTGATCGAGGTCATCGCTATCCCGGATGTTGGCCCGCGCAAAGCGGCGCGCTTCTGGAAAGAGCTGAACATCACCAGCATCGCCGAACTGGAAGCAGCCGCCCGCGCAGGAAAATTGCGTGAGCTGCAGGGTATGGGCGAGAAATCCGAAGCGCGCATCCTGGCGGGCATCCAACAATATAAAAACCGGTAATAGCTTTTATCGCGCCTATTTCCTGCGCCCAAGCGGATTCGATACGCCTTTTTCAAGGGGTGTTAGAATTGTGCCAGTTTTGCCGCCCGTTAAGCCCAAGCCCATCCTTAAGGGATGCTTGACAGTCCTGCAAGACCATCTACTATGAAACCAAACGTCATTTTCAATCCAAAACACAGAGAGCTGACCATCGCGCTGCTGCTATTATTGCTGCTGGCAGCTGCCGGAATCACCAGCCGCGCAAACGGATATGCTGAAAGCTGGTCGAATTTCACAACCGTTTTCCTGGGAATTTTTATTGAGGCTATTCCATTTCTTTTGATGGGCACGTTGGCTTCAGGCCTGGTGGAAGTTTTTATCAGCCCGGATTTTGTTGAGAGAGTCAAACCCAAATCGGCCTGGCTGAGCGCGCTGCTGGGTGTTTTTCTGGGCCTGGTTTTCCCGGTGTGCGAATGCGGGGTGGTGCCGTTGGTTCGGCGGCTATATCATAAAGGGTTGCCGATCGCGACTGGCATCGCCTTTCTGCTGGCCGCGCCGGTGATCAACCCGGTGGTGATCCTCAGCACGGCTTCGGCTTTCGGGTTGAGCAGCATGCTGTGGATGCGCATGGGATTCACAATCCTGATCGCTTTCATCACCGGGCTGGTTTTCACAACCGCGGGATCAGCGCAGGAAGTGCTGCGGGATGACGCGAGCAGCACTTGCGACCCGCGCGACGCGCACGCATGCGCCTGCGTATCGCACGCGCATGCGCAGGCCGGCACGCCGCTTGAAAAAATCGAACAGGTTTTATCGATCGCGGCCGACGAATTGTTCGACATGGGACGTTACCTGATCCTGGGCGCGCTGCTTTCAGCCGGGATGCAGACTTTCATCCCTCAATCCATTCTGCTGGAGATCGGCGGCGGGGCGGTTTTATCCGTTTTGGTGATGATCGCGCTGGCTGTCCTGCTCTCGATTTGCTCCACAGTCGATTCCTTCGTGGCGCTGAGTTTCATTGGCAGTTTCAGCCAGCCTTCGGTGTTAGCTTTCCTGTTGTACGGCCCGATGGTGGATATCAAGAGCATGCTTATGTTCACGCGCGTTTTTAAACGACGCACAGTGGCATACTTGCTGCTGATACCGCTGGTGCTGACGATCCTGATCAGCGTTTCTTTGAATTACTTCTGGGTATGATGGCATGTCAAATCAAATGAGAAACCGTCTCATCCAATTCTTAATCGTCCACGCGCTGGCAGTGTTCCTGTTCGACAAACTGGTCAGCGGGAAGCTGAGTTATTACATCAACGCGCGCTTTTTTCCATTGACCGGCTTCGCGGTGCTGATCTTATGGCTGATGGTTTTCCTGGGATGGCTGCGCCTGCTGAAAGACTTCAACCCGGGCAGCCGGATACCTTTCCTGATCATCGAGCTGGTCATTTTCCTCGCCATCCTGCCGCTGCTGATGAACCTGCGCAGTTTTTCGGGTTGGATACTGGCGGCGGCTTGTTTGGCCGCAAATTTTGGATTCTACCTGTTGACGATCAGCATGAAGCGCAGCAGCCAGCCAACGGTAAATGCCGCGAGCGCCTCAAGCTTGTCGCTGGCCATCCTGGCCATTCCGCTCTTGATCGGGCTGCTCTCCAGTGAACAAGCCCTTTCGAGCGAGGCATTGAGTAAACGCGGCTTGAGCACCAGCGCCGCGCTGCCCGGCGGTCAGAGCAGCGCTCAAAGCCTGGAAGTAATCGAGGATGACCGCACCATCCTGGATTGGATCAAAGTCTTCAATTACTCCGACGATCCAAGCGCATACATTGGGCAGGCAGTCAATGTTAGCGGCTTTGTGTACCACGACTCGCGCCTGCCGGAGGGGCAATTCATGGTCAGCCGCTTCGTGATCACTTGCTGCGTGGCAGACGCCTTTGCCATCGGGATGACGGTGGAGGCAGTGAATGCCGCGGATTTGGAAAACAACACCTGGATCAACGTCCAGGGCAGTCTGGATATCACCAGCATCGATGGCGACAGCGCGCCGATGATCCGCGCCAGTTCGATTGAAACCATCAGCGCGCCGGAGCAACCCTACCTTTACCCATGAAAAAACTCGACCGAATCGCACTCACCCTGATCGCCGCCTGCCTGGCCCTGCTGGGCGGGATTGTTCTGTATGGCAGCCGCAGGCCGGTGCAAGTCCACTGCGCCATTGAAGACAGCGCGCAGATCAGCCCACTGGGAGCCATCTCGTTCACTTTTTCGCACTTGGTAGATCCCGCAGCGGCCGCCGCGCTATGGCAAGTGGAGCCTGCTGTTAACGGCCGTTGGGAATGGCAGGATGAACGCCACGCCACCTGGTACGCCGAGGCTCCCCTGGCAGCCGGGCAGAGCTTGCAGATCGGTTTTTCCGCTGGAAAGATCGGCAAAAACGGCGGCATGCTGGAAGAAGACCACAGCTGGCAGGCGCAGGTGCGCATGCCGCGGGTATTGGCCATGCGCTCAGGCAGCGATGGCGGCCAGGAAATTTACAGCATCGATATCGCGGGGGCATCCGAAGCGCAGCAATTGAGCCAAACTGATGGGAAAGTATTCAACTTCGCGGTGTCAGCGGACGGCTCACGCATTTTGATGGCGGTAACGAATGACCAGACCGGCGTGGATTTATGGATCATGCAGCGCGATGGCAGCGGCCAACGCAAGCTGCTGGACTGCGGGAGCGACCGCTGCAGCACAGCCGCCTGGTCACCCGCCAGCAGCGAGATCGCCTACACGCGCGAAAGCGCCGGCCTGGATCCGCAGGGCGCCAAAGGCGCGCCGCGCATCTGGCTGCTGGACGCAGACAGCGGCGAAACCAGCCCGCTGTTTACAGACAGTCAAAAGATCGGTTACGGCCCGCTATGGTCGCCGGACGGTAAGCGCATCTCGGTCTGGAATGGCGTTGAAGGCGGAGTGCAGGTGATCAACCGCCAGAGTGGCGAGATCATATTGCTGGAATCGGCCAGCGGGGTCACTGGCTGGGGGTAATCCGACAGCAGCACGCTTTATTACACCCAGCTGGTGGTGGGCGAATCCGCCTTTCACAATGTGATCTTGAGCGCCGATATGGCAGCGGGCACGATTCAAACTGCGCTGGGAGGCAACATCGAAGGTGAGGGACTCAGCTATGATAGCCCAGCCTGCCATCCCCTGCGGGACTTGATCGCGGTTTCCATCCAACCGAATACAAAAATCCCCGGCAAGCACCTTTCCATTTTCAATATGGATGACAGCAGTGAAACGCCAGTCTCCAGCGACTTGACCCGTTTCGCGAGCAATTATTCTTGGAATCCCGGCGGTGATTACTTCCTGTATCAATTGAGCAAAGTCAGCCAGAACGGGGAAGAGATAGAAATTTGGGTGCGGAACGAAGGCAGCGGCGAGAGCCGCTTGATTGCCAAAGGCTTGCGATCGCCAACCTGGCTGCCATAAAACAACACCATCGATTCATTCACGCTCACGGATAAAACATGACTGCAAGCGACGCACAACCCCTGCCCATCCATAAAGCCCAAACGATCGCCGAAGATTGGAATGCACGCATAAAATCACTGCCGGAGGTGAAAGACGCCATCATCGCGGGCGAAATTCGGCGCTGGCGCGATACGGTGGGTCGCATCGATTTGGCCATCAGCACATCTACCCCGCAAAGCGTGATCGATTTTTTGACTAGCCAGCCGGAAGCGCAAATCATTACCGCCCAAGCGGATAGCCGCGCAACCCTCGCGCTACAGGATGGGACGCGTGTTCAGTTTTGGCTTGGGACACCCGAGCGCTTTGGGGGCCTGCTGCTACAAGCCACCGGTTCCCCAGTCCATTTCCGCGCGCTGCAAGCCCGCGCGCAGCAGCAAGGCTGGTCACTTTCCAAAAGCGATTTTTCAGATGGAAATGGGCGCGAGCTGCTGAGCGAGAGCGAAGAGGAGGTCTACCAACGTTTAGGATTGGCCTACATCCCCCCGGAATTACGCGAAAGCCGTGGGGAGATCGAAGCGGCCAGACAGGGAGCACTGCCAAAGTTGATCAACCGCGCCGATTTGCACTCCGACCTGCACATGCACAGCGACTGGAGCGACGGGCGCAGCAGCATTCGGGAGATGGCAGACGCAGCCATTGCGTTGGGCCACCAGGTGATCGCGATCGCCGATCACTCTCCGCTGGTCTGCCAACCGATTTATGGCAAGTCGATTAGCGCGGATAACCTGCTGCAACAAAGGGAAGCCATCCGCAAAGTCCAGCAGGAAAGCGGCGGAAAGCTGCGCATCCTGCACGGGATCGAGGTGGATATCCACCCGGACGGGGAATTGGATCTGGCAGATGAAGTGCTGGCGCAATTCGAGCTGGTGCTGGCTTCGCTGCACACCGCGCTGGATCAACCGCGCGAGGTCATCACCCAACGCTTGTTGAACGCCATCCACAACCCGCACGTGAACATTATCGCGCATCCCAGCGGACGCGCGCTGCCTAACAGCGGCGCGCAGGCAGATTGGGAGACGGTCTTTCGGGCGGCGGTGGAATACAGTAAAATCCTTGAGATCAACAGCAACCCGCACCACCTGGACCTGAATGACAGGCTGGCTAAGCAAGCCGCCGGGATGAGTGTGAAATTCGCCATCGACACGGACGCGCATTCCGCCGGCGCGTTGGTCAACCAAAAATATGGCATCGGCATCGCGCGCCGCGCCTGGCTTTCGAAGGAAAGCGTGATCAATTGCTTTGGCAGAGACGACCTGATACAATACCTGCGAATCCGGTCAAGCTCCAATTAATTACCAGTATCATCGCCTTTACAAATCAACTCTTTGCGGTTAACCTATTCGACTTGCCGGCAGAGGATGCCAACAGCCGTACCTGATAATAGATTGACACTTCATATGGTTTCGCCAACAGATCATTTCGAATTCGAATTTTCCAAGAAATTCAGCAGCCACGATGTTTTCCCCATCGCGGAGGAATGGCAGGCGCGTCTGAAGGTTGTACCCGGCATACTGGCGGCCGAAATATCCGGCGAGCTGCGGCGCGGAAAGTATTCACTCGACCACATCGACCTGGTGCTGGCTACCGAAAATACATCTACCGCGCGCGGTCTTGTGCTGGACGCGCTTTATCCGCTGTATATCCAGGATGATCGCGCAGACCATATCTGCGTGCTGCTGCCCTCCGGCGTGCGCATGGTGATCTGGCTGGCGCAGCCGGAAAACTTCATGCTGAAATTATTGCTCACGACCGGTTCCGAAAATCACCTGGCGCAATTGGCAAACCGCGCTTCCAGCCAGGGGCTGCTGCTCACCAGCAGCAGCCTGCAAAAAAACGGGCAAGCGCTGCAATTCCAGACCGAGGAACAAATCTATGCAACGCTCAACCTGCCATGGATCCCACCCGAGCTGCGCGAGAGCGGCAGCGAGGTGGAAAAAGCGCACGCTTTGGAACTCGACCAATTGATCCAATCCAGGGATCTTCTGTGCGATTTGCACATGCATTCCACCTGGAGCGACGGCAAGGACTGCATCGAAGACATGGCTGCGGCTGCCATGCGGCGCGGATTTACCCACATGGCTATTTGCGATCATTCACCCTATCTGCTCAAGAAATACTCGGATGCCGCTTACCTGGCCGAGCAGACGCTGGAGATCGAGCGCATCCAAAAGGGCATCAAAAACGGATTTAAGATCCTGAAAGGCGTGGAAGTGGATATCCTGCCGGACGGCAGCCTGGACTTGTCGGATGAAACACTAAAAAAAATGGACATCGTGGTGGCCTCCATGCACGTAGCCCTGGACCAGCCAGTAAGCCAGGCCACCGAACGCTTGATCAGGGCAGTTGAAAATCCACACGTGCACATTATCGGCCACCCGGGAGGCAGGATCTACCCGATGGTAGATGTGATGGACCTGGATTGGGAACGGGTTTACCGCGCGGCGGCTTTCAACCAGGTGGCGCTGGAGATCAACTCGCATAAATCGCATCCAATCTTCGACGAGCATAAAGCGCGCACGGCCGCCGCGCTGGGTGCGTTGATCGCGCTCAACAGCGACGCCCACCACACTGCCATGCTGTCCAATGCAAGGTTCGGGCTGGCCATCGCGCGCCGGGCAGAATTGACCCGCGACCAGGTAATCAACACCTGGTCGTTGAGCCATCTCAAGCTGTGGCTGCGCCACAAGCGCGAGCTTATTTCAAAGGGGCGATAAAGAGCTGGTTGCGGTAAGCCAGAAAGACTTCCATATCCGCGGAAATCCCAAACCCGGTCGGGTCAACATTGGGGATGGGGTAGCTGAGGCTGGTTTGGGCTTTAAACACGCTTTCCAGGTTCAATTGATTGCTGAACTGGTTGATGGAGCGGTTGGCGCCATCCAGGATGTAAATGGCGGCATTGGGCGTTACTGTGCGCTGCATTAATTCAAAGCGCGCGTCCAGGAAAATCCAGGGCTTTTTCTCGCGGCCGGCGCGGTTGTCGCTGTAGGCGAAGGGATCCTGACATTCAGTTAACTTTACATCTTTCAGGGCGCTATAGCGGCACAGGGACATATGGCCGTCCTGATGCAGGATGTACATGTCCTCTTCGTTCACGGTCAAATCGATTGCGCCCCCGAAATCGGGGATATCCTCATCCAGAAATTTGATCGGGCTTTCCGAGAAGATCACGCCGCTGGCTTCGACGTCGCTGGGATTCTGGCCTTCATACATCCAGATGGCATCCGCGCCGGCATCCAACACATAAAGAATATCGCTATCGTAAGCTGTGCCGATGATGCGCTTCCAGCCGCCCTCAGGTGCGGAAAGCGGGCGCGAAACGGGCAGCTCGCCCGGCCGGCAGTACAACAGGATGCCGGTCGCGTCAACCGCCATCACGCGGTAGTTATCCTC
>CAZDUN010000010.1:299-4340 GCA_964508615.1 uncultured Pelolinea sp. | reverse complement strand
GCATTAGTGCTAGGAGGACGGCGAAAGAGATAGCGAAATCCACCAGGCTGGAGACCATGGTCAGGCCGTATGGGCCGGGGGCGCACTGGAACGCTTCATCCAGCTCATAAAAACCTTTGGAATTGAGCGAGATGCGCAATACGCTGCCGGAAGTTTTATCCAGCAGATAGACGCCGGAAGAACTGGATTGGATGCGCGTGATGACCACGCCCTCTGGAAAGAAATCAGTCAGGGCGGGGCGGAAATCCAACCGCCCGGCCAGGTCGAGTTCATCCAGGGTGGTTTGGGCGGTCTGGAAGAGCGCCTGCGATTCCTGGGTGGTGGCGTATTCCTGGGCGCGCGTCACCAGATCCAGCGCCTGCGCCCAGTAGTTGCGCTGCTGGAGCACATCTTCCGCTGCGGCGGCTAACGCGGCAGCCTGCTGCGCTTCGACCAGCAAGGCCTGGTGCTCCTCGCTGCGGCCACTTTGCGAATACACGGTGATGGATGCGATGATGAGCACCAGCGGGATGGCCAGCGCGAGGATCATCAATAGCAAAGGTGGCGCGCCGGTTTGCATGGAGGCGGGTTTGAAACGACGGTTGAGGCGTTCAAAAAACGCGGCCGTTTTTTCATTGACGGCTTTCAGGCGCATCCAGGTTTTCGCCAAACTTACGGAAAAACCGCCCGGCACGGCAGATAACGGTTTTCTGCGCTCTGCCCCCGGCTGCGGCGCGTAGGTTTCCTCGGCTTGCCCTTCAAGGACCGGGATGCGCTCCTCGGGAGGGAGCGCTTCTTCCGGCGGGTTCTCACGGGGAGTATATTCCGGTTCGAGAGCCGCATCCGTTGGCAAGCCGCTTTCCGGGCTGCCGTCATCCGCTGGCAAGCGTTCATCAGCCTCTTCAGCCTGCACGGAACGGCTTTCCCAGAACGGTTTGCGGCCGGCGGGGGGCTGCGTTTCGGCAGCAGGCGGGGGCTGCGGTGGTTCAACGGCGCCATCCGCATCAGAAATTTGAGCGGCTTTCAGGCTGGGGGTCTGCGCGGCAGGCTGCGTCTCGATTTCGTTCCAGCGGCCGACGATGATCTTGCCGCGCCCGGCCTGGAACTTGAGCGCCACCGTTTCCAGCGAACCGCTGACCTGGTTCATCAGGCGCCGTTTGACCTGCGGCATGCCCAGCGCGGCGCTGCCCGCCAGGTTCTGCACGTTCCAGGAGGCTGGAAGCTGCTCACACAGCAGCAGCAGATCGCCTGGCTGGGCTTCCATCTGCGTCAGGCGCATCTGGATGCGCCGGCTGAGGCCGAGAAAATCACCCGAGTCGGCCGGTTCGGCGATGAATTCCACCATGCCGGCATTGATGAAGACCGCCTGCGTGCGCCCGACCTGGCCGATGAAGAGCCAGTCATTGTGCAGCACGGCCAGGTTGAGCGCGCCCAGCGCGCGCACGCCCTCATAACCGCGGTCGAGATTGCGGTCGAAAATCTGCTTGTTCAGGGACTCGGCAACCGCCTGCATGGCGCGCGTAACCGAGCCCTGCACCTGGAAAAAGCTCAAGCCGGCGGTGCGCGTCATTTCCTGAATCTCCTCAGGATCGTAGCGGTGGTCGCCGGAGATCGTCAGCAGCAGCGCCAGCAAGTCGTGCTGGCGGTGGCGGTTGGAGATAGCCGGCGCATCCAGCACCTGCAAGCCGGGGATGGCGTCGCTTTCGCGGCCGGCGCGGTAAACCAGCGGATAGTAATGAAAGTCAAAGCTCATGGTTCGAATGCCAGTATGTTTCTTAGATTATACATAATGGATGGGAAACCTGCATGACCTTCGCTTTGGATATAATAAAAATAATACATTTTACGAAAAGGCGGTACGGCATGGGAAGTGACAAAGAATTCTACCTGGGCAAGATTTTTGATCTCAAGAAAGGCGCGCTGACGAACGAAACGCTGCGCTACGACCCGCCGGACTTGACCACGCACGCCATCGTAACCGGCATGACCGGCTCCGGCAAGACCGGCTTGTGCGTCGGCCTGCTGGAGGAAGCCGCGCTGCAAGGCATCCCGGCCATCCTGGTCGATCCCAAGGGCGACCTGACCAACCTGGCGCTGACCTTCCCCGACCTGCTGCCCGCCGATTTCGAACCCTGGATTGACAGCAGCAGCCTGCGGCGCGAGAACAAGACCAGCCAGCAGGCCGCCGCGGAAACCGCCGCCGCCTGGAAGAAAGGCTTGGCGGATTGGGGGCTGGGCGGCAAGGACATCCTGCGCCTCAAGGAGGCGGTGGAACGCGCCATCTACACGCCCGGTTCGAGCAGCGGCATCCCGGTCAACATCCTGGCTTCTTTCGAAGCGCCCGAAATCGATTGGGAGGAGAACGAGGAACTGCTGCGCGAGAAGATCTCGGCCACCGTCACCGCCCTGCTGACCCTGATCGGCATCAAGAACATCGACCCGCTGCGCTCGCGCGAGCACATCCTGCTGGCCAACATCGTGGAACACAACTGGCGCAAGGGGGCTTCGCTCGACCTGCAAGGCTTGATCCTGCAAACCCAGGACCCGCCGCTGGAGAAGCTGGGCGCGTTCGCGCTGGACGACTTCTTCCCCAAGAAAGAGCGCGGCGAGCTAGCCATGCTGCTGAACAACTTCCTGGCTTCGCCTTCCTTCCAGTCCTGGATCGAGGGCCAGCCGCTGGATATTCAAAGCATGCTGTACACCAAAGAGGGTAAAGCGCGCCACAGCGTGTTCTTCCTGGCGCACCTGAATGACAGCGAGCGCATGTTCTTCATCACCCTGCTCTACTCGGCTATCGAGACCTGGATGCGCAAGCAAAGCGGCACAGGCGACCTGCGCGCGCTGGTATATTTCGACGAGATCCACGGCTACCTGCCGCCAGTGGCCAACCCGCCCTCCAAGGCGTTGATCATCCGCCTGCTGAAGACCGCGCGCGCCTTTGGCGTGGGGCTGGTGCTCACCACCCAAAACCCGGTGGATATCGACTACAAGGGCATCTCCAACGCCGGCACCTGGATGATCGGGCGCCTACAGACCGACCAGGACAAGCAGCGCCTGCTGGACGGGCTGGAAAGCGCGGCGGGGGGCGTGCCGCGCGCCGAATACGACAAACTGATCTCCGCGCTGGGCAAGCGCGTGTTCCTGTATCACAACGTGCATGAAAAGAAACCGCTCATCTTCCAGACGCGCTTCGCCATGAGCTACCTGGCCGGGCCGCTGACCCTGGGGCAGGTGCCGGCGCTGAACGCGCTGACCGGCGCGCAAGCGCCCGGGGTTAAAGCCGGCGCCAGAAAAGCGGTTTCTCAGCCGGCCACTTCCAAAGCGGAAGGCGCCGCGCTGAAACCCGCCGCGGGCGGCGTGCGCAATTATTACCTGGGCGCTGAAAACACGGGGACACTACAGCCGGCGCTGCTGGCCGCGGCCGAGGTGCGTTATTTCTCGCGCACGCCCAATGTGAATCTCAGCCGCACGCTGTGCGCGCTGGTGGAGGACCCGCGCGAGACCGGGCAAAGCTGGGAGGATTGCGTGAGCGACTTCGACTTGCAGGCCATCCGCGAGGACGCACCCGCCGGAGCAAAATTCGCGGCCCTGCCGGAATTCATGGGCAAGGCGGCCTGGTGGTCAGGGCAGGAAAAGGAATTCGAGCAGTGGGTGTTCGAGAGCGACACGGCGCAGGTGCGCGTCAGCAAGGCGCTGGGCATCAGCGCCGGGCCGGAAGTGAGCGAGACGCAATTCCGCCAGCAGGCGCAAGCCGCCGCGCAGGCCAAGGCCGAGGCTGAAAGCAAAAAGCTGGAGATCAGCTACCGCAGCAAGGAAAGCGCGCTGAAGACCAAGATCGAGCGCCAGCAATCATTGGTGGATAAGTACGAATCCGAACTGACCTCGCGCGGGCTGGACACCGCCCTGAAAGTGGGCGAATCGCTGTTCAAGTTCGCCACCAAGGGGCGCCTGACGGGGGTGTCGTCCTCCGCCAGCAAGGTACGCATGGCTTCCGACGCCAAGGGGCGGCTGGACCAGGCCAAGGCCGCGCTGGAGGGCTACCAGCAGGAACTGGCCGGATTG
>CAZDUN010000010.1:0-289 GCA_964508615.1 uncultured Pelolinea sp. | reverse complement strand
CTGGTAAAAAAAGAAAAGATGATTCAATCTTGGATTTATTAACAAAGAAAAACCTGTCAGGAGTTTCATCGTCAGCCACAAAGGCGCGCATGGCCTCGGATGCCAAGGGGCGGCTGGACGAAGCCAAGGCCGTGCTGGAAGGCTACCAGGAAGAACTGGCGGCGTTGCAGCAAGCGCTGGCGGACGAGAAACAGGCCGTGCTGGATAAATGGCTGGCGGAAGGCGAGAACTTCGACGAGGTCAACCTGACCCCCACTAAGCAAAACATCCGCATCACGCACTTCGGGAT
>CAZDUN010000009.1:14750-26105 GCA_964508615.1 uncultured Pelolinea sp. | reverse complement strand
GTGTTCATGCTGCCGGATTTCCTGTGCAATGCCGGCGGCGTGACCGTTTCCTACTTCTAAAGCGTGCAGAATGATATGAATTACTACTGGACCAACCGCGAAGTGCTGGAGCGTCTGGACGACAAGATCACTACCGCTTTCCACAGCGTGTATGAAATGTATGAAAAAGAAAAGGTTTATATGCGCGATGCGGCCTACATGGTGGCCATCAACCGCGTGGTGAAAGCCATGCAGCTGCGCGGCTGGATCTAACCCCTGATTCATCCCTAAAACAAAGGCGAAACCTGCATCACCCGGTTTCGCTTTTTGTCTTAAAATAAAGAGAATGGAAAAATCTGCGTTCTCATTGTATACTCTTTCTGAAATACCTGAATAAGGAGGAGGGTCCTGACCATGAAGCTGACAGTATCGCAAGCACAATTAGCCCACGGGCTGGGGGTAGTCTCGCGGGCGGTATCCCCGCGCAGCACACTGCCGGTTCTCAACAATATCCTGATCGCCACCGATGAAGGGCGGCTGCGGCTTTCAGCGACCAACCTGGAATTGGGCATCACTTGTTGGATCGGCGCGCAGATCGAGGAAGAGGGCAGCATCACCATCCCCGCGCGCATCTTTGCCGACTTGATCAGCACGCTGCCGGGAGATAAAGTCAGCCTGGCGCTCACCGCGCGCACCCAGTCGCTTAATATCCGCTGCGGCACCTCCAATTTCGATATCAAGGGAATCGACGCGCAGGAATTCCCGCCCATGCCGGTGCCGGACCTGGCAACCGGGGTCGAACTGAATGTTTCCGACTTCAAGGAAATGATCCACCAGGTCGGGTTCGCCGCCTCGGCGGATGAAGCCCGCCCGGTGCTGCAGGGCGTTCTGATGGAAATCAATGACAACCAGATGTCGCTGGCTGCCACCGACGGCTTTCGCATCGCGGTGCGCAGCGCTGAACTCTCCAACTCCAACGGCAATCCGGTCAAGGTGATCATCCCGGCTCGCTCGCTGGGTGAGTTGGCGCGTATTGCCACCGATGGCGACCAAACCGTCACCATGATCGTCCCGCCTGACCGCGGCCAGGTGATTTTTCACATGAAAGATGCCGAGCTGGTCACCCAGCTCATCGAAGGCAACTTCCCCGATTACCGCGCCATCATCCCGCGCAGCTTCAAAACCCGCACAATAATCTCCACCAACGAGTTTCTGAAAGCTTGTCGGCAGGCCGAGATCATCGCCCGCGAGGGAAATTACGTCATCCGCCTGAACATCCAACCCCAGGAAAGCGGACCCGGCGCCGTGGAATTCTCCACCCAATCTGAGGAGATGGGTTCCGGTGAAGTGGTGGTGGACGCCAACATCGAAGGGCCTGAATTACTGGTGGCTTTCAACGTGCGCTTCCTGAGCGAAGTGCTGGAGGTGATCGGTACGCCCAACACTATCCTGGAAACCAACGCCAACAACACCCCGGGCATGCTTTCGCCGGTGGGTGATGAGAGTTACAAACACGTCATCATGCCCATGCATCTGGGATAATAAAATATACAAATGTAATATATATAAACCCCATATCACAGGTGATTTCAGAGACAACATTCCGCCTGCCAGAAAGAAGATCCTTTTGAAGTCACTGGTGAATGGTAAGCACTTAAACGAGCCATGCAATCTTTTTCAAATTCTGTCGATCGATTGATGAGTATCACGCTGGCGCTGGGGCAATACCCCATTTTAAGCAGCCGCATCCGCAGCCGCATGCGCCACGAGTTGTACAAGCGCGGCATCGTTGAAAAACACGAATTTGAAGAACTAGTGCGCAAGCAGGCCATCCGCACACAAGAGTTGGAAGGATTGCGCAACCCGCTGGGCGAAGAACCCACCGAGGTGTGGGAGGAGCGCATCCTGCACGTGCGCGACCAGCTGACTGACCTGACCTTCAGCCAGCATTTATCCTTCGACCAATTTCAGAACATTGTTACAGACATTCTGAATGAACGCGGTATCGAGCACACCGATCCCAACCTGACCTTCAACCCCGAACAGGCGCCCCAGGAACTGATCTTCGAGCACGCCTGGTCGATCCTGCGCCTGCCGCCGCACGAACGAGAAAAATACGAACACCACCTGGAAGAATCGCGCGTGGTGCTGATCCGCACCATGATCAGCGACCAACTGCCTTATGTCAACATTGCCAAACGCTGGTTTACCATCCCCGACCTGGCGGATATCCGCAACCACAAGATCGGCGCCGGGCGGGTGGGCGGCAAAGCCGCCGGCATGCTGCTGGCGCACCGCATCCTGAGCGAGGAACTGCCCGAAGAGCTGCAGAGCCACATCCGCAAACCGGAATACTACTTCATTGGCTCCAATGAAATGTATTCATTCTTCGCCATGAACGACCTGGAGCGCTGGAATGACCAGAAGTACAAAGATGAAGCGCAAATGCGCGCGGATTACCCGCGGCTGTTGAAGAAATTCACAGCCGGCCATCTGCCCAGTGATATCACCGAGCGGTTGGAAGGCGTCCTGGAGGATATCGGCAAGCGTCCCATCATCGTGCGTTCCTCCAGCCTGCTGGAAGATAACTTCGGCACCTCTTTCGCCGGGAAATACGACAGCATTTTCCTTTCCAACCAGGGCACGCTCAAGGAGAACCTGAAAGCCTTATGCACCGCCATCGCGCGCGTGTATGCTTCCACGCTGAATCCGGACGCGCTGCTTTACCGGCGCAGCAAGGGCCTGCAGGACTATGACGAACGCATGGCCGTTTTGATCATGGCCGTGGAAGGTAAACCGTATAACGGCTTTTTCCTGCCGGACGCGGCTGGCGTAGCCTTCAGCCGCAACCTGTACCGTTGGGCGCCGCAAATCAGGCGTGAAGACGGGTTCGTGCGCCTGGTGTGGGGCCTGGGCACGCGTGCCGTCGACCGGGTCGGCAACGATTATCCGCGCCTGATCGCGCTCAGCCACCCGCTGCTGCGCCCCACCCCCGACCAGCGCACCATGGAACGCTGCTCGCAGCAATACGTTGACCTGATCAACCTGCAGGAAAACAAAATGGATACGCTGCCTATTCATGCTGTGCTCAACCCGGATTACCCGCCCCTGCGCTATATTGCCCAATTGAAGGAAGAGGGATATTTCACCTCGCTGCACGCGCGCCTGCTGGAAAACGATAAAGCCAAGCTGGTTTTGACCTTCGAGGATCTGCTGCGGCGCACGACCTTTGCGGAGACAATGCGCCACATCCTGCAAACGCTGGAACGCTGCTACCAATACCCGGTCGATCTGGAGTTCACTCTGCAGATCAACGAAACCGGCAACGGAGAACCGGACCTGCTGTTCACTTTCCTGCAGTGCCGGCCGCAGAGCCGCCTGGCGGAAACCAGGGACGTGGATATCCCTGGCCACCTGCCCGAGAATGATGTCATCCTGCAGACGCGATTCATGGTGCCGCAGGGCTTGGTGGATAACATCGAATACGTGGTGTTCGTCCCGCCCGAGGCATATTTCAAGCTCAAAGTTAACGAGCGCTTCGAACTGGCGCGCACTATCGGCAAGGTGAATGAAGCCTTGAAAGGCAAACCCTTTATCCTGGTAGGACCCGGGCGCTGGGGCAGTACCAACACCGATCTGGGTATCCCGGTGGGCTACAGCGACATTTTCAACACGCGTTCGCTAGTGGAAATGTCCGGCAAGGAAATCGGCCCGTCCCCCGAGCCTTCACTGGGCACGCATTTCTTCCAGGACCTGCTGGAGGCGCAGATCTATCCGCTGGCCATCATCCTAGATGATGCGCAAAGCGTTTTCCAGCCGTCCTTCTTCTATCATTCACCCAGCTGCCTGGATGAGTTGATACCCGCGGATGAAGCCGCCAAGGAACGCCTGCGCGTGATCAAGATCAACGATTACCGCAAGGATCATCGCCTGCGCCTGGTCATGGATGAGGAACACAGCACTGCCATCGGCTACCTGCAACCCCTCGCGGAATCGCCCGTCAGATCCAGTTCACCCCTTCAGTAAGGCTTCGCGGTTGAAACCGCTGACCGCCAGCGCGGTCAGCCCGGCGGCTGCCGCCCAAAAGAACAACCCGATCAGCATTTCCACACCCACACTCAGGTAAAGCACGCCGCTCATTTGACCGGCAAATAGCAGCACCACCAGCAGCACCACAGCGGCGCTGGTTTGGTATGCTCCCAGGAAATTCTGCACGCGCGCGGAAATGATGACAGTCAGGGATATACCCAAAACCACCAGGGCGGGCGTGATCCAGAAGATTAACGGCCACCAGGTAGGCAGCGGGAACCAGATGCGCTGGATATACGGATAAGGCGCCAGGTTGAGGATGAGCGTGTAGAGCGCGAATCCCAGCCAGGTCACGCCGATCGAAGGGATCGCTGCCGCGGCCACTTTTCCGAGGAACAATTCCGCGTCGCTGGCGGGCGTGTACAGCAGCGCCTCCATGGTCTTGCGCTCGCGTTCACCCGCAAATGATTCTGACGCGATGGTGGTGGCATACATCAGCGGCAGTATCAGGAACATGGGCGCGAACATGATGCCCAGCATAATGACCAGCATGGATTGCATGGGGTTCTGCAGGTCGATATATTGGCTCAATTGCGGGGGCATGCGCTCCAGGAAAAACTGGATGTCAGTATCGGAATTCAACACGTCCTGCGGGCTGACCGGGAGCGCCGGGATCAGTAAAGTGAAAACCAGCGGCAAAACGACCACAAAGATGGCCGGCACGATCAGCATTGGCACCCAGGCATATTTGTTCTGGCGCACCTCCAGCCAGTCTTTACGGGCAATGATCAATATATTGCGGATGTTCATTGAAGCGCCTCATGCTCGTTGGTTTGCAATTGCAGGTAAATATCCTCCAGGCTGGCCCGGCTGGGGATTACCGCTTCGACGGATGCGCCTGCCTCAACCAGCATACGGACGATGACCGGGATGACCCCGGTCGATTCCAGTCGCAGCTCCCAGGCATTGCCATTGCGTGTGTTCAGGCTGGCTACGCCGCGCAAATTCCGGACGGCTTCCAAAGTGTTTTGTGCAGGCATCCGCTGGAAACTGATCGCAACCCTGACCTGCGGGGCAATCCGGGCGCGCAAATCATCCAGTGATCCGCTAACTAAGACAGACCCTTTTTTCATCACCGCCACCCGATCGCAAACCTTTTCCGCTTCATACAAGCGGTGCGTGCACAGCACCACGCTGCGGTTCTCGCGCTTGCTGACCTGGTAGATCAGTTCCTCCACCTGGCGCGCGGCGGCGGGATCCATGCCAGAGGTGGGTTCATCCAGGAACAACAGCTCCGGCCCGTGCAGCAGGGCGCGTGCCAGCGCCAGGCGCTGCTTCATACCCTTGCTGTAAGTCTCCACGCGGTCGCCGGCGCGTCCGCCCAGCTCGAACAAGTCCAGGTAATACGCGCCGCGCGCATCGATCTCTTCAACGCTCAATCCCGCCAAGGCGCCGAAGAAATGCAGGTTCTGCCAGGCCGACAAGCGCTCGTACAGCGCCGGGGTTTCCGTCAACACGCCCGTGCGCCGGCGGATAAGCGCGCCCTGCGCGGACGGGTCGAGCCCCAGCACGCGACAGCGGCCGCTTTGCGGCTTTAAAAGGCCATTCAGAATCCGGATGCTGGTGGTCTTTCCAGCGCCGTTAGGGCCTAACAGGGCAAAAACCTCCCCCGGTTGAACGTCGAAACTCTGCCCATGCAGGGCAGGGATGCCGTTATAGGCAAATGAAACACCCTCGCACAAGATTACCGCGTTCATATTCATCTTCATCCTGTCCATTCTATCAGCAGGCGATAAAACTGCCACTCATCATACGCAATATCCCCGGCAAGGTTTCACGTGAAACCTTGCCTGCACGGACCTGCTGATGTTTCACGTGAAACATCAGCGAAGCTGCCGGCGGGACAGCATTTTTTCCTTGGTGGTAGAATAAGACCTGCACTGAGTTATATCCGGAGGTATTTTCAAATGACAGCAGAAACAGGCTCCTTTACAGTCAAAAAGGGCTTAGCGCAAATGTTGAAAGGCGGCGTGATCATGGATGTCGTCACCCCTGAACACGCGCGCATCGCTGAAGACGCCGGCGCCGTAGCTGTAATGGCGCTGGAACGCGTTCCAGCTGACATCCGCGCCGAGGGCGGCGTGGCGCGCATGAGCGATCCCGAGTTGATCCTCAAGATCATGGAAGCTGTGAGCATCCCGGTGATGGCCAAGGCCCGCATCGGACATTTTGTGGAAGCGCAAATCCTGGAAGCCTTGGGCGTGGATTACGTGGATGAATCCGAGGTTCTCACCCCGGCTGACGAAGCCCACCATATCAACAAACATGCCTTCAAGATCCCCTTTGTGTGCGGCGCCCGCAACCTGGGCGAAGCCCTGCGCCGCATCGGCGAAGGCGCGGCCATGGTGCGCACCAAGGGCGAAGCCGGCACCGGTGACGTGGTCGAAGCCGTGCGGCATGCGCGCTGCGTGCTGGGCGATATCCGCCGCCTGGTTGGCCTGCCTGAAGAAGAAATCATGGCCTTCTCGAAAGAGATCGGCGCGCCTTACGAACTGGTGCTGGAAACACGCCAGCTCGGCCGCCTGCCGGTGGTGAACTTCGCGGCTGGCGGCATCGCCACGCCAGCGGACGCGGCGCTGATGATGCAGTTGGGCGTGGATGGTGTGTTCGTGGGTTCCGGCATCTTCAAATCCGGCGACCCGGCCAAGCGCGCCGCGGCCATCGTCAAAGCCACCACGCATTACCAGGACGCCAAGATCCTGGCTGAAGTCAGCCGCAACCTGGGCGAGCCCATGGTCGGCCGCCAGGTGAACAGCATACCCGAAAGCGAGCTCATAGCCGGCAGAGGTTGGTAACCCGTGCGTATCGGTGTTTTGGCTCTTCAGGGTGCTTTCATTGAACACCAGAAAATAATGGAAGGTCTGGGCGCGCAGGTCACGCAAGTGCGTCTGCCTTCCGATTTAATCAGTCTGGATGGTTTGATCATTCCCGGAGGCGAATCCACTACCATCGGCAAGCTGGCGGTTGATTTTGGCTTGATGGAGCCGCTGCGGGAATTTGGGAGGGCACACGCGGTCTGGGGCACCTGCGCCGGCAGCATCTTCCTTTCCAAAGACGCCGCTCGGAAACAACCCCTGTTGGGTTTGATGGACATTAAAGTTGAACGCAACGCTTTCGGCCGGCAGGTGGACAGTTTCGAAATCGACCTGACGGTCCCATGCTTGCAGGAAGTATCCAAGACCAAAGCTCCTTTCCATGCCATTTTCATACGCGCGCCGCTGATCGAGCAGGCCGGCGCGGGCGTGGAAGTGCTGGCCAGCCTGGCTGACGGGCGCATCGTGGCCGCGCGGGAAGGGCGCTGGCTGGCAACCTCCTTCCACCCGGAATTGACTAACGACGACCGTTTTCACCGGTATTTCCTGGAGATGATCCCATAGAAATCTCCTCCGTTTCCCCGCTTGACCTGATCTCCATCTTCCGACATCGCGATCAAATTTTCTGGGTAAACACCGAATCAGGCTTGCTGCATAACTCGCACAGCTTGTTTGCCCGCCTGGGTATCGAGACGCTGACCGGCGGGGGCAGCTGGTTTACCCAATCCATCCGCTCGGGCGCGTTCAGTCCCACGGCCTTCGGCCAGGTGGAACAGGACCAGCGGCGTGCCTGTATCAATTGGCTGCTCAATTACGACGAGCAGCGTGATACACCCCTGCTGCACCTGATCGATAATCTGGCATTTGAAGCCGGGCTGCGCGGGGCAAAGCTCCTGCTGGCCAGCCTGGAGCAGGATTCTGTGTTGTTCCCGGCTTTCCGCCGGGCTGGTTTTAATGTCTGCGGTTGGGAGAGATATTGGCGGATTAAGTCACCCCATGCTCTCAATGGCCGGGCTTCAAACCTGCAATGGGAAAAACCGTTTTCGAAAGACGCGCATGAAATCGACCGCTTTCGCAGCAAACACCTGCCGCCTGCCAACCGCGCGATTTCTCCGCAGGCAGGCAAGAACCTGCCGGATTATATTTTAAAGATCGACCATAATATTGCGGCCATCGCTGTATCCAAAACCTTCGGCAGCAAAGCGATCCTGTATCCGCTGTTGAGCGGACTGTGCGCCGATCCAACATCCGCCCTGCTGTCGCTTTCCAGCGCGCTGCCGGAATTCATCACGACCTGTTATCTAGGCCAGGCTGCCGGCTGCGGCTGTTCGGACGATACGCTGCAGGAAATATCCAAGCCTGCTTCTCCGCGCAAAGAGCGCTTGGTAAAATATTTCACTATTATGGAAAAAGTTCCACTGGGCGTGCTGAACCATTCCAAAGAGAGCAGCCATCCTGATCCGGTCGCGCCTTATGTCCATTCCAGTAAACTGTAGGTTCATTTATAATTAAATCTTATCTGAGCAAGTCAACAGAGGTAATCATTTAGAATGACACAGCGTCGTATTACTGACGACTTGCCGGCTCTGCTGGCAGTTCTTCCACCCAAGTACGAAGACCAAGTCAAAAAAGCCAATAACGCTGATGATTTACTGGAAATCATCCTCGACCTCGGCCGCCTGCCCATGGCGCGTTTCATTGACAGGGAAGTGGAAATCAGTGACCGGGAAGTAGCCCGTGCTGAAATTGACGAGGTCTTAAAGCGCATCGGCGAATTCGACGCGGATAACCGCCCCGGTATTGAACGCACCTTGCACCGCATTTCAGCTATACGCAATAAACTGGGGGCGGTGGTCGGCCTCACCTGCCGGGTGGGGCGCGCGGTTTACGGCACCATCGACATCATGCAGGACCTGGTCGAATCCGGCAAGAGCATCCTGCTGCTGGGGCGCCCCGGCATCGGCAAGACCACCATGCTGCGCGAAGCCGCCCGCATCCTGGCCGAGAATTCTCGCGTGGTCATCGTGGATACTTCCAACGAGATCGGCGGCGACGGTGACGTGCCGCATCCGGCGGTCGGCCGCGCGCGGCGCATGCAGGTTGCCAAACCCTCGCTGCAGCACGAGGTCATGATCGAGGCAGTGGAGAATCATAACCCGGAAGTGATCGTGATCGACGAGATCGGGCGCGAACTGGAAGCCGCGGCCGCCCGCACCATAGCGGAACGCGGTGTGCAGCTGGTGGCCACTGCCCATGGGCGCACGCTGGAAAATCTGCTGCTCAACCCGACCCTTTCCGACCTGATCGGCGGGATCGAATCGGTTACCCTGTCCGACGAAGAAGCCCGCCGCCGCGGTACGCAAAAAACCGTGCTGGAAAGGCGCGCGCCGCCCACTTTCGATGTTTTGATCGAAATCCAGGAACGCAACCGCCTGGCGGTGCATGAAGACGTGGCCGCTTCGGTGGATGCGCTGCTGCGCGGTTACCCGCTGCAGCCGGAGATCCGCTATCGCGACGAACACGATGAAATTCATATTCAGAAACCCGAACCCCGTCCGGCCGCCAGCCAGCCCAGCGCGCAGGGGCTGCGGCGTTCTTTCCCCAATGGTTTCAGAAATGGCCGCGAGCTGGAGAAGGAATATGGGCAGAAACCCGCCTACGTCCTTCCGGAAAACACATCTGCCCAGTTGGAATCTCCCAACAGCATTCCGCTGAAACAGGTCGCGATCTATCCCTATGGCGTGGCGCGCAACCGCATGGAACAAGCCGCCAAACGCCTGGGGGTGCCGGTCAACCTGGTGCGCGACCTGCGCCAGGCGGAGGTGCTTGTGACGTTGAAATCCTACTACCGCAAGCACCAGAAACCGGTTGCCATCGCGGAGGAGCAGGCTATTCCCATTTACGTGCTGCGTTCCAATTCCACCAGCCAGATCGAACAGGCTTTTGCCGAATTGTATAATCTAGATGAGATGCCGGGAAAAAATCTCAACCTGGAGGAAATCAATCTTCAAACCATGGAAGCGATCGAAGCTGTGCGCAGCGGCCAGCACTGGGTTGACCTGCCGCCGGCGCCCGCGCGCGTGCGGCGCGTCCAGCATGAACTGGCACGCCAGGCCGAGCTGGTTTCACATTCCTATGGCAAGGAACCCAACCGCCATGTGCGCATTTTCAGGGATTAGTCGATGTTCATAACGTTGGAAGGACCGGACGGCAGCGGCAAGACGCTCCAGATTCATCTCCTGGCTGATTTTTTGACCGCGAAAGGATACAAGGTTTTCTGCGGACGGGAACCGGGCGATACCTTCATCGGCGAGCAGATCCGCCAGGTGCTGATGGATCATCAAAATAAAACCATGCACCCGCGCACCGAGACCTTGTTGTTTTGCGCCGCCCGCGCGCAACTGGTGGAAGAGGTGCTCAAACCGCACCTGGCGCAGGGCGAAATCGTGCTGCTCGACCGCTACGCGGATTCCACGCTGGCTTATCAGGGTTACGGCCACCGCAACGACCTGATGCTGATACAGAAGCTGCTGGATTTTGCCACGGGCGGATTGAAACCCGATTTGACTTTCTTACTGGATATCGACGCGCAAACCGGCCTGGAACGCCGTCAAAAAGGGGGCGGGGAGTGGAACCGCATGGACGCCTACGTGCTACAATATCATCAACGTGTCAGGCAGGGATACCTGGAGATGGCCAAGGCAGATCCCGCGCGTTGGAAAATTGTGGACGCCAGCCGAGATACGGATATGGTACAATCCGAGCTTCAGGGATTATTATTATCTTATTTATCTAAATTATCTTAAATACTACTAGAGAGGTGAAAACACCATGGTTAAAAAGATACTGCCAGTTTTACTATTGAGTTCGTTGCTGATCGCGTCCTGCGGGGTGTTATTCGACAAGGCTGAATCCACTGAAGAGCCGACCGCAACCGTTGAAGCACCCGCGGCAGAAGGAGCGGAAGCCCAACCCACCGTGGCGCCCACCCAGGCGCCCATCACCGACGCGGATAACCCCTGCGTTCCTTTCTCTGTACTCAGTTATTCACTATCCGAACCCTACCCCAACCTGCCCCCGGTTACCGAAGCGGATTATACAGTGGGACCAGAAGATGCGGCATTAACATTCCTTGAATATAGCGAACCGCAGTGCCCATACTGCGCCCAGCTTGAACCGATTTTGACGGAATTTCAAGCCATGTACCCGGATGATGTGCGCCTGGTTTTCCGCTTCAGGCCATTCCCAGTAACCTTTCATGACAAATCGATTATCGCTTCTCAAGCCATGGTTGCCGCGGGCATGCAAGGAAAATTCGTAGAATTTAAGAATTTCCTGTTCGAAAGACAATACCAGGATCCCAACGACCCCACCGACGCAGCTTTGGCCGAGACTGATTTTTGGAGCGGTTTGGCGGCGGCTGATTTCGAAGAATGGCTGAAAGAACAGGTGCCTTCTTTGGGCATCGACGCTG
>CAZDUN010000009.1:10781-14740 GCA_964508615.1 uncultured Pelolinea sp. | reverse complement strand
GAAGTAATCGCGAAGGTACAGACCTTTACAGATGAAGCCGATGCGTTGGGTATCACCGGCACGCCCACCCTGATGATCAATGGTTACCAGTGGCCGGAGAACCAGAGGGGCATCGAGATCTTTTCAATCTACCTGAGATTGATTAAAAACAAGGAAAATGAATTTGAAGTTTGCGCCCCCAGCGTGGTGGACGACAGCAAGAAATACACTGCCACCATCTCGACCACCCAGGGCGACATCAAGGTCGAGTTGTATCCCGACAAAGCTCCCGTGGCGGTCAACAGTTTTGTTTATCTGGCACAGCAAGGCTGGTACGACAACCTGTCGATCATCTCCTCCTCCGATTTCGTTCTGTCAGGCGATCCCTCCGATACCGGCTACGGCGGGGCGGGGTATGCCTATCTGGATGAGATCAGCGACCTGACCTTTGCCGAACCCGGCATGCTGGCGGTTTACAGCGTCTGGCCCGGTTACGGCACAAATGGCAGCATGTTCTTCATCAATAAAGTTGCTCTCACGGATCAGGACAACCGCACTATTTTCGGTAAGGTGACCGAAGGATTGGACGTCCTGGATAAATTCGAGATCCGCGACAACATCTTCAACGATGTGGTCGATAAAGTGCTCGAGATTAAAATCACAGAAGAATAATGCCGTCTGAAACTAAAAAATGGCCCAGTGTCTTGATGCTTATGCTCAGCGCACTGGGCCTTTTATTTAGCGTATTCGTCGCAGCCGGTTCCTTTATGGCAGGCACGGTTGCCGAAGTCTCCTTGCCCGAAAGGCCGATGTTGACATCCATCGCCATGTTATCGCTGTTCCTTGGCCTGTTGATCACCCCCAGCCTGATCCTGTCCATCCGAAAATTGGCCGGCCGCGAAGCAGCGCCGAAGTATGTTTCGCTGTTCAAACACGCCAGTTTGGCGCTGATTGCTTTTTTCTTGTTACTACTGGCAGGTTATCTCCTGAGCAGGCAGACCAGTCATGCAGCGCTTATGTCGCTGATCACCACTCTATGCGTGTTGATCCCGGTCTGGTGGCTGGTCGAGTTTTCGCGGCGCGGATTGGCGCGACCTGCTCCTTTGAAAGAATGGGGAACGCTCACGGTTGGGTTGACGGCCGCGCCGCTGGTGATCCTGCTGGTCGAAATCATGCTGCTGGTGCTGGCGGCTTTGGCTGTCTTTATCCTGATTGGGATGCAGCCCGGCGCGCTGACTGAACTGATGGATTTGACCGCGCAGCTGCAGCCGGATCTCGAAAGCCTGGAAGCGCTCGAACAGCTATTGAGCGTGCTGATGCAAAACCCGGTCCTGGGTACCGCCATCTTCCTGGTCATTGGAGTGCTCGCGCCCTTTGCGGAGGAAAGCTTCAAACCACTGGCTGTTTGGTTGGTGCGCCGCAAAACCCTGCGTCTGCGCGAGGGTTTTGAGCTCGGCCTGGTGAGCGGCGGCGCGTTTGCGCTGCTGGAAAGCGCCAGTCTGGTCAGCCAGATTACAACCGAAAGTTGGCTTTCAGCCGTATTGCTGCGCGCATTGGCCGGCATGCTGCATGTCGGCTTGAGCGGATTGGTCGGTTACGGCATCGCCAAAGCGCGCTGCGAGCGGCAATGGGGAACAGCTTTGCTGTGTTTATTGGGCGGTACTGCCTTGCACGGTTTGTGGAACTCGATGGCCCTGGTGAACGGTTTTTCTGGCACACCCCTGGCGGCGCCGGAAACCGCCAGCGTGACAGCCGGCAGCGTGCTTTCCTTGATTTGCATGGCGGCTGTTTTCGCCGCGATCGTCTTCATCACGCTGCGCTTGCGCGCCAGGTTTAGGCAGGAGCAAATCAACGAGGATGCAAGCAGCGTGGAAGAAATCCATTCAAACGGCGGCCAAACGCTACTATAATCATTGGCATGATCAGAATGAAACGTAAATCTTTGCAGAATCTGGTGCGATTTTTGATCAAAATCCTGACGCGCACGGAGTATATCGATATCGAGAATATGCCGGCGTCCGGCGGCGTGATCATCGCCATCAATCATGTACACTATCTGGATACGCCGGTGTTGTTCGTCAACCCCAAAAGGTCGGATATCACTGCCCTGGTGACCACCAAGTACCAAAAGAATTTCTTCATGAAATGGTTCACTGAAAGCGCGCAGGGCATCTGGATCGACCGTGACATTGCTGATTTCAGCGCCATTCGCCAGGCCTCGAAAGCCCTGGCCGAAGGTCTGGCGCTGGGAATCGCCCCGGAAGGCACGCGCAGCAAAACCGGTAAGCTGCAGCCGGGCAAACCCGGCACGGTCATGCTGGCTGCCAAGACCAGGGTACCCATCCTCCCGGTCGGCATCACCGGAACGGAAAGCGCTTTCAAAAAAATCTTCAGTCTGCGCCGGCCGCGCATCACCATCCGCTTCGGAGAGGCTTTTGTGATTCCCGAGTTCAAAGCCGGCGAGCGCTCGGCGGATTTGAAATACTGGACCGATGAACTGATGCGGCGCATCGCCGCGCTGCTCCCGGAAAGCTATCGCGGCGTTTACGCCGAGCAAGTATGAACAAGCCCTTCACCACACACTCATGCCACTCTTCTGGGTTTGCCTGGCTTTCACCGGCGGTATAGCGCTCTCGGCATTCCTGCCCCTTCCAGCCTGGCTCTGGCTGGCGCTCCTGCTGCTTTCCTCCCTGGGTGTGTTTCTTGAAAAAAGACTCGATCCCCCTGCCGTTCACCCGCTGCTTTCCAAAACGCTTTTCCATGTCCAGTTCAGTTTACTGATCGCCGCGTTGGCCTTTGGCGGCTGGCGTTTTCAAGCCGCTTTGCCGAACGGAACGCCGCAAGATTTGGCTGCTTACGCTTCCGGTGAAGCCGTCACCATTACCGGCCGAGTGATTTCATTCCCCGAGGAATCCTCCTCCAGCACTGTGGCAATCCTCGAAGCCCAATCCATCCGCATCGCGGGCAGCGAGCAGCCGATCCGCGGCAAACTGGAGCTGCGTTTGCCGGGAGGTTTCAATCTCTCCTACGGAGACGTGCTGCGCATGGAAGGGCCGCTGGTTTCCGTGCTGGATGACGGGACGCAGCCCTATCAGTCCTACCTGGCGCGGCGCGGCATCCATGCCCGCATGCAATACCCGCAGATCACCACTCTGGGACGCGACGCCGGCAGCCCGTTCATGGCCGCCATCTACACGCTGCGCGAACGCGCCCAACGCGTGATCTTTGAGCAAATGCCTTTTCCAGAGTCGGCATTGCTGGCTGGCATTCTGCTGGGCACCGACTGGAACCTCCCGGATTATCTGGTCGAGGCTTACCGGGCTTGCGGCGTACTGCACATCATCGCCATTTCCGGTTTCAACATCGCGCTTATTTCCTGGTTCATCACCCGCTTGACCCGGCTCTTGTTCAGCCCCGCCCGGGCAGGATTGGTAGCCGTGGCGGCGATCCTGCTCTATACACTGCTGGTGGGGGCAGAGCCGGCGGTGGTGCGCGCTGCGATCATGGGCAGCCTGGCCATCCCCGCCCATTACTTCGGCCGCAGGGTGCTCGCGTTGCACAGCCTGGTCATCGCGGCTGCCGCCATGCTGGCAGGCAACCCATTTCTGCTTTGGGATATCAGCTTCCAGCTATCTTTCCTGGCTTGCCTGGGTTTGACAACCATGGTCGATCCGCTGCTCAAATGGACGGATGCCTTGCTGGGCCGATGGGCTGCCGAAAGCGTACGCCAGTGGTGGCAGCCCATTCTAGCGCTGGTGGTCAGCACGCTAACCGCCCAGATCTGCGTCTCGCCGGTGTTGTTCCAATTGAACCCGGCATTTTCATTGCTGGCGCTGCCTGCCAACTTGGCGCTGATCATTATCCAGCCGCCGCTGATGGCGCTGGGCGGACTTTCCACGATCATTGGCTTGGTGTTTCCTCTGGCCGGGCAATGGCTGGCAGCCGCTGCCTGGCCGCTGCTGGCTTACTGCAACCGGGTG
>CAZDUN010000009.1:0-10771 GCA_964508615.1 uncultured Pelolinea sp. | reverse complement strand
GCTTTACCCCAAAATTTGTGTGGTGTTTACCATGGCCGGGCAATGGGTGGAACCCCCGGCATGGCGCATGTGGGTTTAATCAAACCGGGGGCGCTGCATTTCGGCTTTCAGCCCGGCGCTGAGTATCCGCTCCCCGCTGGATTCGGACTTGCGGCCGTGATCACTGTTATCGTCGCGTTGTTTGGCTTTAGTGTTTTGCAATTGCTCAATCTGACGCATCCTGGTGATGTGGTTGATCAGTAGAATGTATTCTTAAATAATGATTTCTTTCTTAAAAATGAAACTGTTATATTTATAAAATCCCGGTATAATTCTGCAAAATCCTGTATGCCATAACCCCACGATTCTTTCAAATTGAGGAGAAGAGCAATGACGCTGAGCCGTTGGCTGTATTTAATTGGTATTTTGGTTTTCGGGGGATTGCTTGCCTGGGCAGTTTTTTCAGGTTTCACATTATGGGTTTTGCCCATCATCGTTGGTTTGTTTGCCATCTACCTGTCCGGCATTTTTGCCAGCCGCATCATTATGCGCAAACCCAAGTCGCAATTGATGCTGGAAGTGAGCGAGGATATTCATAGTGCCGCCAAGATCTACATGCGGCGCCAAATCCGCACCATCTTGTTGGTAACGCCCTTCATGGGCGCGGTGGTGTGGGCTTTCATGGGCTGGCGCGAAGCATTGGCATTTATCCTGGGCGTGGGCACTTCCATGACTGCCGGCTACCTGGGCATGTCCATTAGCGTGCGCACCAACATCCAAACCGCTGACCTGGCGGAAGAATCGTTTTCACGCTCCTTCCGCATGGCCGTGTTCGGCGGCGGCGTGATGGGCCTGCTGGTGACCGGTTTCAGCCTGCTGGTGTTGACTATTCTGTTTATGATCTTTAAAGATCCCAACGTCCTGGTGGGCTTCGGCGTGGGCGGCTCCCTGGCTGCCTTGTTCGGCCAGATCGGCGGGGGTATTTTCACCAAATCGGCGGATGTGGGCGCCGACCTGGTGGGCAAAGTCGAGGAGCGGATTCCCGAGGATGATCCGCGTAACGCAGCCGTGATCGCCGACCTGGTGGGTGACAATGTGGGTGATTGCGCCGGCCGCGGCGCTGACCTCTTTCAGACTTTCAGCGATGACATCATCACCGGCAGCGTGGTCTGCGCGACGCTGACATCCATTTACGGCAGGGATGTGATCTATTTCCCCATCCTGCTGCAGTGTGTGGGAATCATCGCTTCGGCCATCGGTATCCTGGCCACGCGCCAGTGGTTCGCCAACCAAAAACCAACCGGGATTTTCAACATCGGGTTATGGGTCAGCTCGATTTTGAGCGCGATTGGGGCAATGCTGTTATCCATGTGGCTGATCAAGGATATCACCATCGGTCTGGCTGCGGTAATGGGCATCGCCACCATGCTGATCGCGGCCGCCACCACCCGCCATTACGCGGGCATCAACGAAACCCCGGTGAAGAAAATCGCAGCCGCTTCCCATCGCGGCGCGGCGCTGACGCTGATGACCGGCACGGCTTTCGGCTTGCGCAGCCCCATCATCGGTTTACTGACGATCATCACGGCCATCATGCTGGCGTTCAACATCGCCGGCGGAACCATTATGGCCATCCTGGCCGTTAACATCGGCACTGACCTGTTGATCGGCATCATTATGGCTTCGGATGCTTTCGGCCCAATCGTGGATAACGCCGCCGGAATCGCCAAGATTGGCAAGGCCCAGCGCAAAGTCTTCGAATCGCTATCTCACCTGGACGCGGTCGGCAACACACTCAAAGCCACCACCAAATCCTACGCCATGTCCTCCGGCACGATCACGGCCTTTGTGCTGTTCGCCACTTTCTTTGCCATCACCGGCAACACCGTGCTGGACCTGATCACTCCTTACGCCATTGGATTCATCTTTGTGGGCATCAGCCTGCCTTACCTGATGTCTTCCATTGTGATCGGCGCCACGGCGAAAACCGCTGAAAAAATGGTGGATGAAGTGCGCGATCAATTCCGCCAGAACCCGGCAATTTTGGAAGGCAAGGCCAAACCCAATTATGGGTATTGCGTGGATATCGCCACCAAGAACGCGCTGCGCGAGATGCTGCTGCCCGGCGCAATCGCCTTCATCCTGCCGCTGGCCACCGGTTTCCTGTTCGGTAGCGCGGCGCTGGGCGCGCTGTTGATCGGCGCGGTATCTTCATCCGCTTTGCTGGGCGCCTTTTTCAACAACACCGGCACAGCTTTCGATAACGCCAAGAAGACCATCGAGGAAGATGAAAGCCTGCGCGGTTCCTTCGCGCATGCTTCAGCAGTAGTGGGAGATACCTACGGCGATCCGCTGAAAGATGTCGCCGGCCCTTCGCTGTTGATCTTCATGAAGCTGATCGGCATGTCTTCGCTCTTGATCGCTCCGCTGCTGAACCAGGTTACGGTGATTTTCAGATGAGCTAGATTCCGAAACCAAAAATCGCTGCGGCAGCCGCCGCAGCGATTTCTAAAAAACCGAATCCGATCACCAGCAAGCTTTCCACTTTACTTTCACAGCGGCGGTATGCCAGCCAACCCAGCGCCACCGCGATCAACGGGAAAGCAATTCCGGAAAGAATGAACTCCAGGCGGGTCGCTCCCGGGAAGCTCAAGCGTAGCTGGCCCAGCGCTTCGATCGGCAAGCTGCGCGTCACCCAGAAGAACAATGAGGGCATCAGGCATATCAACCCCAATAACACACAACGGATCCTATCCTTGTTTTCCATGATCTTCCTCCGCCAGTTGAATCGCTTGTTCCACAGATAGTTTTTGCCCTTCCGCCCATAATTTTTCTTTTTGTTTGGCCGGAAAGACATGGTCGATCGCTTTCAGACATTGGTTGATTTCCCATTGATCGACCGGGTCAAATTTATAGTTCTTCTCGAGCGCCAGGCGTTCGCCCGCGCCAAACAGACGCAGGGCATCCTCAACCCGGTTCATTTCATAGTAAACGGTGGCGATGCCGGTGAGGCAATAGGCGAAAAAGCGCCGCACGTTTCTTTCCACTGCCAGGCGCAGGCTCCTGCGGAAATAACTCAGAGAGAGGCTTTGATCTTTCTGCTGTTTGGCCACGTAGCCGAGGTTATGCGCCACTACCATGACGATACCCACCTGCCCCAGGTTTTCATTGATCGCCAGGGCTTCCTCATAATACATGCGCGCGCTGACGTAATCGCTTTGAGAACGGGATATCTCGCCCAGCGCGATCAACGCCGAACCCATGCCCGGGCTGCTGCGCAATTCGCGGTTGATGCGCAGCACTTCCTCATACTTTTCTTTCGAACTTTCCAGGTTCTCTGAAGTAAGGTCGTCGTAGCCGATGGCGCTTAAAGCGCCGGCAATGCCGGATTTATCCCGCGATTCCCTGAAGATCGCCAGGCATTCCTCCAGATACTGGCGGCCCAAAGCCTTGTCGCCTTTATCCATTTCCAGCCGTCCCAGCGCCATCAGGGTGCCGGCGATGCCTAGCAGATGCCCCAATTCGCGGCAGATTGCCAAATTCTCCTGGTAATACGCCTTGGCTTGCTCGTAACCTTGTTTATCTGCGGCCAGGTTGGCCTTGCGCGAGAGCGCCAGGGCCAGGCCAACCGGATCGTTCAATGCGCGGAAGATTGCCAGGCTCTGGTCGATGTACCCTTCGGCTGTATCGTCGAATTTTTCGATCATGGATACTTCACCCAGACCCAGGAGAGCGTACGCCCGGGCTGATCCATTCTCGCCGGAAGCCTTAAGGGCTTCCAAAAAGTATTTCTTGGCTGAATGCAGGTCCCCGATTTCTTTGACCAAAAAACCGATTGAATAGGTCAGGCGGGTTTTTACCGGATCCTCAATGCCAGCTGCGGCTGGCAGCTCCGAAAGCCGGCGCATCCAGTCCAGCCCTTCGCTCCAATATCCGCGCACCAGCCAGAAAATGAAGATGTCCGCCGCGATGTGCATGCCGGCAAGAATTTGACCTTGGCCGCAGGATTCGCACATGCTCCATTCCAGAGCCGCGCGCAGGTTATCATGTTCTTCTTCCAGACGGTCCATCCAACGCACCTGCTGCGCGCGCCATAATTGTGGATTAGCCATGCGGCAAAAGTCAGCATAATATTCCAAATGATGATGCCGCAGCGCTTCAATCTCGCCGGACTGGATCAGTTTATTGCGCGCGTACTGGCGGATGGTTTCCAACATGCTGTAACGCGCCTCTCCGTGGCGCGTGTCTGAATTCACCAGCGATTTATCCACCAACCGCGCCAGCACGTCTAAAATTTCACCTTTCTGCAAAGGCTGCGCATGGCAGATCTGTTCGGCGGCTTGCAGTGTCCAGCCGCCCGCGAAAATGGAAAGCCGTTGCAGCAGCGTTTTTTCACTCCCCGTCAGCAAGTCATAGCTCCAGTCGATCAACGCTTCCAGGGTTTGCTGGCGCGGCATGGCCGAACGGCTGCCGCCGGCCAGCAGACGGAACCGGTCGGAAAGCCGCGCGGAGATCTCCTTCACTGCCATCACCTTGACGCGCGCGGCGGCTAACTCGATCGCCAGCGGAATGCCATCCAGGCGCGTGCAGATACTGGCTGCCGCGCGTGTTTGCGCCTCGTCCGGCCTGAAATCCGGCAACACGCTCAGCACCCGTTCGCGGAATAATTGCATGGATTCTGTCCGCCAAACGGTATCCCTGTCCAGCAGGTTTCCATCCTGCGGCAGTTTCATGGAGGGAACGTGAAAGGTAACCTCACCCGGCACGCCCAGCGATTCACGGCTGGTGGCCATGATGCGCAGGTCAGGGCAGGCGCTCAGCAGCTGCCCGGTGATCGCTGAGCAGGCAGAGATCAGATGTTCGCAATTATCCAGGATTAACAGCAAATTGCGCGGCCGCAAGTATTCGGTCAGGGTATCCAGCGGGGCGCGGTTGGGCTGGTCGCGCACCCCCAGGACGCCCAGCGTCGCGCGCAGCACCTGTCCCGGCTCGAAGATGGTGGAAAGCTCCGCCACCCAGATGCCGTCCGTAAAGTCATCCAGTAACCCGCGCGCGGCTTGCAGCGCCAGGCGGGTTTTGCCTGTACCGCCCACACCGGTGAGCGTCAGCAGGCGGTTTATTTTAACCAACCGCCTGACTTCCTCGACTTCATTATCCCGGCCAATGAAACTGGTCAGGTCGATGGGCAGGTTATGTCGGCCGCGCGGTTTGCTGCGATATTCCTGACCGGAGAGATAGTCTTCCAGAACATTACGCACCTCTGCCGCGCTGCCGAAACGCTCATCCGCATTTTTGGCCAGCAATTTCATCGTTACAGCCTCCAGCGAAGGCGGCAAGCCCGGGACCAGGCTGGAAGGCGGTTCGGGTTCCTGGTTGATGTGCCGGGAGATGATTGCCAGGGGGTCATCCGCGCTGAAGGGCAGTTGCCCGGTCAGGAATTCGTAAAGCATCACGCCCAAAGCGTAAAGATCCGTGCGCCCATCCAGCGGCTTGCCCAGCGCCTGTTCGGGGGAGACGTAGAAAACAGTGCCGGTCAGGCTGCCTTCCTGGGTCATGCGGCTGTCCAGCGAACGCGCCAGGCCAAAATCGGTCAATTTGATGATGCCATTCTCATTAAGGATGACATTCTCGGGCTTCAGGTCGCGGTGGACGATGCCATGCGTGTGAGCTTCTTCCAACGCGGCGCAGATCTGAATACCGAATAGCACGACTTCCTGCTCATTGGCGGGCGGACGCGCGTGCAGCGAGTCACCCTCCAGGTATTCCATGACCACGTACGGGCTGCCTTGTGATTCACCCGCGTCATAAACCGCCACGATATTGGGGTGGTTGAGCTTTGCCACGGCGCGGGCTTCGTTCAGCAGATTGTTCTTGGCGGCTTCGTCCATCCTGGCAGATTGAAGGATTTTCACCGCCACCACGCGGTCAAGCAGCTGGTCGTAACCCTGGTAAACTTCGCCCATGCCGCCCTTGCCCAGCACGCGGTCGAGGCGGTAGCGTTTGTTCAGCTGCGAACCGATCTGTAGTGACGCGCTCATGCGCTCCTCTTGATCGCCAGCATCGTGATATCATCGAATGGAATTTCATCCCCGCAAAACTCGGTCAGCTCCCTTTCAATCGCAGCGATCATCTGCCGCGCGCCCAGCCCGCAGTATTTTTGGAAGGCTTCCCGGATGCGCGTCTCTCCGTAAGGTCCTTGCGGCCCGGCCGCGTCGCTGACGCCGTCGGTATAGATCAGCAGGCTATCGCCTTTTTCCAGCGTCAGGGATTTCTGTTCATAGGGCGTATCAGCTTCCACGCCGGCGGCCATGCCGGTGCGTTCCAGCTGTTCCAGACGATGCTCCCTGACCCGACACAACAGCGGCGGGTTATGGCCGGCATTGACGTAGGTGATGACGGGATTATCGGCGGCCAGGCTGGCATGAAAGAGCGTGATATACATCTCGGCGGCAGTATCCTGCCAGATCAAGCGGCTGGCTTGCGAGATATCCGCGGCCGGGCCATCCCCGCGGCCGATCACCGCGCGCAAGATGCTGCGCGAGAGGGCCATAAACAAGGCCGCCGGCATGCCCTTATCGGATACATCCGCCACCACCAGGCCAAGCCTGCCGCCCGGAAGATTGAGAAAATCGTAAAAATCGCCGCTGACCTCATGCGCGGGTTTCCAGCAAGCCGCAAAATCCCAGCCTGCCAGGCGCGGTGTTTCAGGCGGGATCAGGCGGGCCTGCACCGCGCGGGCCACCTGCAGCTCGCGCTCCATGCGCCCTTTTTCCACGGCCACCTGGTACAGGCGCGCGTTTTCGATGGCGATCCCCGCGCTGGCGGCGATGGATTCCAGCAGCTCCAGGTCTGCCTGGCTGAAGATACCGTTTTGGAAGTGGTTATCCACGTAAACCACCCCCAGCACCTGTTCTTTATGCCGGATGGGGACGCACAGGATCGAGCGCAAGCCGTACAGTTTCACGCTGGCGCGTTTATCGAGGCGCTCGTCCATTTGGGCGTTGCTGGTCAGCAGGGAAATGCCTTCCTTGGCCACGCGCTCGGCCGCACCGCGGGAAATTTGGAAGTCCGATTCTTCGATGTTGCGCTGCTCCATGCCGCGCGCGGTTTTGTATGACAGTTTTTTATCGCCATCGAAGAGCATGAGAAAGCCGCGCTCGGCGCGGGTGACCTGGATGCTCTCATCGATCAAGACATCCAGGACGGTGTTCAAATCCAGGGAGGAATTGATGGTCTGTGAAATCCGGTAGAGAAGTTCCAGCCGGCCGCTGGAGGGATTCTGCAAATTATTCTCCTTGATTGATCAACCGCCATTATCCTTAAAGGATTTTATCATTTCCCGGCTCTGGAAAATAATCAGAGAATGGTCAACATGCCGCGCGCCCGCCTGCTGGTACAATCATTCCCGACAGGGTAAAAACAGGTACAGGCAGGTACAAGATGGAATGGCTGAAAGACAGTTTTGAAATCCAGACTCACGGCAAGGGCATGCTGCCCGTCACTGATTTGGTGGAAAACCTCATTCAAAATTGGGGAATGCGCGAGGGCATGTGTTTCCTGTATATCCCGCATGCCAGCGCCTCGCTCACCATCAGCGAAAGTTACGATCCATCTTCCCGGCAAGACGTGGAAACCTTTTATGAAAAACAGGTTCCGGAAAATCAGCCCTGGTACCGGCATACCCTGGAAGGGCCGGATGATTCGCCCTCGCACATCCGCGCCACGCTCACACAGCCCAGCCTGGCCATCCCGGTGGATGGCGGGCACCTGAGCCTGGGCACCTGGCAGGGCATCTTTCTGTTCGAGCACCGCGCGCGCAGCCAGCGCCGGCGCGTCGAGGTGCGCTGCCTGAAAGTAAGCTGACAATTTATCCTTCACGCTGCTGCTTTCAATTATGATAAGATGAAAGTGCATCGTACTTCAGCATCGCGCGTCATTCCTCCATCCCACACGCAACCCGCAATCGAATTTCTTGCAACCGGAGGTGAAATATGCTGACTGTATCCGATCTATTGAAAGAAAAAGGGGCGCAGGTTTGGGCGATTGAGTCCGCGGCATCCGTGCGTGAAGCCCTGAAACTGATGGCGGATAAGGATATCGGGGCGCTGGTGATCACGAAGCAGGGAAAATTGTGCGGCATTTTTTCGGAACGGGATTTCACCCGCCGCCTGGCGTCAGGCAGGGCTTTCAACCTGGATAGCCCGGTTTCCAAACTGATGACCGTAGAGGTACTCAGCGTTGCCCCAAAAGACACTGTGGAACACTGCATGAAACTGATGACCGATCATCATATCCGCCATCTGCCGGTGCTGGATGGCGAAAAGCTGGTCGGCATGGTCTCGATCGGCGACGCGGTGAAGAGCATCATCTCCGGCCAGAAATCCTTCATCCGCCAACTGGAGGACTACATCAGCGGCCGCTGGTAGTTCGAGACCGATGATTTTCTGAACATCAGGTATACTTGCAGGGTTTAAAGTAACCCGGAACCCTGCATGCCAAACGCCAACAAGACGCTCATTGCCCAGATCAAACTGATTGCCGCTATCACCGTGTGGGGCGGATCGTTCATCGCCACCAAAGCCGCGGTAGGTCAGGCTGCGCCCATCACGATCATCTGGCTGCGCTTCCTGATCGGCGCGCTCATCCTGGGCGGGTTTGCCTGGAAACACGCTGAGCTGGGCATCCCTTCCTGGAGAGACGCGTTCGAGTTCCTGATATTGGGCTTCCTGGGCATCAGCCTGAACCAATGGTTGCAATCCTCCGGGTTGGTTACCTCGGAGGCCGCCACCACCGCCTGGATCCTGGCCAGCACGCCGGTGCTGATGGCGCTGCTCGGCTGGTTGGTCCTGAATGAAAAATTTGGCTGGCGGACAGTTTTCGGCATCCTGCTGGCGGCTTCAGGCGTGATCCTGGTGGTCAGCAAAGGCAACTTGCGCGCGGCCTTCAGCGGCGGCTTTGGCCAACCCGGCGACATCCTGATCCTGGCAAGCGCGCCGGTCTGGGCGGTCTATTCCACCCTGTCCTGCCCGTTGCTCAAGCGCCATTCCGCCATCAAGGTGACTTTTTATACTTTTCTGTTTGGCTGGCTGCTTTCCAGCATTCAGTTTGCCATCCAGGCCGGCTGGAAGGATTTTGGCCAGCTTTCCGCCTGGGGCTGGGTCAGCGTGATTTACCTGGGCGTGTTCTGTTCGGCGCTGGCCTACATCTTCTACAATGATGGACTGCAATACCTGGCTGCCGCTCGGGTAGCCGCCTTCCTCCACCTGGAACCGCTGGTGGCCACGCTGGCGGCTGCCCTGTTTCTGGGCGAGCAGATCGTGTCGGCTACCCTGTTGGGCGGGGCGCTGATCCTGTTGGGCGTGTGGCTGGTTAACCACACGCAAGCCAGCCAGCCGGCCTGAACCACCCCTATTGAAATTCCCCCATTTATCCAATTGGCAGGGCGCGCGCGGCTTGCTACAATATATTTACGGTTAACGAAAAACAGGAGGAAAAATGGATCAGGTCAGCGAGATGTTCGCGCTCATAGAAGATGTACGGAAGGAACTGGCGCGCCTTATCAACCAGTTGACGCCGGAGGAGAAAGCCCGGCAGGGATCATTACGGGAGTGGTCGGCCAAGGATTTGCTGACGCATCTGGCGTTCTGGGGCAGCCATTTCAACCGGCAGCTTGAGCAGATGCTGGCAGGCCAAAAGCCGCCTGTCGCGGGCGATTATTACGACCAGGTCAATGATGGCGTGCTATACGAGCACCTGGAGCAGCCCTTCGAGGAGGCGCGCGCGGAAGAGGAAGCCGCCTACCAGCAGTTCCGCCAGATCGCCGCTGGCATCCCGCCCGCCGACCTGCTCGATTCCCAGAAATTCACCTTCCTTGAGGGGCACGCGCTGCTGGAACGCATTCTGGGTACGTATACTTACCATGTCGCCGCGCACATCAGCGACTATTACAAAAAAAATAGGCAGCTCGAAAAAGCGCGCGAGCTGCAGGAAACCCTGGCCAAACGACTTTACGCCTTTCCGGACTCGAAAGCTAACGCGGTGTACAACCTGGCCTGTTTCTATTCGCTGAATGGATTTAAAGACGAAGCCATCGCCAAACTCAAGGAGTCTTTTGCCCTGAAACCCGAACTGATCGACTGGTCCAAACAGGACAGCGACATTGACCCGCTGCGCGAGATGGCGGAATACCGGGAATTGGCGGGGGAATAAACTGGCGTTATTTTGTGTAATACCCGAATTTGCCGGATATAAATTGCGTTTTTATATAGGATAATGGACAATTTATGTCTATTATCCTATATCAATTCGATCTTTATTTAGGTCATACCTGTAAATAAAGATAATTCTTTAATCATCCAGATAAGGTTTTGCGCGGCGGGAGCGTTTGAGCTCGCCGCGCTGCTTTTTACCTTCCAGGCGGCGCTGGCGCGCGGCCGCGCCGGGGCGGGTGGGCTTGCGCCGGGCGGGTTGATGCAGCGCCTTGCGGATCAACAGCGCCAGCCGTTCGCGCGCGTCCTGGCGGTTCTTTTCCTGCGTGCGGAAGCGGCGCGCTTCGATCACCAGTATGCCTTCATCAGTCATGCGGCTGCCGGCCAATTTGATCAGGCGCTGCTTGACCTCCGCGTTCAGGCTGGGGGAGTTGGCTACGTCGAAGCGTAATTGCACGGCTGTGGCAACTTTGTTGACGTTCTGACCACCCGGTCCGGAGGAGCGCATGAAACTCTCGCTGAGTTCTGTTTCAGGTATGTGAAGATATGTTGTAATGGTCAACATGCCAGCGTCCATTTTATCT
>CAZDUN010000008.1:25333-26370 GCA_964508615.1 uncultured Pelolinea sp. | reverse complement strand
ATCGTCGCGTTACACCGGGTTGGGCACATAATTGATTTATGGCAGGATGCGCCCGGCAATTTCGCTCTTGGTTTTTGGATCATTGAGATTCGCCTCAGCGGTTAACGTATCCAGCACATGCGTGATGATCGGTTTGGCCCCGGCGATCAGGTTTTGCCACTCATCGTGGCTGCGCAGCACAATCTCGTCCGGGTCGAGCCCGTCCGGCATGCCGCTGACGCGCAGGTCGGCTTGCAGACGCGCTTCGTTGTGCAGCAGCCCGCGCGCGTCAAAAACCAGGTCGCTGCTATGGTCCAGCGCTTCGCGCGCCACTTCCAGCCCGCGCATTGTGGCCTTAATGCCGGCGGCATCCGGGTCGAGCGCCAGCACGAAACGGCGCGTGTAGCGCTTGAGCTGGCGCATCTGGATTTCGGTCAACGCGGTTCCCATCGGCGAAACCACGTTTTGGAATCCTTCCTGGTGCACCACGATCACGTCCAGGTAGCCCTCCACGATCACGGCCTGATCCGCGCTGCGGATGGCTTTGCGGGCCATATCCAGGCCGTACAACAGGCTGCTTTTATCGAACAGCGGGGTCTGGGGAGAATTCATGAACTTGGGTACGTCATCAGGGTCGAGCACGCGCCCGCCGAACCCGGTCATATTGCCGGAAGCGTCGCGGATGGGGAACATCAAGCGGTGGCGGAAGCGGTCAAAGGCATGGCCGTCATCTTTTTCGCTCAGCAGCCCGGCATCCAGGATATCCTTTTGCGGATAGCCTTTTTTGAGGAAGTAATTCAGGAGCGCATCCCAGGTGTTCGGCGCGTAGCCCAAACCCCAGGCCTCGGCGGTTTCCGGTTTGATGCCGCGTTTGGCGAGGAAAACCAAGCCTTCCTGCCCTTCGGTGGTCTGGGTCAGTTGATGGCGATAAAACACGACCGCTTCCTCCAGCAGCTTGCGTAGTTGGGCGTCGCGCTCGTTTTCCTCCGCGCGCTGGGGCGTGAGTGGAACCAGCTTGACGCCCGCGCGTTCGGCCAGGTGCTCCAATGCTTCCTTGA
>CAZDUN010000008.1:7963-25323 GCA_964508615.1 uncultured Pelolinea sp. | reverse complement strand
TTCTTTGAAATCCCAGCCTTCTTTTTTCATCACGAAGCGGAAAATATCGCCGCCTTCATTGCATTCGCCGAAGCAGCGCCAGGTGCCGGAATCCGGAAAAACCACAAAAGCCGGCGTGCGCGTGTTGGCATGGAAGGGGCAGAAACCGGTATAGTTCTTGCCGCTCCGTTTCAGCTTGACGCTTTCGGACACGATATCCACAATATCCAGCCGGCTTTTGATCTCATCAATCGTATTCATGGGCTAATTATAAAAATAAAACCATCCGAGGATGGTTTTACTTTAATTGAAAACCCCGGCAATTGCAAGCCGGATGTGGCATTAAGCCAGTAATTTGTCCAATTCAGCCACCAATCGGTTGGCGGTCTGGGCCAGCTTATCCTCGCCCAGGTCATCGGCCTCGGCGCTGACGGTAACGCTGCCGTCCACCATGCTGACCACGATGTTGCAGCGCACTTCCTGCCCTTCAACCCTTCCTGTGCCCAGCACCAGTCGTGCCAGTTCGCGTTTTTTCCAAACGGTCAAGCCGGCGTTGGGGATTGCCTTGAGGGCAGCTTCATAAATCACGCTGTCGGATTTGCCTTCATATTTCGTTTTTACTTGCACGGATGCCATTTTTCACCTCTATTGAGTAGTCTAAAAACCTTCCAGTTTTGAAAGATCCACAATGCCAGCTGCCAGGTTGGAAATTACCTGCAGCAGACCCAGGCGGTTCTCGCGGACAGTCTGGTTTTCATCCATCACCAGCACCGTATCGAAAAACGCGTTAATGGCGGGGATAACCGGCAGCAGGCTGCCGAGCAATCCATTTACGCTTGCATCAGCGTTGATTGCTTTTTGGGCTTGCTGCACCGCTTCGTAGAGCGTTTTTTCCTGGTTTTCGCGGAAATTTTCTGCCTGGACATTGTAAATCTGTTTCTCGCTGCGGGTGATGCGCACGCAGCGAGCGTAAGCCGGCAGGATGCTGCGCCAATCCTCGCGTTTGACCCACTGGCTCAGTTCGCGGATGCCTGCCATAGCCCGAGCCGGGTTGGCGCCTTGCGCGGCCAGCACGGCTTTTACGACGTCATAGGCGTAACCTTCTTCCAGTAGCATTTGTTCCAAACGACCGATGATGAAATCCAGACAGTCCTGACAGTCCTTGGGGCTGGCTTCCAGGGGCAGCAGGGCAGCTGCCGCGAAGATCGCTTTTTTCAGGTCCAGCGAAATATTGGCCTGGATCAGGTTTTGCACCAATCCAATCGCCGCGCGGCGCAGTCCAAAGGGATCCCTGGTGCCGCTGGGGGACATACCGGCGGTGAATAAACCGATCAGGGAATCCAGGCGGTCAGCCAGGCCGACCACCAACCCAGCCTGCGAGGCAGGCGATTTGTCGCCGGCGTACCGCGGACGGTAATGCTCCTCGATGGCTTGCGCCACGGCAGCATTCTTGCCGCGCTGCAGGGCGTAATACTTGCCGATGGTTCCCTGCAGGGAAGTCATCTCGATCACCATTTTCGTGACCAGATCAGCTTTGCACAGCTGCGCGGCTTCCAGCGCGGTATCTTTTTGCTCGTCTGTCAAAGCGAGATCCTCGCTCAGCTTCTCGGTCAGCTTCACGATGCGCCTGGTCTTGTCCAGCATGGAACCCAGTTTGGGGTGGAAGGTGAGCGTGTCTTCACGGGTGATGAAATCGTCCAGGCTGTGTTTGTTGTCTTCGTTGATGAAAAAAGCTGCGTCAGCGAAGCGCGCCTGGATGACTTCTTCGTTGCCATGCGCCACGACATCCAGGCTGTCCCGGCCGCCGTTGCGGATGGTGATGAAATGCGGCATTAGTTGGCCGGATGCTTGCGCCACCGGAAAGTAACGCTGGTGTTTCTTCATCACGCCCACCAACACCTCCGCGGGCAGCTTCAGGTGATCCGGGCTGAAATTACCCAATAAGGCGGTGGGAGCTTCCACCAGATTGGTTACTTCGTCCAGCAAGCCGCTGTCGATTCGATCGGCAGCCTGGATGGTGGCATACAGGTTTTTAACCTGTTTCTCAATTTCGCTTTTACGTTCCAGCGGTTCGATCAGAATGCCCTGTCGTTTTAGGAATGTGAAGTAATCGGGAATATCATTAAAAGCATATTCTTCGGGGTCGTTGAAGCGCAGCCCGCGCGTAACGCGACCGGCGGTCAATCCGGCGTACTGGAAAGGCAGCACGGCTGTTCCGAACAGGGCGACCAGCCAGCGGATGGGACGCGAGAAACTTACCCCGCTGGCATTCCAGCGCATTGATTTCTCGAAACGGATGCGCCCGATCAATTCCGCCAGTTTTTCCGGCAGGATATCCAACGTTTGCAGTCCGGGCTGGTGCACAATGGCGGTTAGATACTTACCGCCGTCCATTTCCTTGACGACCAGGTCTTTGGCCTCCACGCCCTTACTGCGCGCAAATCCCAGCGCGGCGGGGGTGAGCTTGCCGTCTTTGTCATAGGCGCGGTCGGCTGGAGGGCCTTTGACTTCCTGGGTGACCTCGGTCTGTTTACCAGCCAATTGAGAAATATGCGCCACCAAACGCCTGGGAGTGGCATAAACTTTGAGGTCCTGGTATTCCAGGCGCAGGCCGGCCAGCACCTCCGGCATCAGGTTTTGAAGCTGCTGCCAGGCGCTTTCCAAATCGGCGGCAGGCAGCTCTTCCGTTCCGATCTCCAGCAAAAAATCAGCAGGCTCGCCGGATTTCTCCACTGCTGGCAGTTCCGGCTGGGGAGCGGCTTTGGCGTTCGCGGACGGCTTTTCCAGCCACGGAAACCCTAGCGCTTCGCGTTGCGCGATGTAAGCTTCCGCCGTGCGCCGGGAGAGTTCGCGCATGCGCCCGAACATCGCCTGCCGTTCGGTCACGCCCACCGCGCCGCGCGTGTCCAGGATATTGAAAGTGTGCGAACATTTCAGGATGTAATCGTGCGCCGGCAACACCAATCCCTGCGCCAGCGCCAGGTTGGCTTCTTTTTCGTACAGATCGTACATTTCATACAAACGCTCAATATCGGCAACCTCGAAGTAGTAGCGGCTGTGCTCGTATTCCGCCTGGTAATTAACGTCTCCGTAGGTGAAGTTGGGGCTCCACTGGATTTTTCTGAAGTTATAGCTGCCCTGCAAGGCCATGGCGATGCGCTCGAGTCCGTAGGTAATTTCCACCGATACCGGGTCAAGGTTGACGCCGCCGGCTTGCTGGAAATAGGTGAATTGCGTGATTTCCTGCCCATCCAGCCAAACTTCCCAGCCCAAGCCCCAGGCGCCCAGCGCCGGCGATTCCCAGTTATCTTCCACAAAGCGGATATCATGCTCGTGCGGATCGATGCCCAGGGCTTGCAGCGATTGCAGGTAGAGTTCCTGCGGGTTGCCAGGATCCGGTTTCAGGATGACCTGGAATTGATAATGCTGCTGCATGCGGTAGGGATTATCGCCATAGCGGCCGTCGTCCGGGCGGATGGAAGGCTCGACATAAGCAACATTCCAGGGTTCCGGCCCCAGCACGCGCAGCACGGTGGCGGGATTCATGGTACCCGCGCCGACCTGGGTGTAATAAGGCTGCCAAATCAGGCAGCCATGACTGCCCCAGAACTGCTGCAGGGTCATCATGATGTTTTGGAAATTCAACTCATCTTGCATAAATGCTCCCATCGATAATTGCATTGAATTGAGAAATTATACCAACCTCGTTGATACGTTTTCACTTTCATTAATACAAGTCAAATAATTGCTGCCGCATTACTGGGATATATTTCACAAACAAGGAAATATATCAATGGCTGATTATGGAGAAATTCTAAAACAAGCCATGCACAACTGGGCGTCAGGCGTGGCTGTGGTGACCAGCGAATGCCTGGGAACCCAAGCCGGGACAACCATCAGTTCGTTCACTTCACTCTCGCTGGATCCGCCGTTGGTGTTATTGAACCTGGCGCTGGAAAACCCGGTGCAGACCATGATCGCGCAGAGCGGTGTCTTTGGTATTTCGGTGCTCTCCAGCGGGCAGGCCGACATTTCCGACCGTTTCGCGGGATATGGAAAACGCATGCGCGACCGTTTCAAAGACCTGGAAACATTCACGCTGAAAAGCCCCGTGCCGCTGCTGGCGGGCGGGCTGGCCTGGCTGGACTGCAAGGTCTATCAAATTGACTGCCTGCCCAAATCGGCTATCATCATCGGCGAAGTGATCGCCGGCCGGGTGGATGACCAGCGCAAACCGCTGGTTTATCTCAACCGCGCGTATGTCCAGCTTGCTTGATTACATAAACCTGGAATAAACGATGATTTCGTTGTGGATACCCAGCAGGTGCGACCACCAGCAGCGGCGGCTCCATTCGGTTTCGAAATCCGCCCAAATTTGAGACTGCAATCTTTTCTCCGGGGGTAAATTCTCCAGCCAGGGATTGGGATCGAGGAAGTACAGGCGGTCTTTTTCAGTGGAATAACGCACCAGGTTGACCCAATGCGCCCCGCCGTTTTTCCAGATTTTCAGCGCCGTCACCGGCCTGCCATTCATCAGGTGTTCGATCACGTGTGCGCGGCGCGCGTGGCTGTGGCGCTCAGCACGCCACTCCAGCTTTATCTTTTCCGCCCAACGGTTGAATGCCGCCGCCATGCCCCATGGAGCGGTCGCGCCACCCACCGATGGCACCCAATCCGGCAGGCGCTGCCAGAAGCGCAAACCAGCCTCGCCAAGCAGGAGTTTTTTATCCATTTGCGGCGCATTCAGGTTGGCTTGAAAGGACAGAATATTTAAAACTACCGCCAGGCTGGTCGGGCCGCAGTCGTTGGTGACGCGCGCGGAATCACGCAAGCCCTGTGACTGATAAAATCTGCCCAGGAATTGCCGTTCGGCTGCCCAATCGGTCAAGTTGGATGAATGCGCTTGCATGGTCCTTTCCACCACGGATATATCCGGCGGCTCCCTGCCTAAGACTATATCATTAATTAGCGCTACTTAAAAATGGGTCATTCCCGTAACGGTACGGCCCATTTGTTTACGATCATTGATCGAGAACGGTCTCGAGGAAATCCAAAATGGTCTGCATGGGAAGTGGAACCAGGCCGAGCCTCATGAGCATATTGCCGTGCTGCCCATTCGGTATCAAAATGCTCTTGAAATTCTGGTTGCCCGGAGCGGCAGCGTTACAGATATCGATCTCGTTCTCGTCCGCCAGGCACCAGGCGAGCACAGCGGGATTTATTTCACCCAGTTCTTTCACGGCCTCTGCGTAAGGTACATTTAGATAATCACCCGGTGAGAGCGAAAGCGCGCCTTTGCACGCGCCGGGCGTTTGTTGGTTCAACCATAAACATCCATCCACAGCGCCGTCCGCGCCGATGCTCGAACCGATGGCAGCGATGCGGGTCGCGTCGACCCCTTCCAGCTCGCCTGCCTTTTGCATGGCGGCCTGCGCGTCCAATAACCAGCCATCCCGTTCGAATGTCTTGCAGCCGCTTTCGAAAGGTTCGCAGCCGCGGAACGAGAAGATGAAGACGTTATACGAAACGGTCGGGTCGATTGCCGGGAACCAGGTGGGATCCCACCATTCATATTCCCCTGGATTTTCGAAAGGATTTTCCAAACCGCGGTTTTGCAGCCATGCAGCGATCTCGTACCAGTCCGCTTTATCCCCTCCTGCCCAGTGCATTAATACCACTACCGGCGCGCTGGCCGCGCAAGCTGGGTAGAAATATCCGCTTAATTCCTGGCCGTCCGATGCACTGAAAGCAACCTCTTGCGGGGCGGCACCCACGGCGCAGGCGGGCGTTGCCTGCGCGGCAGGTTCAGCAGCAGCTTCTTCTATCGATTGTTCAGCTTGTTCCTGTGGGGCGTTTGCAGAGGGCGCAGGCTGGGATGAACAGGCGCTGAATATCATAACGAAAATAACGGGAAATATTATTTTCTTCATGTCAATCCTCCTGAACACGCTTAAATTATACCTTTCGCAAAGGTAATGGTTGCTGGCAGGCATTTATATTTCTCTTTCGAAGACAAATAACCGGGACGTTATAATTGTGCATTATGAAGACGATACAAGCACTGGGCGTATTTTGCCTGCTATTGAACTCTTGCAGTGTTTTTTCAAATCCTGCGGTCGAGCCGCAATCACTGCTGACGCCTTACGCCACGCAAACGCCAGCAAGCCTGGCAACCGCCACAGCCACTTCCCAGCCGGAACCAAGCGCAACGCCCACCCCCAGCCCAACCCCCTTTGTGCACGTGCTGGGTTCCAACGAAACGATCTCCTCGCTGGCGTTTACCTATAACCTGACCATCAATGAGATCCTGGCGATCAACCCACAGATCACCCCCAAGGTGCTTTCAGTGGGCACCGAGATCCTGATCCCATTCATCGGCACACCCGCGGCGGAAAAATCCGCCATTGAAAGCGTCATCAGCGCGCCGCTGGCTTTAAGTGTCTCTGCGGCCGAGTGTTCAGGTACTGCCGAAGGCGGCTTGTGGTGTTTGGCATTGGTGCAAAATTCGCTGCAGCAAAGCGCGAATGGCATCACCTTGACCTTTACGTTGAAAGACCACAGCGGGCAAACCCTCAGCGAGCAAAGCGTGCCGTCGCTGTTGAATCTATTGGCGTCGGGTGAAACGCTGCCGGTGGCAGCCTATTTCAGCCCGCCGGTCCCGGCTGTTTACCAGGTGGAAGCGGCTTTGAAGACCGCCCTGCCGGTGGAAGAAGGCAGCACCTTATCTGCGCAGTTGGAGATCAGGGTCAATTCGATCGACGCCGACGGACGCGCCGCTCTGGTCAGCGCGGTCATCCCGGCGCAGGCCGATGATAGCGGGGTGGAGAGCGTATGGGTAGCCTTGATCGCTTATGATGAGACTGGCAGGGTGGTGGGTGTGCGCCGCCTCGAATACCCGGCTGTTCTTGAAAGTGAAGAAGGTGACGACGGGCAGACGATCAAAGCCTATGTGTATTCCAACAGCGCGGAGATCGCGCGGGTGGACGTGAAGGGCGAAGCGCAATACAAACAACAATGAGGTTTTAAAAATGGAAAGCAAGACCATTCTCGTAACTGGAGCTACCGATGGCATCGGCCGGCAGACAGCCTCACAGCTGGCTCGCCAAGGCGCCCGGGTATTGATTCATGGCCGCGACCGGCAGAAAGGCATCCGCGTGCTGGATGAACTCAACCGCGAAACTTGCAATGAAAATCTGGCGTTGTATATCGCTGACTTTGCTTCGTTGGAGGATGTGCGCCGCATGGCCGACGAGATCAAGCGTGAGCAGACCCACTTGCACGTGCTGGTCAACAATGCCGGCGGTTTTTTCAAGGAACGGCAGCTCAACACGGATAGCCTGGAAATGACCTTCGTGGTCAACCACCTGGCGCCATTCCTGCTGACGCGCCTGCTGCAGGATTTGCTGATCAGCAGCGCGCCGGCGCGCGTGGTGAGCGTGGCTTCAGGGGCGCACCGCAACCTGAAGGAATTGGATTGGGATAACTTGCAGGGTGAAAAATCCTATGATCCGTTCGACGCTTACGCGCTTTCGAAATTGGCCGGCATCTGCGTGATGAACGAACTTGCCGCACGGCTGCAGGACAAAGGTGTAACAGTGAATACCTTGCATCCGGGCGTGATCGATACCAAGCTGTTGCGAATGAGCTACAACATGGAAGGCGCCAGCGTGGGGGAGGGCGCGGAGACCCCGGTTTTTTTAGCAACCGCGCCGGAAGTGGAAGGTGTGACCGGCAAGTATTTCAGCCACAAAGCCGAGCGGCCGATCTCCGATTTGGCGCAAAACCCGGACAACCAGCGCAGGTTCTGGGAGCTTTCCGAGCATTTGATTGCGCCATATATGTAAAATATTAAGTACCATTATTTAATGGCTGTTATGTCATTCCAATGATAAAAAAATGCCTCCCAAGAATTAGGAGGCATTTCACAATCGAATGAGACGGGATTAGGCCGCCACGCTTCTCACCTGGCGGATAACCATCACCACCTTGCCCATGATGCGCAGTTTGGCGGGGTTTTCCACGAAGATCGGCCCCATGTTGGGGTTGGCAGGCTGCAAGCGCACGCCTTTGGACTCTTTGTAAAAATACTTCAGTGTGGTCTCGTCCTTGTCGTCAAGCCAGACCGCCACCATCTCGCCGTTCTGGGCTTGCTGGGCGCGCTTCATGATGACAATATCGCCGTCGTTGACCATAGCGTCCACCATGGAATCCCCGCGTACTTCCAGCGCGAAGAGGTCTTCGGTTTTTTCGCGGGCAGGCAGCAGGCTGCGCGCGATCTCGACGCTGCTTTCCGAATCAAAGTAGCCCACGTCGCTGGTGGGCATGGGCAGCGGCTCGCTGGCCACGATGCGCCCCATGATCGGAATACTCAGCAGCTCATCCACCACAGCGCCAGCTTTGCGGATGCCCGCGGAGATGCGTTCCACGGCGTTCTGCACAGCCTCGGCTGGCTTCAACAGGCAAATGCTGCGCGAGATGTGTTGTTCGCGCGAGATGTAGCCCATTTCTTCCAGCTGCTTGAGGTAGTAATCCACCAGGGAGGTGGATTGCACGTTGATGCTTTCGCCGATTTCGCGGATGGAGGGGGAATAGCCGTTATCCTCCTGAAATTTGGTCAGAAAATCCAGGATTCACTGATGACGTTTGCTCAACCCTTCGCTTCTGCGTGCCATAGCTGCCTCCTGTCCTTAATTATGGGACATTTGTACTATACTATACACGAACATTAGTTCTGTGTCAAGGCGTGATAGTTTTTTTATATAAACCACGAAATACACGAAATACTCGAAAAAAGAAGGACGAATAATTTCAGAATTAATGAATATTTTGTGTATTTCGATTTATTCGTGGTTAATAAAAGGCGAAATAACGCGCGCGCGAACAGATAGAACACAATCGATATGGTTACTGCTTGATTATCTTGAACCACAAAATGCACGAAATACACAAAAGAACAAAAATTACAGGCTTATTAATCTGGATCCAAAAAATATTTCGTATCTTTTGATTTTTTCGTGGTTAAAAAAAAAGGAACACGCACTCCCGCGTACAGATAGAGCATAATTGATACTGTACCTGCTTGATTATCTCGAACCACGAAATGCACGAAATACATAAAAGAGACCAAAAACACAGACAAAAATAAATTTGTGAAATTCGATTTTTTTGTGGTTAATAAAAACGAGACAAAGCATCCTACTCAAAAAGTGCGCATACTTAATAATCTTGTTTAATAGTTGTAGAGGCCCCAAGCGATTATTAGACTCCCATATATTTTTGCTGATTCACGCAAATTATCGTTAAAATAATCTCATTCATATCTCATGGAGGTGCGATCATGGCTGAGGCACATGTGCGCTGGACGGGCAGCCGTACATTCATCGGGGTGGATTCCACCCAGCACGCGGTTTTGATGTCATCCAAGGAGGACGGGGTCGGGATGAAGGCCTCCGAATTGCTGCTGGTAGCCTTGGCGACCTGCAGTGCTTACGACGTGGTTTCCATCTTGGAGAAACGCAAGATTAACCTGACCAGATTGGAAGTCGATGTCAAAGGCGAACAGGACGCTGATCCGCCCTGGGCGTACCGGAAAATTCACTTGAAATATTTTCTGGCGGGGGAAGGGCTGACGGAAGAAGCCGCCCGCAAAGCCATCGAGCTTTCCGAAAGCAAGTACTGCTCGGTAGCGGCCACCGTGCGCGGCGTGGCCGAGATCACCTGGGAATGTGTGCTTGAGTGAGTTACCAAACTTCAACGGCAATGTCATCCTGAACCCCACAGGGGTGAAGGATCTTGGCAAGAATATCGACGGAGGACAATACTACTCGTTGCTTAAGCTGAGATTTTCCCCCTGCTTCATTAAGGGCAGGAGCTGCTTAGATGCTTGGAATGGCACTTAAAATAAAAAGAACGATCTCTGTGAACTATCGAAAAATCGTTCTGAAAAACACAGGAAATTCGTGCTTAAAAATTAATACTTAGCAATTGCTCGTTATGTTTTCTTGAAACACAGCGCGACCCAGTCTTGCAGGCCGCGCTTCTCCAGCAGAGCCAACCCCTGCTCGCCGGCTTTCTGGATGACCGCATCGGCCTGAAAATCCAGGATGCCGGAGAGTACCAGCAGCCCGCCTGGCTGCACCAATTCACCCAATCCATCCTCAAGCATATCAATCAATACCGAAGCCAGAATATTGGCGGCCACCAGCGGTGCTTGCGTCAGGCCGATATGGCCGCTCAGCACCAGGTCGGCTGAACCCTGCTCGATTTCAACGCGGCCTTCTATCCCGTTCAACGCGCAGTTTTCCTGGGTGGAGGCCACCGAGGCGGGATCGATATCCACCGCGATGACGCGCTCAGCGCCCAGGCGCACAGCGGCAATTGAGAGGATCCCCGATCCGCAGCCGATGTCGAACATGCTCTGGCCGGGCTGCAGGTGTTTTTCAATCAATTCCAGGCACAAATGCGTGGTGGGATGCGTGCCGGTGCCGAAAGCCATGCCAGGGTTAATCAGGATCGGCAATCGTTCAGGATAACGGTTCTCGACCCAGGCCGGAATGATCATCAGGCGCTGGCCGATCTGCAAGGGTTGGTATTGGTGCTTCCAGGCGTTCATCCAGTTTTCGTCCTGGATCAGCCGGAATTGCGCCGGGGGCAGCTCCTGGATCTGGCCCAGGTGCCACAAGGCTTCTTCCAGCCGTCTTTTGCGCTCTTCCACAGTCGCGTCAGCGAATAAATAGCCAAAGACGCGCACATGGTCTTCCAGCAGGTTCTCTTCGCCTGGATTGTCCGGCAGCGCACCTTGCTCGATCACCACGCCCTCGCGCGTAAAACGGCCGATCACCTCGGCTACAGCTTCGGCCTGCTCGGGTGTTACGATGAGAGAGACTTCCACCCAGTTGGCTTTATCCACCCAACACATCCTTGAGGACATCGATAAAGCTGCGTTCCTGCGGACGGACTTCGCTGCCCAGTGTTTTTGCCAATTGTTCGATCAGCTGGCGCTGTTCGCTGGTCAGCCTTTCCGGGATTTCCACGTTGACGATTACCAGTTGGTCGCCTTTGCCGCTGCTGCGCAGGTGCGGGATGCCTTTATGGCGCAGCTTGAAGACCTTGCCGGGCTGCGTGCCGGAAGGGATGGACAGTTTTTCCTCGCCTTCCAGCGTGGGTACCTTTACTTCCGCGCCCAGGACAGCCTGGGCGATATTGATGTTCAAGTCCAGCATGACATCGTCGCCGCGCCGGCGGAAATACTTGTGCGGTTTGACCTTCACTTCGATGTAGAGGTTGCCGCGCGGGCCGCCGTTGCTGCCGGGCTGGCCTTCTCCTGACAAACGGATCTGCGTGCCGTTGTCCACGCCGGCCGGGATGGGGATCACTTTTTTCAGCATTTTGCGTTCATAACCGCGCCCGCTGCAGGCTTTGCAGCGCTGAGAGATCACGCGCCCGCTGCCGCCGCAATCCGGGCAGGTGGTCACCTGCACCATGGAGCCCAGGAAAGTCTGGCGCACCTGGCGCACCTCGCCGCGCCCTTGGCAGGTGCTGCAGGTGACCGGGCTGGTGCCCGGCTCTGCGCCGCTGCCGTTGCAGCGTTCGCAGACTTCATCCCGCGTGATTTCCAGTTCGCGGTCCAGCCCGAAAGCGGCTTCCTCGAATTCGAGCGTGGTCGAGTAATACAGGTCGTCACCGCGGCGCGGTGCGTTGCGACGCTGCCGGCTGCTCGTGAAACCGCCGAAACCGCCGCCGAAGAATTGTTCAAAGATCTCGAACGGGTCAACGGTTTCCCAGTTCGGCATGCCGCCGGTGCTGCGCAGCCCTTCGAAGCCGTAGCGGTCGTAAACCGCGCGCTTTTCAGGATCGGAAAGCACCATAAAGGCTTCGTTGATCTCTTTAAAGCGTTCTTCTGCATCCGGTTCCTTGTTCACATCCGGATGGTATTTGCGGGCCAGATTGCGGAAAGCGGACTTGATCTCCTCCTGGCTGGCAGTGCGGCTGACGCCCAGTACCTCGTAATAATCGCGTTTTTGCATGGTCTCCCAATAATCAATAAAGAGGCGTTCGGAGGCAATTGCTGCTTCCTGGCGCCTCTGTAGAATCAAGCGCTAATTATAAACGCCCTAGACGTTTTTGAATTCACCGTCAACCACGTCCTCACCGCCGTCGCCGGAGCCGCCCTGCGGACCCTGGCCGCCCTCAGCACCGCCGGCAGGGCCTGCGCCCTGGTCGCCGCCGGGCTGTTGGTACATGCTGGCGCCGATCTTTTGGATCGCCTGGCCGAGTTTTTCGGTCTCGCTGCGGATGGCGTCGGTATTCTCGGCTGCCATCACCTCGCGCACCTTGGCGACTTGCTCGTTGACCTCTTTCTTGATGTCGTCACTGATCTTGTCGCCGTTCTCGCGCAGAGTCTTTTCAGCGGTGTAAACCGCGTTGTCGGCCATATTGCGGGCTTCGATCAGCTCCTTGCGCTTCTTGTCCTCATCGGCATGCAGCTCGGCTTCTTTCTTCATGCGTTCGATCTCCTGCTCGGTCAGGCCGGAGGAAGCCGTGATGGTAATTTTCTGGCTGCGGCTGGTGGCTTTATCTGCCGCGGTGACGTTGATGATGCCGTTGGCATCAATATCGAAGGTTACCTCGATTTGCGGCACGCCGCGCGGGGCGGGCGGGATGCCATCCAGGATGAATTTACCCAGCGACTTGTTATCGGTTGCCATGGGGCGCTCACCCTGCAGCACGTTGATTTCCACCTGGGTCTGGTTATCGCCGGCAGTCGAGAAAATCTGGCTCTTGCGCGTGGGGATGGTGGTATTGCGCTCGATCAGCGGAGTGGCCACGCCGCCCAACGTTTCGATTGAAAGCGTCAGCGGGGTGACGTCCAGCAGCAGGATATCTTTGACATCCCCGCCCAGCACGCCGGCCTGGATAGCCGCGCCGATCGCTACCACCTCATCGGGGTTGACGCCCTTATGGGGTTCTTTATTGAATTCACGCCGCACGACTTCATGCACCGAGGGCATGCGCGTCATACCGCCAACCATGACCACTTCGTTAATCTCCGAGGTCTTCAATCCGGCGTCTTTCAAGGCCTGGCGCACCGGTTGGATGGTTTTCTCGGTCAGGTCGTTGGTGAGCTGCTCCATCTTGGCACGGCTCAGACGCATTACCATATGCTTGGGGCCGTTGGCGTCCGCCGTCAGGTAGGGCAAGTTGACCTCGGTTTCCATGACAGTGGAAAGTTCGATCTTGGCTTTTTCTGCCGCTTCTTTCAAACGCTGCAGGGCCTGGCGGTCCTTGCGCAGGTCCATACCCTGTTCCTTATTGAAAGTCTCGATCAGGTAATCCATGATGCGCTGGTCGTAATCGTCGCCGCCCAGGAATGTATCGCCGCTGGTGGATTTCACCTGGAAAACGCCATCGCCGACTTCCAGGATAGAGACGTCAAACGTACCGCCGCCCAGGTCGTACACCGCGATGGTCTCGTTCTTTTTCTTGTCCAAACCATATGCCAGCGAGGAAGCAGTGGGTTCGTTGATGATGCGTAGCACTTCCAAACCAGCGATCTTGCCGGCGTCCTTGGTGGCCTGCCGCTGGGCGTCGTTGAAATACGCCGGCACGGTGATGACCGCCTGGGTGACAGTCTCGCCCAAATATGTCTCGGCATCCTTTTTCAGTTTGCCCAGGATCATCGCCGAAATTTCCGGCGGGGAGTATTCCTTGCCATCCATCACCACGCGCACGTCCCCGTTGGCGGCTTTCGCCACTTTATATGGAACACGGCTGATGGTGCGCTGCACTTCCGGGTCGTCGTACTTGCGGCCCATGAATCGCTTTATGGAGAAGATGGTGTTCTCCGCGTTCACAATCGCCTGGTTGCGGGCTGTGCGCCCCACCAACCGCTCGCCATTCTTGTTAATGGCGACCACGGATGGGCATAAGCGTTCTCCTTCCGCCGTGGGGATGACGGTCGGCTCGCCGCCGGACATCACTGCCACGACTGAGTTGGTTGTTCCCAAGTCAATTCCAATAATTTTTGCCATGATTGCCTCCAATTATTTTGCAACTCTCACCAGCGCCGGTCGGATGACCCGTTCGCCGATGACGTAGCCCTGTTGGACTACTTCGATAATCTGTCCGCTTTCAAAATCCGGATTCTCTTCATGCGAGATGGCTTCATGCAAAGCCGGATCAAAAGCCATATTTTCAATGGGGATGGCCGTGATGCCTTCCCCTTCCAGCAGGTTTTTCAGCTTCTGGTCGATCAACTTCAAGCCATCCAGCCAGGCTGCCTGCGTGCTTTCGGCGGGGATGTTTTTCATCGCCCGTTCGAAATCATCATGCACCGCCAGGTATTTCTTGATGACGTCGATCTTGCTGTTCTGGCGTTCCATTTCGCGGTCGCGTTCCACGCGCTTGCGATAGTTGGCGAATTCCGCGCGTTCACGCTGCCATCCGTCGCTAAATTCATCAGTTTTCTTGCGCAAGTCGTCCAATTCTTCCAGTTGGGCGGCGTAATCTTTGAGCGGGATGGTCACGTTTTCGGTTTCCACCGCTTCAGTGGCGCTTGCTGGATTCGCTTGCGCCTCTTCCGGCTGAATTTCCTGTGCCGCTTCCTGCGGCTTGTTTTCTTCCTGTTTTTCTTTTTTCTTATCGGTCATGCTTTTTACCTTGATTACCATTGTTCCGTGATGAAATCGCTGAGAATCCCTGACAGGAACCGCACCATCGAGATGGAACGTCCGTAAGGCATACGCATCGGTCCCAAAACTCCCAGCGTGCCGGTGGCAATGCCGGGCGAACCGTACCTGGAAAGGATCACCGAGCACTGGCGCAAATCATTCCAGTTGCCCTCGCCGCCGATCAGCACCTGCACCCCGCCGATGGTGTCCGGCAGGGCGGTTTGTGACAGCAGATCCTGCAGCAGCGAGCGCTCCTCCAGCAGGCGCAGGGTTTTGCGGGCTTCTTCAGAATCTGCGAACTCCGGCTCCGCCAGCACGTTGGTGATGCCATCCATATAAATCTCGCCGGTAGGCAGGCGGTCAGTGCGCACCAGTTCATCCTCCAGCCAGGCCAGGATGGTGCTTTCCAGGGGTGAGAACGTGCCCTGGTATTGGCTCAAGCTTTGCAGGTTCATGCCGCCAAAGATCTGGCTGAACTTGCTGGATAGAATGGAAAGCTGTTCCTGGCTGGTGGGTTCTTCCAGCGTCAGGATGTGCTGATGGATCTGCCCGCCTTCCATGACCAGCACAGCCAGCACCTGGCGGCCGTGCGTGGAGATCAGTTGGATGTGCTTGACGCGTGCTTCCATGGGCTGCGGCGCGGTGATCAGTGAGGCCGCATGGGTCTCATTGGCCAACACGGTGGCCGCCAGTTGCAGCCACTGTTTGATATCGCTGTGCATCTGCGAAAACTGGTGGTTGATCGTGGCGCGCATATCTTCCGGCAGGCTGGTATCCTGCATCAATTGGCCGACGAAATAGCGGTAGCCATCCTCAGTCGGCACGCGGCCGGCGGAGGTGTGCGGCTGCCGCAGGTAGCCCTGTTCGGTCAGCGCGGACATCTCGTTGCGTACGGTGGCCGAGCTCATGTCAAGGTGGTATTTATCCACCAGGTGCTTGGACGCGACCGCATCGGCCGAGTAAATATACTCGTGCACGATCAACGATAAAATCCGCTTTTGTCTGGCGCTTAATCCAATCATGTTTCCGTAAATTTAGCACTCTAAGCAAGAGAGTGCTAAAACCTTGTAGTTGATAATACCATGCGCAAATATCAGCGTCAAGATTTTGCTACCTGCACCTCAAATTTCTAACGTATTTTTAACAAATGCGGGTATTCCTGTCTAAAAAATGCCTGGAATACTATACAATAAAGGAAATTCACCCAGGAGCGTAAGCATGACTACCCCTCAATTCCCGTCCAAACGGGCCGCGTTTTACCGGGACGTACCGAGTGAGCAATGGAATGACTGGCGCTGGCAGCTCAGCCACCGCCTGAATTCGCTAGCTGAGATCGAACAGGTTCTGGAATTAACTCCCAGCGAGAAAACCGCGCTTTCCAAAAAGGGGCTTTTCAGGGTGGATGTTACGCCGTATTTCATTTCATTGATCGACCCGAAAGATGCGCAAGACCCGGTGCGGCGGCAAGTCATCCCGACTGACCGTGAGCTATCTGCCTTTACTGGCATGATGGAAGATTCGCTGGCCGAGGATGCTCATTCACCCGTGCCCGGCCTGGTGCACCGCTACCCTGACCGGGCGCTGATGCTGGTCACCACACAGTGTGCTTCTTACTGCCGCTATTGCACGCGCGGGCGCATCGTGGGCGACCCGGCCGCCACTTTTTCCCGCGAGGAGATGGATGCGCAGATCGCCTACCTGGAAAAAACGCCCCAGATCCGCGACGTGCTGCTCTCAGGCGGTGATCCCCTGGTGCTGGCGCCCAAGCTGCTGGAAGAACTGCTCACGCGCCTGCGCGCCATCCCGCACATCGAGATCGTACGCATCGGTTCGCGCGTGCCGGTCTTCATGCCCATGCGCGTGACGGACGAACTGTGCCAGATGCTGGCGCAATTCCATCCACTGTGGCTGAATATCCATGTCAACCATCCCAACGAGATCACAGCCGAACTGGCGCAGGCCTGCGACCGGCTTTCGCGCGCCGGCATCCCGCTCGGCAATCAATCCGTGCTGCTGGCAGGCGTCAACGATTGCGTCAACATCCAGCGCAAGCTGGTGCAGGATCTGGTGCGCATCCGCGTGCGGCCTTATTACCTTTACATTTGCGATTTGGTCGAGGGAGTCGGGCACTTCCGCACACCGGTCTCGAAGGGTATCGAGATCATCGAAGGCCTGCGCGGGCACACTTCCGGTTTCGCCGTGCCAACTTTCGTAGTGGACGCGCCCGGCGGGGGTGGCAAGATCCCGGTCATGCCCAATTACCTGATCAGCAGTTCCGACCATAAGGTGGTGCTGCGCAATTACGAAGGTTTCATCAGCACTTACGAAGAACCGCTGGATTACCAGCCGCACGACCCCAAAATCTGCGCTTTCTGCCAGCACCCGCGCGCTGAAGCGGGGCAGGCGGGCGTGCTGGGGCTGCTGGAAGGCAAGCAGATGGCCATCCGGCCGCAGGGCTTTGACCAGGTGCACATGCGCGGCGAGCAAGCCCACCGCTTGCGCATGGATGATAAGAAATGGAAGCCGCTCGGCATTGGCGACGGGGAAGAAAAGGAATAGAGAGGAAAACTGGAGGACACATGCATTACCGCAGATTGGGCAAGACCGGTATCAAAGTCAGCGAAATCTCGCTGGGCGCCTGGGTGACCTTCGGGTCGCAGATCGATGACAAACAGGCCATCGACCTGGTGCATTCTGCTTATGAGCAAGGCG
>CAZDUN010000008.1:0-7953 GCA_964508615.1 uncultured Pelolinea sp. | reverse complement strand
CGTGTATTTTTTTGATGTAGCTGACGTGTATGCCAAAGGCAAAGCAGAAGTGGTACTGGGAAAAGCGATCAAGGATCTTCCACGCGAAGACCTGATCATCTCCAGCAAGGTGTTTTTTCCCACCTCCGACGGTCCCAATGGGCGCGGGCTTTCACGCAAACATATCAGCGAATCCATCCATGCTTCGTTGAAGCGCCTGGGGCTGGATTACGTCGATCTGTATTTCTGCCACCGCTATGATCCGGATACCACCGTGGAAGAGGTCGTGCAGACCATGGATATCCTGGTGCGCCAGGGCAAGATCCTGTATTGGGGCACTTCCGAATGGGACGTACTGCATTTGACCCAGGCCATCACTTTCGCCCGGGATAACGGCCTGATCCCGCCAGCGGCAGAACAAGCCAAGTATCATTTGCTGAACCGCCGCCACCTGGAAAATGAGCAGGCGCCGCTTTGCAATGAATACGGCCTCGGTCTGACCACTATCAGCCCGCTCTACAATGTCAATCTCACCGGCAAGTACAATGACGGCGTTCCGCAGGGCAGCCGCGCGACACTGGAGGACATGGCCTGGATGCGGGAGCGCCTGATGCCGGAAGTGCTCGGACAGGTACGCCAGTTGACTGCCATCGCGCAGGATTTGGAGGCGACCACCGCTCAACTGGCGCTGGCCTGGGTGCTGCGGCGCAAGGAAGTCAGCAGTGTCATCACCGGCGCCACCCGCCTGGAGCAGTTGGACGAAAATCTGGCAGCCGCCGAGCTGGAAAACCGCCTGACGGACGATGTGCTGGATGCGATTGAAAGGATCATCGCCACGGAATTGATATAGGCATCCGCATTGCATGCGGCCCAATATTGCAGATAGTTTCAACTTTTACGTGTTCGTTGCTTTTTAATTGAATCAGGGGAATTACCGGGGCAACATGAATTGCCTTGGGATCCTTTTTCTCTATTTTGCTTTCTTGCCGATCAGCGCGAATTGCCCGCCCACCGGCAGAGCGCCCAACCCGGGCAAGCAGCGATTGACCGCGCGGTCGATGGCGCGCGTGCCGTACAGGAAAAATTCACTCGTGACAATAGCGATGCCCGCTTGTTCGGCTTTGCCGGCTAACTGCCAGTGCGATATCATGCGCGCGTTGCGATCCAGGGGCGTGGTTTTTACCACCCATTGAGTGAAGAGGTTAAAGGGATTGTGTTCAAAAAACACCATCAACCCTTGCGGCGAGCAAATCCTGGCCAATTCCCTTAGTGTCGCGCTGATTTCATCGGCTTCCAGATGGTGCAGTACGCACGACATGAAGATCAAATCAGCCGATTCACTCTCGATCGGCAATTGAAAAGCGTTGGCCTGCACATACGCGCTGGACGAATTCTGGAACGGATTGAGCACGCCGGCTACCTTGAGCATTTCAAATGAAAGATCAAGCGCCGTGATGTTGGGGAAAGCTGGGCTGAGAAATTTTTCAAACAAACCCAGGCCGGTGCCCACATCCACCAGGCGCAGGCTGCGGCGGCCGCTGAAATACTCGCTGACGATTTTTTCAAGGATGCGCGCTTTCAATTCAATGAAATAATGGCCTTCAGGATCGATCAAGTTCCTGAGCGGATGCGACATTTCCTTGAAATAATCGCGCGCGTATTGGTCGAATTCGGCTTTGGATTGTGCGTTCAACTTCGCTTTCTCTCGCTTCACCAGTTCATGCAGGATACCATTTTACCGGCTAACGCCGAAAAGCGGAACACAAAAAAAGCACCTCGCGGAGCGGTAATTATCGCAAGGTGCTTGAATGAATGAGCATGCAGACAGGCGAATTATTCGGCTTTACGTACCTTGACGCCCAAATCCTTTTCAAGCTGGGCAATGATGCGTTCGCGCTGTTTGCCGACTTCTTTATCGGTCAGCGTGCGGTTGGGCGCCTGGTAGGTGAGGCGGAAAGCCAGGCTTTTGTTGCCCGGGCCGATCTGCTCACCGCGGAAGAGATCGAACAACTCCACTTGTTTCAAAAGAAAACCGCCCGCGCCGCGCATCACACGCACGATCTCATCCGAAGGTACACTTTCGGGGGCGATCATGGCCAGGTCTTCGATGACCGGCGGGTAAGCCGTGATCTGCACGGTGGAGAATTGAACCGGAGCGAGCCGGTAGAGCATCTCCATATCCAGGTCGGCTGCCAACACGGCCGAATCATTGAAATCATAATTTTCGACCACCTGCGGATGCAGTTCGCCCAACCAACCGGCTGTCTCGCCTGAGATGGTCAGACGTGCGCATTTGCCCGGATGGAAGCTGGGGTGGGTGTCCGGCTTAAAGCGCGCGTCCTCGATATGCAAAGCCGAAAGCAGCGCGTCCAGCACGCCCTTCAGGTCGAAAAAATCCATTTTGACGCTGCTTTTCTCATCCCAGGCGCGCGGATGACGCAGCCCGCTCATGGCGATGGCCAGGCGGTAAGGCTGCTCCGGCAGCTGTTGGCTGCCACTGGGCAGGAACACCGGGCCGATCTCGAAAAGCGCCAATCGTTCGCGCAGGCGCGCGTTGCGCTCCAGCGCATCCAGCACGCTGGCCAGCAGGCTGCGGCGCAGCACGCGCTTCTCCCATGCGATGGGATTTTGAAGCTCGACGTATTCCACCTTTTGCGGCCTGGCGCCCGCCGGATAAATGCGCCCCTCTTGCTCGGGATTGGTGAAGCGGTAGCTGATCACTTCCTGCAAACCCATGCTCACCAGCGTATCCTGGAAGAATTGGTTGCGTTCCTCCACCGGATTTGGTCGTTGCGGCGGCAGTTCACTGGCGATGATTGTTGAGGGGATTCGCTCGTAACCGTACAAGCGCGCCACCTCTTCTGCCAGGTCAGCCCTGCCGTTCACCCCCACACCGATATCCATGCGGTGCGGCGGTGCCGTGGCTGTGACAGTATTGCCGTTGACTTCGCATTTGAACATCAAGCGATTAAGTAAACCGGCGATCTCTTCAGCCGAAAGATCGATGCCGATCAATCGTTTGATATCGGCGGTCGTGATTGCAATGGTTGGGTCCTGATACGGAAGCGGGTAATTATCGACCAGCCCTTCCGCTAACTGTCCGCCGCTCCATTCCAACATGCGGCGCAGGCATAAGCGTACGCCGATTTCTGCGATGGCAGGGTGTACGCCGCGCGACAGGCGGTATCCGGCTTCGGAATTGATATGCAGGTATTTCAGCGAGCGGCGCAGATTGATGAAGTTCCAGGACGCGCCTTCCAACAGAATGCTGGTCGTGTCTGCCCGGATTTCACTCTCTTCTCCGCCCATGATGCCGCCAATGGAAAGCGAACCGGCAGTATCGGCCACCAGCACAGTGTAATCCTCCAGGGTATGCTCGATGCCATCCAGGGTGGTCAATTTTTCGCCTTTTTCAGCCGTGCGCGTGATGATGGTGGGTGTCTTTCCGCCAGCACGTTTGGTCAGCACGTCGTAGTCGAAGGCATGCAAAGGCTGGCCGGCTTCCAGCATGACATAATTGGTGGCGTCAACCACGGAGTTGATCGGGCGCATGCCGGCCAGTTTCAGGCGCAATTGAACGATGTAAGGGCTGGGGCGGGCTTCCACGTTGCGGATCAAGCCGGCTACAAAGCGCGGGTTCAGTTCCGGGTTGCGGATTTCGATCTTGACAGCATCACTGGCTTTACCCACACCCTGCGGCAAAGTCAGGTCGGGCATGCGCAGCGGTTGGTTAAGATAAGCTGCCACTTCGCGCGCCAGGCCGATCATGCTGGCGCAACGGATCATATTGGCAGGGATGGATATGGAAAAAACCGCGTCGCCCAGGTAGTCCACCAGCGGCGCGCCGGTCGGCGCGTTATCATCCAGGATCATTACGCCTTCGTGTTCTTCGGAGATGCCCAGTTCTTTTTCTGAGCAGATCATGGAGAAAGATTCCACGCCGCGGATTTTCATGCGTTTCAGCGTGGTCAACACGAACCCCGGTTGATGGCCATCATAAAGCTGGGCGCCTTCACGCGCGTAAGCGACTTTGAGCGGTTTGGCCAGCGGGCCTTTGCCTTTGTAATCGTACAGATTCGGCGCGCCGGTCAGCACAGTCAATTCCGTCTGGCCGTCATTCAATCGGCAAAGCACCAACCGATCGGCGTTGGGATGCGGAATAACCTCGTCAACCTGCGCCACGATGAATTTTTCTTTATCCCATTCCAGTCCATGAAAAGTGAAACCTTTGTTTTCACCCGTGGGCATGGGCAAGCCAACCAGGCGCACATCTTCCACCTCCAAACCGAGCATGGTGAGTCGATAAGCCAGCTCAGGCAGTGGTAGATCAACATCTACGTATTCTTTTAACCAGGAAAGTACAAGTTCCATTTTTTCTGCCTTTCTTTAGAACTGTTCCAGGAAACGAACGTCGTTTCGCCAGAAATTGCGAATGTCATCAATGCGATAGCGAAGCATGGAGATACGCTCGATACCCAGACCAGCGGCGAATCCGGTGTAGACGTCCGGGTCGTAACCGCCGTTTCGCAGCACTACTGGGTGGGTCAGGCCGCAGCCGCAGATTTCCAACCAGCCTTTGCTGCCGCAGGCAGGGCAACCCTTGCCGCCGCACACGAAGCATTCCACATCCATTTCGGCGCTGGGTTCCGTGAAGGGGAAGTAGGAGGGGCGGAAACGTGTGCGCACATTCCGGCCGAACATACGTTTGGCGAATTCTTCCAGGGTGCCTTTTAGATGGGCGAAGGTGATATCTTTGCCGACCACCAGCAGTTCCAACTGGTTGAACTGGATTTCGTGGCTGGCGTCCATTTGTTCATAACGGAAACACATACCGGGCAGCGTCACGCGGATCGGTTCTGGATAGAAGGCTTTCATGGCGTGTATTTCACCGGGGGAGGTGTGCGTTCGCAGGACGACGCTTTCATTCGTGGTGAAAAAAGTATCCCACATATCACGCGCCGGATGGTGCGCGGGGATGTTCAACAATTCAAAATTATAATCATCGCTTTCCACTTCCGGTGATTGAAAGACCTGAAAGCCCATATCGCCGAAAATGCGGCAAATCTCTCTCGTAACTTCGGTTTGAATGTGCAGGCGGCCGCGCGGCGGTTTACGTCCCGGCAAGGTCACATCCAGCTGTTCGCTCTGCAAGTTTTGTTGTAGCTGCGCCTGCTTGATGCTTTCCAGTTTCTGATTGAATTTGGTTTCCAGGTTGGTTTTAACCTGGTTGGCGAACTGTCCGATGGCGGCGCGCTGCTGCGGTTCGGCTTCCGGCAGGCGCTTGAAGAACTGCATCACGCTTGCGGAACGGCCCAGGTACTGTGTGCGCCAGCCCTGCAGCGCGCTTTCACTTTGCAGGCCGGCCAGTTCAGCTTCAGCCTGTTGCTGCAAGTTTTCGAGTTCGCTCACCAGTTGGCTTTTTTCACTCATTCTTTCTCCTTGCGAAAATGATTTCAAGATTACGGTATTAAATAAAAAACCCGTCCGCACGGGACGGGATTAACCGCGGTACCACCCAGCTTGGCTGGTTTCGCCCAGCCCACTCATTCCAACGATCAGGCTTAAGCCCCGATGATTGGCTGCGCCGTTATCGCTGCGCTTGCGGTGCGGACTACTAGCTCGTGGCATTCACCCGCACGGCTCGAGAGGGAACTTCGCCTGGCTGCTTTGGGGCCGGGGTTTCAGTCAATGCCCTGGCTTCTCTGTCCAAATCCACCCGACTACTTTCCTCTGTCATTGCCGGATATCGAATTAATCTTATTATCTATGAAACAAAAAGGCTGTCAAGTCAGGCTGGCTTCAATTGCTGACCAGCGTGCCGACTGGCTCGCCCAAAATGGCGCGCGTCAGCGCTTGTGGATCCCAGAGATTGAGCACCAGGATGGGCAGCTTGTTTTCCATGCACAAAGAGACGGCTGTGCTATCCATAACGGCCAGGCGTTTTTGCAGCACCTCGATATAGGTCAGCTTATCGAATTTCTTGGCGCCGTGGTTGGCATGTGGGTCGCTATCGTACATGCCGTCCACTTTGGTGGCCTTGATCAATATCTGTGCGCCGATCTCGGTGGCGCGCAGCGCGGCAGCCGTATCGGTCGAGAAATACGGATTGCCGGTGCCGCCGCCGAAGATGACCACGCGTCCTTTTTCCAAATGGCGAATGGCCCTGCGGCGGATATACGGTTCAGCCACCGCGCGCATTTCGATGGCGGATTGAACGCGGGTTTGCACGCCGGCCTTCTCCAATGCATCCATCAATGCCAGGGCGTTCATCACAGTGGCCAGCATGCCCATGTAATCGGCAGTCGCCTGGTCCATGCCCATCTCAAGGCCTTCTTTGCCGCGCCACAGGTTGCCGGCGCCGATGACGATGCCAACCTGGACGCCCATCTCGCGGATTTGCTTGACGCGCTGTGCGATTTCCACGGCGCGCTTGGCGCTGATGCCGAAACCATCCTCGTCTGCCAGTGCTTCTCCGCCCAGCTTCAGCATGATCAGATCGTATTTGGGTTTTGCCATTGTACTCCTTTTTTATTTATTTATATTATAAAAAAAAAGCCAACCATTTCGGTTGGCTTAATTACGCTATTCGGTTTCGCCTTCTGCGGAGCTTTGCTCTCCGAGTTCATAGCGGGCAAAGCGCCGGATGATGATGTTCTCGCCCATCGAACCAATGTTTTGGTTGAGCATCTGCTCGATGGTGACGGATTCGTCGCGGATATATGCCTGGCGCAGCAGAACCACTTCATCCTTGAACTTGGACATGTACCCTTCCACGATCTTCGGGATGATGGCGTCCGGTTTGCCTTCTTCCCGGGCGCGCGCTTCAGCAATACTTTTTTCGTGCTCCAGTACACTGGCCGGAATATCTTCCTCTTTTACATACAGCGGGGAAGAGGCTGCGATCTGCAGGGCGACCTCGTGGGCGAAGCTGCGGAATTCTTCCGAGCGGCCGACGAAATCAGTTTCGCAATTGATTTCAACCATCACGCCCACCCTTCCGCCGCCGTGGCTATACAGTTCCACCACGCCTTCGGAAGCGATACGGTCGGCCCGTTTGCTGGCTGCCGCCAGGCCCTTTTCGCGCAGGTAATCCAGCGCTTTATCAAAATCATTATCCGAATTTTGCAGCGCGGTCCGGCAATCCAGGACGCCGGCGCCTGTGGCTTCGCGCAGTTTCTTGATATCTTCGGTTGTAATTGCCATTGTTTTCCTTATTCTTTCAATAATAATGCTACGGAATTATTCTTCGTCTTTGTCTTCCTCATCATCGAGGATGGGATTCTCTTCAACTTCTGCCCCGGTTTCCGGTTGTTCGGCTTCTTGTTCGCGCTTGCTTTCGGCCAATTTTTGGAGGGTGGCTTTGCCAAGAAGGGCTTCGTCATCGAAATCTTCTTCGAGCTGGATGCGTCCACGCGTGCGCGTGCGGGTTTCATCTTCGCTGATCGCTTCCAACTCTTCCTTTTCGAGATCCTCATCCTTGCGCATCGACTTGCCTTCGATGACCGCGTCGGCGATCTTGGCGACCATCAGCTTGATGGCGCGGATAGCATCGTCGTTGGCGGGGATGACGTAATCAATGTTGGTGGGGTCGCAGTTGGTATCCACCATGGCAATGATCGGTATGCCTTTCAGGTTGGCTTCGTGCACGGCGGTGTTTTCGCGCATGACGTCCACGATGAAAACCAATTCAGGCAGACCATTCATGTGGCGGATGCCGCTCAGGTGAACCAGCAAGCGTTTGATCTCGCGCTCGATCATCAAACCCTCTTTTTTCACCAGGCGCTCCAGCTCACCGGTATCGCGCATCTTCTCCAGACGCTCCAATTCCATAATGCGCTGATGGATGGTGACCCAGTTGGTGACCGTGCCGGGCAGCCAACGTTCCATCACATACGGCATGCCGCAGCGTTCCGCTTCAGCCTGGATGGTTTCCTGCGCCTGGCGCTTGGTGCCGACGAACAGGATGGTGCCGCC
>CAZDUN010000007.1:6085-26543 GCA_964508615.1 uncultured Pelolinea sp. | reverse complement strand
CTCACTACCCTAAGTCTGCACCCCAACTGTCTCATATGTATTGAACCTATACAGTCTTTTGACTGGCTTTGGCCGCTCGGATATACTAGAAATGCGTTTCGAGTGAAAATTTCGGAGGTATTCTATGACAACATCTGCACCTTTCAAGCTCACCTACGCCACCATGTTCAACCCGCCCGCAGAATTGCACGAGCGATTTGAAGCCGCGCTGACGGAAGTGAAAGCGGAAATGGGTAGAGAGCACGCCATGATCATTGGCGGCCGGGAGCGCAAGGCTAAAACGATATTCGAGGATCGCAGCCCAATCAACACCGATTGGCTGCTGGGCTACTTCCCGCAGGGTGACGAAGGGGACGCGGCTGACGCGCTGAAAGCGGCCCGCGTGGCATTCGCGGATTGGGGCGCGCGCCCCTGGCAGGAAAGGGTGGCCCTTCTGCGCAAAGCCGCTGACTTGATCGACCAGCGCATCTTTAAAATTGGCGCGGTCATCGCGCTGGAAGTCGGCAAGAACCGCATGGAAGCGCTGGGCGATATCGCCGAGGCAGCTGACCTGATCCGCTATGCCTGCGACCAGATCACGGCCAATGATGGTTTTATCAAAGAAATGGGCCATGACCCGCTGGCGGGCTACAAAGCCGTCAACTATTCCGTGCTGAAACCGTACGGCGTGTGGCTGATTATCAGTCCCTTCAATTTTCCGGCGGCCCTGACCGGCGGTCCGGCTGGAGCGGCGCTGGCTGCGGGAAACACCATTGTAATCAAACCGGCTTCCGATACACCCTGGACCTCACGCCTGCTGGCGGAGTGCTTCCGCGATGCCGGTCTGCCGGATGGCACTTTCAACTACGTCACCGGCCCCGGCCGCACGCTCGGCCAGGCGCTGATCGACAGTCCGCAGGTGGACGGCATTACCTTCACCGGATCTTACGACGTGGGCATGCACATTTTCCGCAGTTTCGCGCAGAGCCCGTACGTGCGCCCGACTATCCTTGAAATGGGCGGCAAGAACGCCGCCATCGTCAGCCGCAACGCGGATATTGAAGACGCCGCGCTGGGTATCGTGCGCTCGGCTTTTGGCTTGCAGGGGCAGAAATGCTCAGCCTGCTCGCGCGTTTACATCGAGAAACCCGTTTTCCAGAAAGTGCTCGACCGCGTGATTGATCTGACCCGCAAACTGGGCATCGGCGACCCCACCGAGCGCAGCGTGTACCTCGGCCCAGTGGTCAACCAGAATTCATATAAAGAATACCAGGCATATGTCGCTGAACTCTACAAAGCCGGCGCGCGCATCCTGAACGGCGGCAAAATACTCACCGATGGTGACCTGGCCAAAGGCTATTTCTGCGCGCCGACCATCGTTGTCGATCTGCCGCCCAGCCACCGCCTGTGGAAACAGGAGATGTTCCTGCCCATCACTACCTTCATGGCAGTGGACAGTCTCGAGCAAGCCATGCGCTACGCCAACGACGTCACCTATGGCCTGACCTCCGGTTTCTACGGTTCGCTGGAAGAAGCCAAGTGGTACTTCGACCATATCCAGGCGGGCGTGAATTACGCCAACCGCCCGCAGGGCGCCACCACCGGCGCCTGGCCGGGCTTCCAACCCTTCGGCGGCTGGAAGGGTTCCGGCTCGAGCGGCAAAAACGCCGGCGGATTATATTACGTGCAACTTTACATGCACGAGCAGATCCAGACGCTCATCCAAAAAGCGTAAGAAAAATCTGCATCAACGAGGTATCCCTTCGGTGTCATCCGTAAACGTAGGGCGGCATTCCAATGCCGCTTTTCGTTAAAAGGCATCTGTGTCAATCTGTGTGCATCTGTGGTTGATTGGGAGTAAAAACTGGTTGTTTGTTGAGAATGGAAAATGGCGCGAATACCCGACACTACTGGGTACAGGTGGAAACGCGCCCTGCATCATCGAGACATCCCTTCGGTGTCATCCTGACGAGCACCGGTTCTCTGGCGCGAGGACAGGATCTCGGCTGGAAATCCAATTATCGGTAAAGAACGTTTCTATTTTGGCCGAGATTCCTCACTTTGTTAGGAATGACAATGCAAGGGTATAGGGCGGGATTCCTTCATTCCCGTTATCTCAGTGTCATCCTGAGTCCCGCAGAGACGATCGCGAAGCATTCCCTTGGGGAAAAGATCTCGGTCTGCAAACGCAGGGCGGCATTCCAATACCGTCGCAAAGATGAAACTCCGTAGTTTTGAGAGTAACCGCCAAACTCCTTGCATGCTGTTAGCTTCGACATCCTACGCTACGCTGAAAGCAAATGCTCGGGATAAGCGTTTGTTAGAATGACAATCAAGTGACATTCCGAATCCCGCAGGGATGAGGAATCTCGGCTGTCTGGCCGAGATCCTTCACTCGCTGGCGCTCGTTCAGGATGACATGTGATGGGACGAACAATTTGATGGAAGGGCGGCATTCCAATGCCGCCTTTTGTTAGAAAGTATCTGTGTCGATCTGTGTGCATCTGTGGTTGATTGGAAGTGAAAACTGGCCATTCGGCTAGAATGAAAAACGGCGCGTATACACAAAATTGATGAGACAGCTGGAAACGCGCCCTGCATTAATGGGATATCCCTTCGGTGTCATCCTGACGAGCGCCAGTTCTCTGGCACGAGGACAGGATCTCGGCCTGCAAACGTAGGGCGGCATTCCAATGCTGCCGTAAAAATGAAACTCAGTAGTTTTGAGTGTAACCGCCGAGACTTAAAGAAACCTTATTTGTGTCAATCTGCGTTCATCAGCGGTTAATCAAAAATTCAATCACGCTCGATCGCTTCCAACTCGTCCACCACGTAATTCTCCAGGTGGTTCAAATTGGCGTCCGATTCCGTGATGACCTTGCCCTTGACCGATACGCCCGCCCGATGCACCGATTGCGGGTCGCCGCTCACCAGCGGATGCCAATCAGGCAGCGACTTCCCTTCCAGCACCAGCCGGTAGGCGCAAGTCTCCGGCAGCCATTTTAGGTTGGCCACCTTGGAAGGCGTTAGCTTGATGCAGGTGGGCATGGCGCTGCGCCGTTCGGTGTACAGCATGCAAACGCAGCTCTGCAGGTCGAGGAAACGGCAGGCCACGTTGGTCAATGCGACCTCGCCGCTTTCCTCGTCCTCGATTTTGTACAGGCAGCAGATGCCGCAGCCGTCGCACAATGACTCCCATTCCTCCAGGGTCATCTCGGTCAGCTTCTTGGTCAGCCAGAAAGGTTTTTGGGAATTCATCGCGAGGCGTGAGCGCTCTGGTCGGCGGCCGTGCGCAGCAGGTCAGCCAGCTCGCGCGCCTGTTCGACGGTCAGGTAAACATTGGTCTCTTCCGCGTAGAGAATCTTTTCCTCGTCCGGCCCGCATTCCTTCAGGCACACGCAGACATTGTCCTCGTACTCCCTGTCCTTGGGATCGTAGAAGATATTGACGACCAGGCTGCCATTCAAGATTTCAAGTGCCATCTCTACCTCCTGTTTCAAAGTGAAAGATGAGATTGCAGATTAATCATAATGTATTTTTTTAGAGAATGACAACTTTCTATGATGAGATGGTTTTGTTTTTCCGAAACAAACTGATCAAGCTCAGCGTGAAAAAGACCACGCCCAGGAGCGTGCAGGCCAGTAGGATTAGCCCTACCAGCAAGTTACGTGCGTCCTCCGGCAGCAGGCTGGCGGTCAAGGCGCTGACTGCCAGGCCGGCGCATAGGCTGAACCAGTTTTTTAATGTGTATCTGCGATTGTTTTGCGTGAATTCTTGCGGTTCGCTCAACTGCTGTTTGTCCTTCCGCATGGATTTGATCATCAGAAATTCGATCATGCCGTAGAGCAGCAGAACAACCGCATGCCCGCTCAAACCGGGCTGCACCTCGCGCCGCAGGTAGAAGCCAAATAAAAGGTAATCCAACAGGAGCAGGAACGCCAAAATAGCCGCTTCAATCTTGCGCGGAAGCAGGCTTTCCAGGTCAAAGCCTTGTTTTTGGTTCGAGCGCTGGAGGAGCATCAGCAGCAGGCTGAGCGTCAGGCAATCGGCGAACACATACAACAAAGCTCCCTGGGGATTGCCAATCGCGCTGCCAGCCAGCCAGCCGCCCGCCAGTCCGGTCAGCAAAGCACCGCGCGGACTGATCAGGCGCGCCTGCCATTTTTCCGGCAGCAGCCCGGGCAGGTGCGGGGAGGGAACGGACAGGCTCTCGATCCAGAACAGCGGCAGGATAAATGAGAAAATGGAATGCCAGAAAAACACCAGCAGCAGCGTTTCAGCCAGCGCCAGATGCGCGATCTTGAGCGCCCCCGGATTCCAGGGCGGGCTCCACAACACCTTGGTGATGTAGGCTTCGTACATGCCAAACAGCAGGCTGGCCAGGTAAAGCGTCCGCAAGCTATACGGCTGCGCTTTGCGGATGACCAGGGCAGCCAGCAGCAGGCTGTGCAGCAGGTAGATCGGCAGGATGCCGAAATAACCGAAAGCTTTGAAAAGAAAATCCGGCGCGCTGCCCGAAAGCACTTCGGCGAAAAAGGTTGACAGAAAACCGAGTACAATCCAGAACAGGATTTTTTGAAACCATTTAGGCTTGGGCATTCGACTGTCCCTTTAAAAACTGTGTTATTAATACTATACAGGATTATTGAAAAAAGCTGTTGTACATGCGGAGATCCCATGAGTTTACATAAAATATTTCCCAAGGCAATGCTGGTCCTGGCGCTGCTAACCGGTTATTGTCTGGCGGCCTGTTCACCGCAAGCGGAAACCGCGGCGGAAAGTGCCAGTCTGCAGGTGACCGAACCGATCAAGAACAGCAGCGGGAAACTTTTCTTTTCCGCCAAAACCAGTTCCAGGAATACCTACGACATCCATTTCCTGAACCTCGAAACCGGAAAGACCTACCAGGTAACCGAAAGCGGCCTGGAGGATATCGCCCCCGATTTTACGGATGGTTCCAACTTGCTGGTGTTTTCTTCCAACCGCGGCGGCAGTTACGATATTTACCGCATGGAGCTTCCCGATGGGGGCGCGGAGCAATTGACCACCGCCAGTTCGGATGAAACCGAGCCGCGCCTGGCGCCGGATGGCTTGCGCGTGGTGTACCAAAGCGACGGCAGCGGTGATTACGATATCATGCTGGCAGAGCTGGACGGCGGCGGGGAAACGCGCCTAACGCTGGAAGATTCCGAAGAAACCCAGCCGAGCTGGTCGCCGGACGGCAGCCGGATTGCCTTTGTCTCCGACCGCGATGGAGATTTCGAGCTGTTCAGCATGTCCGCCGACGGCGGCGATGCGCAGCAGCTGACGCACAACGACGTGTATGACGCTGCCCCGGTCTGGTCGCCGGATGGCAGCCGCATCGCTTATATCTCCAAACGCGGGGAGCATTTCCAGTTGTTCATGCTCGACCTGGCAAGCGGGGAAGAACAACAGGTCACGAATACCGGCACCACCGTGCACTCGCCGGCCTGGTCGCCGGATGGCAAATTCATTGCCTATGTCAGCGACGCCGGCAAGAGCTGCCAGGTCAATGCCTATGAATTGGCCAGCGGCCAATCCTACCTGGTGACCAGCGAGTTTTCCAAGTATTCCGGCTTATCCTGGAAGAAGTAGCAAGGATTCGATAAGAAAAAACCGCGTCTAGCAAACGCGGTTTTTTGTTTGTCTTTGCGACGAGCGCAGCGAGGAAGCAATCTCGTTCTACAAAAAGATCGCAGCCTTGCTGTATTAAAGATGATTAATTGTGCGCTCCCTTACTGTTCACCGAACCCAGGCCGCTCACGTTCTGCGAAACCTGCGGGTTATCGCCGAAATAGGAAACCGAACCCACCCCGGTCACGTTCACGTTCAGCGCTTCCTCCACCCATACCACCGCGCTGCCCGCGCCGGTCAACAGGATGCCGGCTGTATCGCTGCGCAGGTCACCGGCTTCGTAGCTGCCCACGCCGCTGATGTTCACGTCCTGGTTATCCACCTGGCCGGCCGCCACGATCGCGCCGGCGGAGGTCAGATTGACGCTCAGGTTTTCCGCGTTCAGGTTATCGATCTCAACGCTGCCCGCGCCGGTCAGATTGACTTCAAACTGGTCGGTATCCAGTTGGAAAATCTTGATCGCTCCCGCCCCGGAGAGGGTTACTTCACGCAGGTCTTTAACCGTCAGCGTGTAAGTGATGCGCTCGATGGGAGCGCCCATGAAACCGCGCCGCGTGCTGATGGTCAGCACGCCGTTTTCCACTTCAGTGGTGACATAGCGCAGGTAATCGCGCGGGGCTTCGATCTTCAGGAATTCTTCACTGCCCTGTTGGATAAGAAATTCGCCGAAGGTTTGGATGCTGACGCGGTCGAAACCGCTGACCTCCTCCGTTTGCGTTTGCAGGCTGTAATCGCTGCAGCCGCTCAATAGCAATGCCGGCAGCATCGCCAGGGCAAGCGCCGCCGCGTATAGGCTGGTTTTCTTCTTCATGACTCACCTCAAATACAAAAAGATCACACTAGATTGTGCTATATATACGCAAAGCGGGAAAAATGGATGCGCAGGATGCGGCGGGTCACTTGCGGGGATCGCGTTCCTCGCTCCCGGCAGGTTTTTCTTTCTGCTTCGCCCGGCGGTTGCGGTCGTACAGGTAAAGCACCACGCCGTAATTGACGGCCGCGGCCGCCAGCAGCAGCCAGCGCAAAATCACCGCCAGCGTTTCCGTGCGCGCGGCGAGCAGTTGGCTGACCAGCAGCAGCGCCAACCCCAAACCAAGCCAGCCAGCGTAGTCCTTTTCGGGCAGGAGATCTTTGAACTTGAACGGCATGTTTACCTCCAGATGGAAAACAAGTAGATTATATGTGAAAACATGCGGCGCTGACTGGAATGTTTATCTTGCCAGCTTGCTGCCGCAATAACTGCAGGCAACCTGGCCGTCGGGATTTTCCGCGCCGCAGGCCGGGCAGATGGTCAGCGTTCTTTTTATTTGCGCTTCTTCTGATCGGCTGTCCGGGTTGCTTTTGCCATCCCCGGCGCTGTTTTCCGCAGGCAGTTTTTGCTCCAACTGTGCCACTTTCGCCATGGATGCCTGGATGGTTTGCGTCCCGCGCCTGAGCACCCACAGGATCACCAGGCCGGTCAGCAGGAACACCCCCAGGCAGAATAGCGGCATAATGAGCAAGCCTGATACCACGCTCATGCTTGGGACCCTTTCTGCTCATCGGTTGAAAATCCATCCAGGCGCGTCCCGCACGCGCCGCAGTAGGCCTGGCCGGCGGGATTCAGCGCGCGGCAGTTCGGGCAGCTTTGGCCGGGTATTTTGGCTTGCGGTTGTTGGTCGTTTGGCCGGCTGAAAAGCGCGTCCAGGTTGAGACTGGGCGAACCCTCTTTGCGCTTGCGCATGATCTCGCGGATGTTATCCAGGCGTTGCAAAATGACAACCGCCAGCGGCGTGGCGATCAACAGGATGATAAGCAAGGTTCGCAGGGCGGGGGAGAGATCGGAGCGCATGCCCTTGATTTTATCGCATTTGCTTTCCCCGCCGCGAGGTCTGGGCTGCCATTCTTGATATAATTGGGACATGCGTTCTAATTTCTCAATATTGGAACGGGAAAGCTGAGGCTAAGATGGACCTGTTTGATCATGCCATGCAGGAATCCCTGCAGCGCGAAGCGCCCCTGGCGGCGCGCATGCGCCCGCGCAAACTGGAAGACTTTGTCGGCCAGACGGAGATCATCGGCGAGGGGCGTCTGCTGCGGCGCGCCATCGAAGCCGATCGCTTGTTTTCTTCTATAATCCTGTGCGGGCCGCCCGGCTCCGGCAAGACCACCCTGGCGCAGTTGATTGCCAACTACAGCCAATCCCACTTCGTCACCATATCGGCGGTCATGGCCGGCAAGAGCGAACTGAAAGAAGTGATCGATGCGGCGCGCGAACGCCGGCGCCTATACCGCAAGCGCACCATCCTGTTCGTGGATGAAGTGCACCGCTGGAACCGCGCCCAACAGGACGCGCTGCTGCCCAGCATCGAGAACGGCCTGATTATCCTGATCGGCGCCACCACCCAGAACCCCTATTTCGATGTCATCCCGGCCCTGGTATCGCGTTCGCGCATTTTCATGCTCAAACCGCTGGCTGAGGAAGACCTGGGGTTGCTGTTCGAGCGCGCGCTGGCCGATCCGGAGCGCGGCTACGGCGGGCGTGCTATTCAGGTCAGCCCGGACGCGCGCGCGCACCTGCTGCGCGTTTCCAATGGCGACGCGCGCAGCCTGTTGAATGCCCTCGAGCTGGCGGTCGAATCCACCCGCCCGGATGAACAGGGAGTTATTCTTATCGACCTGCAAGCCGCCCAGGATTCCATCCAGCAGCGCGCCATCCATTACGACAAGAACATGGATGAACACTACGATACCATCTCGGCCTTCATCAAATCCGTGCGCGGTTCCGACCCGGACGCGGCGCTCTATTGGCTGGCCAAGATGCTCAGCGCCGGCGAAGACCCACGCTTCATCCTGCGCCGCCTGCTGATCCTGGCAGGCGAGGATATCGGCCTGGCCGACCCGCAGGCGCTGCAGGTGGCTGTCTCGGCGGCCTATGCTTTCGAATATGTCGGCTTGCCGGAAGGCATCTACCCGATCGCTGAAGCCACTTTATATTTGGCCACCGCGCCCAAGTCCAACTCGGCCGGCGCGTATTTCGCGGCCGAGAAGCTCATCCAGCAGGAAGGCGCCAAGCCGGTGCCCATCCACCTGATGGATGACAGCCGCGACGCCAAGGGCTTTGGGCACGGCAAGGGTTACCAGTTTCCCCATAGCTTTCCCGGCCACTACGTCGAGCAGCAGTACCTGCCGGATGAGGTGCTGGGCAAGCGCTTCTACGAACCCTCCGAAGAAGGGCGGGAAGCGGAAATCAAAAAACGCATGCAGGCGTTGGGCTGGAAAGACAGGCGCGAATAACTTTACAGCATTGTATTATTAACAGTAAAATTCCTTAAAGAACTTTTTCACTTCATGGTGTTTTAAGTTTCAATATGGTTTGTCTGAGGTGACGCATGCATGATTTCTTTACGTTTTACTATACCGGTGAGCCCTTTCAATTCCTGGGCGCGGCACATCTCGGCGCGCTGCTTTGTCTGGTTTTGCTGAATATTTTTTTGCAGCGTTACCGCGCAAAGGATGAATCCGTGCGCAAGAAGGTGCGCGTTGCCATGGCGGTTGTTTTATGGCTGAATGAAGCTTCCTGGCATATCTGGAGCATCGCCACGCACACCTGGACCATCCAGGAACTACTGCCGCTGCACGCTTGCTCGATCCTGATCTGGCTGGCTGGATTTATGTTGATCGAGAAGAATTACCGCATTTATGAATTCGTCTATTTCATGGGCATTGCCGGCGCGCTTCAAGCGCTGCTCACGCCCAACATCGGCATCTATGGCTTCCCGCACTTCCGCTTTTTCCAGACCTTTATCTCGCATGGGCTGCTGGTCACTTCCGCCATCTACCTGACTACTGTGGAAGGTTTGCGCCCCACCTGGCGCTCGCTCCTGCGCGTGATGGTGATCTCGAATATCTACATGGTAGTTGTGTTTTTCATCAACCAGTTGATCGGAGCCAATTACCTGTATGTCGCGCATAAACCGCCCGGACCGACCCTGCTGGACGCCCTGCCGGAATGGCCCTGGTATCTGCTTTACATGGAAGCCATCGGCCTGGTCATGTTTCTGCTGCTTTACCTGCCCTTTGCCATCAAGGATTGGCGCGCCAAAACACAGCTGGTCGAGGCCTGAACCGGTAGCCGCTTAAAAATTCTTGAGAACGGGAATGATCCCCTGAACCGCCTTGGCCCGATGGCTGATGTGGTTCTTTTCTTCCATGTTCAATTCCGCCATGGTCAGTTTTAGCTGGGGAAAAAAGAAAATCGGGTCGTAGCCGAAACCATGGCTGCCGCGTTCTTCGGGGATGATCTCCCCGGAGCAGGAATCTTCATAGGAAAAGACCTTTCCGGAAGGCAGCGCCAGCACCACCGCGCAGACGAAGCGCGCTTCCCAAGGGCGCGCGTGGTTTTTTAGTTTGGATAGCAGAAATTGGCGCCGCTCGTGGTCGCTGGCGTTGTGCGAACCGGAGAAGCGCGCCGAGTACAAGCCCGGCTGGCCGCCCAGCGCGGCTACTTCCAGGCCGCTATCATCTGCCAGGGTGGGCAGCTGACTGGCCTGGCAGTAGGCCAGCGCTTTCAGGTGCGCGTTTTCCAGGTAGGTTTTGCCGTTCTCCTCGATATCGATATCCAGTTGGATTTGGTCGGGTGTGATCAGTCGACAGGGCAGCGCCTTGAGCAGATCGGCGATCTCCTCGTGCTTGCCTTTATTGGTTGTGGCGATCAGGATTTTTTCTATCATGAATGTTAAATTTTATGATTTTTATTAATAAAACTTGACTCGCTTTTAGGCGCGTGCTATAATCTTTCAAATTATACTAATTTTAGTGGAATTATCGTGAATAAGGCTGAGAGAATTTTCCGAATCAATGTGGGGTTTCTGATCAACCAGCCGATCGGATATAATCGCGACATTCCTTTCGAGCTCGATCATTTTTCTTTTGATGAAATTCTGACAGTCATTGAACTTAAAGGAAACCTGAATATCGACCGCACCCAGAGCGGGCTGCGCGTTCAGGCGGAATTCTCAGCCGTAACCGAGGCGGAATGCGGGCGCTGCCTGACGAGTTTCCGCCAGGCCCTGCATACCGAATTTGAAGAAATCTTTACCTACGAACACAACCCGCTTTCGGATGAAGAGACCATTATCCCGGAAGACGGCAATATCGATTTTGAACCGTATGTCCGGGATTATCTGCTGCTCGAAGTGCCGATCAATCCGGTGTGCAAGCCGGATTGCCGCGGATTGTGCGATATCTGCGGGGAGAACCTGAACCTGCGCGATTGCGGCCATGACCACGAGAAACCGCTCGCTAAAATGGCTGACGCGTTGAAATCCATTGAGGGAAGTATTTATCCCGGGAAAAAACCATCAATTCAGGAATAGAAAGGGATGCGATGAAAGCAGCTTACCCGGAAAACAACGAAGACGATATTCTCCTGGACATGCTGCTTGACCGGGCGGATTTGGAGGAGCAGAGCATCCTGGATGAAATCATCCCGCAAAGTGGATCATTCCCGAACCAGGTGGACGAGGTCGTTGAACAATTGGACGGCCAGGGGATGGAACTCTTGTATGCCGATGATGAGATCCTGGTCGGTGAAGATGAAAGCGGCCTGATCGCCAATGCTGAACCGGACCCCTCCGCCGCATTCGAGCGCGTTCCCAGTGAAGATACCATCAGCCTTTACCTGCGCGAAATGTCCCGCGTTCCATTATTGAATATGGAGCAGGAGGTCAATTTGGCCATGCGCTACGAGGCGGGCAAGGCCGCGCGCGCCAAATTGATTAAGTTGAACGGTTCCTGCACCGAAAAGAAAAGGGCTGAACTGGAGCAGACCATCGAGGATGGCTTGCAAGCCCGCGAACACCTGATCAAAGCCAACACGCGCCTGGTGGTCAGCGTGGCCAAGCGCTACAACAGCCGCGGGGTTCCTTTCCTGGACCTGATCCAGGAGGGCAATTTAGGCCTGATGAAAGCAGTCGAGAAATATGATTACCGCAAAGGCTTCCGTTTCTCCACCTACGCCACCTGGTGGATCCGCCAGACCATCACGCGCGCCATCGCCGACCAGGGCCGCACCATCCGCGTGCCGGTGCATATGGTGGATCGCATCCGCGTGATGTACAAACGCACGCATGAGCTCGAACAGACGCTGGGGCGCGAACCGACCGTGGATGAATTGGCGGAATCGTTGAAAATCCCCAAGCAAAAGCTGGAATGGATGATCCGCGTTTCCTGGCTGCCGCTCTCATTGGAAACTCCCATCAATGAAGATGAAGATGAATCCGAACTGGGAAATTTCATCGAAGACCAGGATACTCCCACACCCAGCCAAAGCGTGTACACCAAGCTGTTGAGCGAAAAGATCAATGAAGTGCTCGATAGCCTGCCATTTCGCGAGGCGCGCATCCTGCGTTTGCGTTTCGGCCTGGAAAACGGGCGTTTTTATACGTTGGAAGAAGTTGGGAAGAAATTCGGCCTGACGCGCGAGCGCATCCGCCAAATTGAAACCAAGGCGCTGCGCCGATTGCGCCACCCGCGCCGCTCCCGCCAGCTGCGCGAATACCTGTAAGGATTTTTATATCTTTTGCTGCTGAAAGAAATCACGCATTATCGAGTTGATGAGCGTGGTTTTTTCATATATCAGCATATGGCCGCATTGGGGCAGGATGCTCAGCGCGGCTTGCGGCAGCGCGCTGGCTAACTGGCGGGCGGTGGAGGGTGTGGTGATGCGGTCGCTGGCGCCGTTGATGATGGCTGCCGGGCAGCTTACATCATCCAGGTTCGATGCAAGCCGGTAATCATGGCAAATCCCCAAATCCAGCAGCAGCGTGCTGGCGCGTACTTTCTTTAGTGGTTCCAGGATCGCCCGCCGCTCCGTTTGCGCGCAGGCTGGGTCGAAAGCCAGCGCGTTGAAATGCTCAATAAAGCGCTCGTTGTGGTTGGGGCGCAGTAAATCATCGAATAATATTGGCGGTAAATCAAAACGGCTGCCGCAGGCCAGCAGGATCAAACCCTGCGCGTGCTTGGGATTGGCGCAGGCGTATTCCAGCGCCAGCATGGCGCCCAGTGAATGCCCGGCCAACAGCACCCGGCGCAGACCGCAGGCCAGCAGGAAATCTTTCAAGCAGGCGGTTAACGCCTCCAGGCTCTGGCAGCTTGCGCCGGCCGAGCGGCCGTGCCCGGGCAGGTCCAGCGCGATCACGCGCCGCCCGCGCAGGCGCCGGATTTCGAGCGGCCAGGCCATATGGCTGCCGCCGCTGCCGTGCAGCAGCACCAGCGGGAGCTTGCCTTTTGCGGAATCTCCATTTTCGTAGATGCGGTAGAAAAGCTCGTTGCAGTAGGGCATGCGGACTGCTTGTTTCAGGTCAGGATCTTGGTCATATATATATGCTCTTGCGAAAAACCGCGTCCTTCATAGTACAGGCGGGTGCCGATGGCGGCGATCACGGCCAGCTTGTTCAGCCCTTTGGAACGCGCGATTTTTTCCGCCTCCTTGAGCAGCGCGCTGCCCAGTCCGCTGTGCTGGGCGGCGCCGGCTTGCTCGCTGCCGACTTCCAGCGATTGGCCGAAAATGTGCACCTCGCGGATCAGCCCTGCCCCGCGCAGTTCAGGCAGCGCAGCTTGCAGATTGGCGCGCTGCGGCGCGCGGTCAGGCGGGCATTGCGGCGCAGGGATGGAAAGGCGCAGGTACCCGGCTAACTGATCGTCGCTGGTGGAATAATGCAGAAAGTGCTCTTCCGCGTCGGCTGGATGGTAAATATCGTCTTTCAGAACCAGTTCTTTGAGATCTACCGTTTTTCCACGAATCTCGCGGCAGCGGATGCAGCGGCAGCGCTGACCGCGTTGTTCCAGTTCGCGCTTCACGTCCAGGCGCAGGCTGGAGCGCCGGCTGCCGGCCTGGATGTAGCTGGCCGGGATGTCGCGGATGATGCGATTCACCCGGCAATAGATCGGGATGGACGGCTTGATGTCCGCGAGCAGGTCGATCAGCTCCTGCGTTGAATATGGATGGTAGCGGCCATCCTGCCAGTAACGGAAGAGCGGTGCTTCCTTCAGCAGCTGGGTGGGGTAAATTTTGATCTCATCCGGGCAGTAACCGCCCGACCACATTTTTTGAAAATCCAGCCGGTCGGATGCCGGCGTGGCGCCCAACAGGTTGGGCATCCAGTGCAGCACGATCTTGAAGCCGGCCGCCCGCAGCAGGGCGCAGGCCTCCAGCGTGGCCTGTACGCTATGACCGCGGCGGTTGAGCATGAGGATCTGGTCATCGAAACTCTGCGCGCCCATCTGCACCTTGGTCACGCCCAGAAAGCGCATGTGCGCGATCTCGCGCGCGTCGATCATGTCCGGGCGCGTTTCCACCACCAGGCCCACGTTGCGGCTGACTGCGGATTGATTGGTGAACTGGGCCGCTTCAAGCGTAGGGGACTCACTGCCGTTCATGGCGTCCAGGCAGCGTTTGACAAACCACTCGCGGTAATCTTTGCTGTAAGCGCTCCAGGAACCGCCCAGGATGAGCAGCTCGATCTTGTCGATGGGATGGCCGGTGGCCAGGTAGGAATCCAGGCGCGATCTTACCTGCAGGTAGGGGTCGAAATTGTTCTGGAAAGCCCTGGCCGCGCCTGGCTCCTCCTTTAGATAACTCTTGGGCAGACGGCTGTCATCCGGGCAGAACAGGCATTCTCCCGGGCAGTCGTGCGGTTCGGTGAGCACAGTCACTGTGGATACGCCCGAAAGCGACCGCATCGGTTTCATGCGGATGCGCGCCAGTAGTTCGGGATTCTCCGCCAAAGATCCCTCCGCGACATTCTGCCGGTACAGGTGCACCAGCGTATGCTTGGCGACATAGCCGCCGGCGCTGAGCGGGTGGCTGCGCACAGCCTTCATCACCGGAGTGCCGCTGAGGATTTCCTCTAGCACAACCCCGGCGATCCGCAGTTGTTCTTCTGAATACTGGCGTGCGCTTTGCCAGGAATCTCTGTCCATTGCTCACTTCTTTCTGCTGTGCGAAACCGATATAATGAAATTGATGGAAGATTGGGTCATTGAGAAAATCGCTCGCATCAATCAGGAATTCTATCAAAATTTCGCGCAATCTTTTTCCGCCACGCGCGGCCAGGTCCAGCCGGGTGTCGTTCGACTTTTAAAGAACGAATCCAGCCGGTTGAACTGGCTGGATATCGGCTGCGGGAATGGCAGCCTGCCGATCGCCCTGTTGGAATGGGGATACACAGGCCGCTACCTGGGTTGCGATTTCAGCCATGAATTGCTGGATGCAGCCCGCGCCCGCCTGTCCGCTCTTCAGCCTGGAGAGCACCTTCGGTTGGAGTTCCGGGAAGTGGATGTCCGCCGGGAGGATTGGCCAAACGCTGTTTCTGAAGAGCATTGGGATGTGATTTCCATGTTCGCCGTGCTGCACCATATCCCCTCGAATGTTCAGCGCCAACAGCTCATGCGCGCATTGCGAAAAATCCTCCCCGCCGGAAAACGCTTGTATCTTTCCGTCTGGCAGCTCCAGAATAGCCCGCGCTTGCTGCCCCGCATCAAACCCTGGGAGAGCGTGGAAATCCCTCACCAGGAAGTGGAACAGGGCGATATTCTGATGGATTGGCGCGCAGGATTGGATGAAAAGAACCAATGGGCTGCCCTGCGCTATGTTCACATTTTTAATGAAGCTGAACTACAGCGCCTGGCCCAAAACGCGGGCTTCAGCATCGTAGACGCTTTTTATTCGGATGGAAAAGAAGGCAATCTGGCCTTTTACCAGACCTGGATTTAAAAATCTGGTAAATAATGTAAAATTAAAAAACACATAAACAGGAGAAATGAAATGGCAAGTGGGCAGATTGATTTGGCATCATTGTTCAAACAGGTTTCCAAGGCGGTGCAAAGCAGCCAGGCTTCGCTGAATGAAGCGGATACCTATAATCATGATCATGGTGATCACATGGTGGAGATTTTCGATGTGATCTCGCAGGCGATGAAAGAGAAAAAATCGGCCGATCCGGCTGATCAACTGGAATATGCCGCGCAGCTGCTGCGTAAAAAATCCAGCAGCGGTTCTGCCAAACAATACGCGCAGGGTCTCAACAGCGCTGCCAAGCAACTGACCGGCAAGGACCTGGATGCCGGCAGTGTGGTTTCAATGCTTTCCACCATTCTTGGATCGACAGCCGGCGCTTCCGGGTCTTCGGCGGAAGCCGGGGGCGACCTGTTGGGCTCTTTGATCGGTGGTTTGTCCGGTGCAACTACTTCTTCAACTTCCACGGGCGGGGACGAAGGCCTGGATTTGAGCGACTTGTTGAACGCGGGCATGAGCTACATGGCCGCCAAGCAGAGCGGCAAGAGCGACCTGGAGGCTTTGACCGGCGCTCTGGTATCCGGCAGTCAATTCGCCGGCGAATCGAGCGCCCGCGCGCAATCCACCGAGTTGGTGACATCGACGCTGCTCGGCGCTCTGACCAGCATGCTGAATAAATAATCATTAATGAAACGAAGAACAACCGCGCCAGCAGAAAAGGCGCGGTTGTTTTGTTTGCGCATATAATTAGCGCAATCCCAAGCGCGGAGGTTTTCTATCCATGAATATCCTGTTTTTCCTGCTGGCTTTGTTGATATTCCTTTTTGCGTTCATGCTGATCAGAACAGTGAAAATCAGCAAACCTCCCGACCAGCTCCCGCCGGTGGAAAAAGCGGATATCGACCAGAAAACCGTCTCCAGCCATCTTTCGCAGTTGATCCAGATCAAGAGCATTTCCTTTGAATCAGCCGCGGATTTCAACCCCCAGCCGTTCCTGGAAATACATCAATGGATTGAATAGACTTACCCGCTGTTAAGCGACTAACTGGAAAAAACTTGCATCAATCTATGCAGCCTGTTGTATGTCTGGAAAGGCTCAGACCCGAAATTACTACCCGTGCTTTTCACCGCCCACCTGGACGTGGTGCCTGTCGAGGAGAGCACCCTGCCGGATTGGAGGGTGGAGCCCTTCAGCGGCGTGATCCGCGAAGGTCATATTTGGGGGCGCGGCGCGATCGATATGAAAAGCCAGGCCGCCGGTTTGTTGGAAGCCGTTGAAGGGTTGCTGCGCAGCGGATATTCACCCAAACGCACGACCTACCTGGCTTTCGGCCATGACGAAGAGATCATGGGTTTCAATGGCGCCCGGCAGATTATGGAGCATTTGAAATCGCGCGGCGTGCAGCTGGCCGCCCTGCTGGATGAAGGTGGTTTGATCTCGGTCGGTTCGCTGCCCGGTGTGCCGGATCCTTACGCTTTGATCGGCATTGCCGAAAAAGGCTACATGACCCTTAAATTGAGCGCAGCCGCCAAACCTGGCCATTCCTCGCTGCCGCCGCGCCAGACCGCGGTCGGGATCATCGCGCGCGCGATCGCCCTGCTGGATGACTATCCCCTGCCCGCCCGCCTGGATTACTTCCTGCCTACGCTGCAGAAGGCTGGTTTCCTGCTGCCGTTTATGCTGCGCTTTGTGATCGCCAATGCCTGGCTTCTTAAAGGCCTGCTGATCAAAAATCTAGAAAAATCCCCGCAGATGAACGCCATGATCCGCACCACCCACGCGGCTACCATGATCAACGGCGGCATCAAGGATAACGTCCTGCCGGCTTTGGTGCAGGCCAAGGTGAATTTCCGCCTGCTGCCGGGAGATACCACTGAATCGGTCGTTGCATACGTGAAAAAAGTGCTCAATGACCCGCGCGTGGATGTGCGCATCGATGAAACCAACGGCGGTTGGAATGCTTCGCAGGTTACCCCGCTGGATACGCCTGCTTACCGCTCGCTGGAACTGGTTACCCGCCAGATCTTCAACAACGTTGCGGTCGCGCCGTTCGTGTTCCTGGCTGCCACCGATTCACGCCATTACCAGCCGATCTGCAAGAATATCTTTAAATTCTCTCCTTTCGCGCTGACGATGGAGGAGCAGCAAGGCATGCACGGCGTCAACGAACGCATACCGCAAAAGACTTTTGTGAATATGATTGCCTTTTATTCGCGCATCATGCGCGTTTGGGGTGACGCGGAATTCTAACGGACTATCGGGAAATTTGCGCTTTCATCACGAACTCATCCACCGCGCCGAAACGGTATTTGTAATCTTCATTGCCGCGCATGAAATCAAAAGCTTTTTTGCCGTTGAGGATCGCATGCTGGATCAGGTATGCCAGCAGCACCCAGCCCGGTGAGAATTCCTTGAATTGCGGGTCGAAGCCGGAATTGTAAACCCAAATGCGGTCCCCGTAATCCAGGCACACGTAAGCCGCGGCTTTTTTCCCTTCGACCGTGAAAAAAGAAAGCTGCAGCAGGTTGTTGTCAGCAGCCCAGGTGATGATGCTGCGCATCTGCTCGCGCATCAAGGGCGTCAGGAATTGCTTCTTATTCTCGTCAAGCGCCATCAGGTTGAAAAAATCCTCGATCTCCTGCGCCAGTTTTTCTTTATCCGCAGCGATATACCACCCGATCGATTCCGGGCTTTCCTCTGCCCGCCGCAGTTTACGGCGGATTTCATGCCGCTGCTTCTTATCGATGCCCGCCAGGTAAGTTTCCCAATCGGGGGCCAGGTGGATGACCGGTGTGTGGTAGGCAGGTTCGCTGGCAAATTTCCATCCACGCTCCCCGGCGCTGGCTTCCATCAATGCCAAATTCGGCGAGGTTTGCGGTATGTTGTAGAGCAGCATCTCATGGAGATCGGGATATTTTTCAGCCAGTCTGTCGAATAACTGGTTAATGAACGCGCCGGCCAGTCCGGGGTCAATGATCAGGTCCAGGTAATCGGATATCTCAATGCTGCCCAGCAGCAATATTTTCTTGATTCCGTTGTGCTTTGCTGTGAAGAAAGGGGCAATGCCTGCCAGTTTGCCGCCCTGGCGGGCGCTGATCAGCAGTAATTCACCGTCCGGCCATTCACCGCCTCCTTTGAAATCCCACCAGCGTTTCAGGTACGCTTGCATCAGAAAAGGCGCGTTGGTGCTGCTGCTTGACAATAGCGCGTCCCATTCATCAGTCTCGATCTCATCAAAATCGCGGGGATATTGAAATTCCATATGGGTTCTCTGGCTGGCATTATACCCTTGCACGGCCTGCTTTCTCTATGAATAATATAAAAAAATGGCGTTTATCCCTCTCCCAAACCCTCGCCAAGGGAGGTGTGCTATGATTAATTGCATACAAGGGAGGGGCAAAGTATGGACGAAAAACCATATTGGTGTAAAGTGTTTTCGGAAAGTTTTAAGCAAGTGCTTGATAATTTTAAGGGGGAAATTATGCAAGTAATATTGTATGTTGTAATTCTATTTGGTCTAATTTGGCTATCAGGGCTTGGTATTTCAAATGTGAAATTTATTGAGGATGCTATAAATAATAGTAAAGTTGATATTGTCAAAGGAATTCCCTATTTTATAGGGGCATTATTTCTCTGGTTATTTTATACAATCTTCTGCATACCTCTAAAATTATACAAAGAAAAGGTAGAAGAGATTGCACAACTCAATGAGGAAATAAAGGATTTGACCGAAAGGAGGTATACCGCTGATATTTCTTTTGGAAAATATGATGCTCACCAGAGAATAGGTTTGCTAATCACTAATCGAGGTGATTACACTATCAAGAAATGCACAATACAAGCTAAATTCAAGAATATGAGCTTACCATTTCTTACTCTACTTTGGGCAGAGAATAACGAACCAGAAATTGAATTAATACCTAATAAATCAGCCCCGCTTCTAATTGCAGATGGAGAAAAATATCAAAATTACGCTGTTTTATCCACAGCAGATAAATCTGAACGTCGCTTTAAAACAGGCCAACATCCACTTGAAATAAAACTTCTAGGAGAGATTGAATCAAAAGCAATCAAGCCTGTAATTAAAGAGTTTACGATTTATTTTTATGGTGAGGGAGTGTTTGATGTTGAGGGAATATAAATGACCGCTGACTTCTTAGCTATCAGCAAATTCACACCCGACCAGGCACGCGAATATATTTAACGTATCCTTTGGGGTAAGGATGGCGCGGTCTGCCCTCATTGTGGTTACACGATTGTCTAAAAAATTTACACCAGCGGAAGGTTCATCTACCCGTGAAGGTGTATACAAGTGCAAGAAGTGCCGCAAGCAATTTACCGTTACGGTCGACACTATCATGGAAGGTGCACATATCCCATTGAATTAATGGTTTATGACTATCTATCTAATGTGCGCGAGTAAGAAATGTATGTCCGCACATCAGATACACTGCACGCTGAAAGTTACCTATAAGACAGCCTGGTTCATGTGCCATAGAATTAGGGAAGCCATGATACAAGAACCGCTGGCTAATCTTCTGAAAGGCAACGTTAAAGTAGATGAAACCTATATGGGTGGAAAGCACAAGGGTAAGCGCGGGCGCGGGGCGGAAGGTAAAACTCCTGTGGTTGCTTTGATTGAAAGGGATGGCAAGCTACGCGCTAAATCAATGAAACGGCTGACTGCCACCACTTTAAAAGCAGAAATCTACAAGCACGTAGACTCATCAGCGCACATTCACACCGATGAGTTTAGATCGTATAGGGGATTGGATAAGGTGTATGCCAGCCACCAAACCGTTAATCATGGTTGCGGGCAATATGTGAATGGCAACTGCTACACCAATACATTAGAGGGCAGGTTCTCTCTGCTAAAGCGTGGCGCAAATGGTACGTTCCATCATGTCAGCGCAAAGCATCTGGATAGATACGTGGATGAGTTTGTGTTCAGATACAACAAACGCAAGATAAATAACAGTGAGCGTGCAATTGTAGCAATAAAGCAGGTTGCTGATAAAAGGTTAACTTATGAATCTTTGAAATCG
>CAZDUN010000007.1:0-6075 GCA_964508615.1 uncultured Pelolinea sp. | reverse complement strand
GGATGCAACAATGAATAAATGAGCGGAAAGAAAGATAAGAAGCCGACCTTTGAGGAAATCCTGAAAGCATTGTTGGATATAAAATCTCCGAAGAAAAAGGATAAACCTAAGAAGAAAACTCGTTAATAAGTCTGTGTAATCTAACTAACCACTCATCGAACATTTGTAGTTTGTGTGACACATCAGGATTAAATGGAGTATGTTTTATTTTACTTGGGGGAGCGTCGCCAAGAGTACTCCACTGAAGTGCCTTATTGTTATCGAGTAAAGCAATGAGTTCTTCTGTATCAGTACGCCATTTTAGGTGTTCATTCCACCAAGGCTCAATCTGACTTTCATGTAAAATACTATCCCCTTTATTCCGTAACTCAACTCCAATTTCTCGTTGCATTATTAATGCTTCGATGAAACTTTCCTTCTTTACTTTGCCCTTAAATAATAAGATTGTTGATTCTTGTTCAGAGATTATTTTATACGGACGAATAAATATCGCATAGAACAATGCAATTCCTAAATATACAAGAATTGTATATAAAAAACCGCGCCAAAATGTTGCGTAAGAAAAAGTATTTTCGATAAGGAATACAATTAATTCATTCATAATAAAAACTGCTATTTTCTTCCAAGCACTCAACCATCCCCATACTATAGAAAGACTTTCAAGTATATTCTTCCCGAAATACATAAACCATTCCTTACAGGTGTATTTATCCATGTATTAATTCTACACTTAGTAAGGGGCGCTACGTTTGTTGACTTTTCCATAATATCCTTTCATACAACATAATGTGTCTCACCTATTTTGGGATTGGGTTCCATTCTTCTTCACCTCCTTTCTTATTTGGGTTTGTATAATATATTTGAACCATATAAAATATATCGCCATCCGATAAATATAATGTAAGCGCCGGCGGAAAACATGCCTGGCAGCCTGTGTTAAAATCAATTCGCTATGTCTGGTTACAACTTTTGGTTGGCATCCAACTCACCCAGGCGGCGTCATATGTTCACCTGGCTTGGCAGGCCATTCCGCACCGCGCCATCCAATATCAATGAATCCATCCACCCCGGTGAGAAACCGCGCGATTATGTGCGCCGGCTGGCATGGGAAAAAGCAATGGCTGAGATTCAAAACGCGCAAGCAGGCGATATCATTGTGGCCGCGGATACGATTGTCGTCCGGGATGGGGTTATTCTGGGCAAACCCGTGGATGCGCGCGCTGCTTTTGAGATGTTAGAATTATTAAGAAACCGAACGCACCAGGTGATCACTGCCTTATCCGTGCGCATGCTGGGCAGACCTGATATCCTGCAGGATGTGTGCGCATCCAATGTACGCATGCGGCCATACGCGCGTCAGGAAATCGAAGCGTATATATCCAGCGGTGATCCATTCGATAAAGCCGGCGGTTATGCCATCCAAAATTCCGGTTTCGACCCCGTGGTTGGTTTTGCCGGCTGCTTTGCCAGCGTGATGGGCATGCCGCTTTGCCACCTGGAAAGAACTTTGCGAAAACTGCCGGGTTATGAGAGCTGTGATATGGCCGCGGTTTGCCAAAAGAATTTAAAATACCAATGCCCGATTACCAATCGCGTGATGTCCGGCGAGGATATCGGATAATATATATAGAGAAGAAATTGAAATGAGGCTTTTCGCATGATGAAAAAAGGATTATTCGCAATCTTGATCTTTTCGCTATTCCTAACCGCTTGCGGCCAGGAAAGCGCCAGTGAATTGCCCACCCCGCAGGCTCAGATCACCTCGGTGCCCGAAGTGGATGCTGCCGCCCAGGCTTTCCTGGACGCTTGGGAAGCCCAGGATTACAGCGCGATGTATGGCCTTCTTTCTGAAGCTTCCCGCCAGGCGATCAGCCAGGATGATTTTTCTGCGTATTATACTGAAATGGCTTCCAGCGCGACCATGCAATCCGTCAGCACTGAGCTGCTTTCCACAACCCTCAACCCGCAGACTGCCGCGGCCGCCATCCGCGCCGTTTACAACACAGCCCTGTTCGGATCTTTTGAAAGGGATATCAGCATGCCTTTTGTATGGGAAAACGGTGCCTGGAAATTGAACTGGGACTCGGGTTTGATCATGCCTGAACTTGCCGGGGGCAGCCGCCTCTCATTGGAGGTGCTTAACAATAAACGCGGTTCGATCTTGGACCGCAATGGCAGCCCGATCGTCGAACAGGCTACAGCCTGGTCGCTGGCGATCATTCCCAACCAGATCGAGGAGGGCAGTGAAGACCAGTTGCTGAGTACCCTTTCAAAACTGACCGGTCGGACGGTTGAATCCATTCAGGCTTCCTATGACGACCTGCGCCTGACTGACTGGTATGTCGCTGCCGGCGAGGCTTCCGATGCGGAAGTGCAGGAGAATTGGGATACGCTGGTCAGCCTGGGTGGTTTGCAGTTGAGCGATTACACCACCCGCTATTATTACAATGGCGGGATCGCGGCGCAGGCCATTGGCTACGTCATGGCCATTCCCACCGACCAGGTGGAGGAATACAAATCCAAAGGCTATCTGGGTACCGAATCAGTTGGCATGGCCGGGTTGGAAAAGTATGCTGAAGAAGCGCTGGCCGGCAAACCGGCTGCCAACCTTTATGTGGTGGATGCCAATGACCAGGTCATCTCCAAACTGAACCAGGCCGATTCCCGCCTGGCGCAGAATATCACCACCACCATCGATAAAGAGCTGCAGATCCAGGCGCAAAACGCGCTGCTGGGTTTCAAGGGCGCCATCGTGGTGATGGAAGTGGATACCGGGCGCATCCTGGCCATGGCCTCTTCGCCCAGCCTGGATACTAACCTCTTTGATCCTAACAATACTAATTCAGCCGCGTTGTTGAATGACCTGCTGGATGACGGCGATCAACGCTTGCTCAACCGCGTAACCCAGGGCACCTACCCGCCCGGCTCGGTTTTTAAGATCATCGGCATGGCCGCCGCGCTGGAAAGCGATCTCTACACCCCTGATACCACCTATTACTGCGGTTCTTATTTCGAGGAACTGGAAGGTGAAAAATTCAAGGACTGGACCGTGGATAAAGGCCTTGAACCCAGTGGCACTTTATCCCTGTCGCAGGGGCTTGTGCGTTCCTGCAATCCCTGGTTCTACCATATCGGTCTGGATCTTTTCCGCCAAAAAGGTGCGACCTTCTTATCCGATATGGCGCGCGGATTTGGCTTGGGTAGCGCCACCGGCATCGAGCAGGTGGCTGAAGATACCGGCAAGATCGTCGATCCTGCCACGGACGGCGACGCGGTGCAGCAGGGTATCGGTCAGGGTGAGATGCTGGTAACCCCGCTGCAAATCGTGCGCTTTACCGCCGCGATTGCCAACGGCGGCACGCTCTACCGCCCGCAAATCATCGAGCGCATCACCAATTCTGGCGGCGTGGATATGTTCACATTAGCGCCTGAATCCAATGGCACTCTGCCGGTCTCAGCCGAAACGCTGGCAGCCATCCAAACCGCCATGCGCGGCGTGGTCAGCTCGAAAAGTGGAACAGCGCACGAAGCACTGGGAGATTTTTCGATTCCGGTATTTGGAAAAACTGGTACGGCGGAGAACCCGATGGGAGATTCGCACGCCTGGTTCACCGGTTACACAGATGAGGACCGCGAGGATCTGCCGGATATTGCCGTCACGGTGATCGTTGAGAACGGCGGCGAAGGTTCCGAGGTCGCCGCTCCCATTTTCCGGCGCGTGCTGGAGACCTACTATCTAGGAGCCCCCAAGAAGTTGTTCTCCTGGGAAGTGAAATTCAATGTGACCAAGACGCCCACGCTCGAATTCACGCTGACCCCCACCGCCGGCGAAGAAGGCAGCGAGCGGCAATCCACCCCCACGCCGCCAGCCGGATGAGCGCCGCATTGATGCAAGGGTTGGTCATCCGCCAGCAGGCAGGTTTTTATACAGTTTCTACTGGTTCAGGCGAGGAGATCACCTGCAAACTACGCGGCATAATTAAAAAAAGGAAACTCAACGAAGACCTGATCGCCATCGGCGACCGGGTCTTTATTTCCCCACAATCGGAGAATACCGGAATGATCGAAGAGGTTTTGCCGCGGGAGAAGGAATTTTTTCGTTTGGCTCCTTCCGCGCGCGGTGAGCACAAGCAGATTCTGATCGCAAACCCGGACGCAGTATTTTTGGTATTCGCTTGCGCTGAGCCGCAGCCCAGCCTGCGCATGTTGGATCGCTTTCTGGTGATTGCCGAGAAACAAAAAATACCCGCCGTGGTCGTCGCCAATAAGGTTGACCTGATCGGCGAACAGAAAGCCCGTGAACTTTTCGGAGTTTACCCGGAGCTGGGGTATGAGACCATTTTCACTTCTGCCAGGGAAAAGATCAACATCGATCGGCTCAAGCAGATGCTCTGTGGAAAAATCAGCGCGTTTTCCGGCCCTTCCGGCGTGGGAAAATCCAGCCTGCTGAATGCCATCCAGCCGGGTTTGGGCATACAGATCGGGGAGCTGAAAGGATCCTCCGGTAAAGGGCGCCATACCACGGTTGTGCGTCAATTATTCAAATTGGAAGATGGCGGTTTTGTGGCGGATATGCCGGGGCTGCGTTCGCTGTCGCTATGGGATACCGAACCGGAGGAATTGGACGGGTATTTTCCTGAGCTGCGCAGCCTGGTGGCGGAATGCCAGTTCAATAATTGCAGCCATATCATGGAACCTGGCTGCGCGGTAAAAAAAGCAGTTGAGGAGGGGAAAATTCATCCGGCTCGCTATGATTCATACGTGCGTTTGAGGAGCGGGGATTTTTAGGCTTTCATAATCGCTTATAATTCGCAAAATTCGCAATGGAGATTTCATGACCTGTTCAAAGCGCTTAATAATTATCTCAACAACACTGGTTCTGCTGCTTGCATCCTGCCAGGTGGCGGGGCTGCTTGAGCCTACCGCCACGCCGCTTCCCCCCACGCCAACGCCGATCCCCCCCACAGAATTGACGATTTGCACGAGCGCTGAACCTGATTCGCTGTATCCCTACGCGCTCACTTCGCAATCGGCTCGAAACGTTATCGCTCTGATCTATGAGAGTCCGGTTGAAGAAATTGATGGCAGCGCGCAGCCTGTGATCTTGCAATCCCTGCCGGGTTATAGTGATGGCAGTGCTGTCCTCACGCCGGTGGCTGTGCGCATGGGCGATCAGGTCATTAATATTTACGGGCAGCTGGTGACGCTGCAGACCGGTACGCAAGTTTTTCCCAGCGGTTGCACGTCGTCTGCCTGCGCGGTCGCCTGGGATGGCGTTTCCGAGCTGCAAATGGATCAGGTTGCCGCCACGTACCGCTTGCGTTCGGGCATCACCTGGTCGGATGGCCAGCCGCTGACCGCGGCGGATTCCGTTTACAGTTTCAATCTCGCTTTCAGCGCCGATACTCCCAACGATAAAACCTTCGTGAACCGCACAGCCAGTTACAGCGCCCTGGATGAATCCAGCCTGCAGTGGGTGGGTAAACCCGGTCTGCTACCGGTTGATTTTCAGGATTATTTCTGGATGCCGCTGCCACAGCATGTTTGGGGTGAGGCCGGCGCGGCTGATTTACTGGAGTCGGAAGATGCCGCCCGCAGCCCGCTGGGCTGGGGGCCTTATATCCTGGATGAATGGGCGGCAGGCAGCCATATGCGCTTGAAGAAGAATGAATTGTATTTCCGCGCCGGAGAGGGTTTGCCGAAATACGATTACGTTACTTTTAAATTCATCCCATCTGGCGGCATCGATCAGGCGCTGGCGGGCGGCTGCGATGTGATTGCGGATGATCTGCTGAGTACCGAATGGCTGGCTGCCAATGCTGCCGGGCTGGGTGATTCCGGTTATAGCATGCGCCAAACCGATTCGGAGGAATTCGAGTTTTTGGCAATTGGCATCAACCCATCTTCGTATGATGACTCCTATTATCCCTATGGATCGGATCGCGCCGACCTGTTTGGTGATGCCAATACGCTAAAAGCTATTGGCTTTTCATTTCCCCCCCGGGCAACAGGCTTCTTTTTCCCGGGGGTTTGTGTGGTTATAGAGCTCGTCCTCGACGTGACGGAGTATGGGGG
>CAZDUN010000006.1:20336-29123 GCA_964508615.1 uncultured Pelolinea sp. | reverse complement strand
AACCGCGTTCATTGGCATACGCGATGGCTTGTTCGATGGTCCTGACCCGCAGGCGTAAGGGGTAGCGGTAGGCGCGCTCGCGGTATTGCTCCAGCTTTGATAGCGAGAGGATGCGGTCAGCTGACATTGGTGAAAATATGCGTGATGATATTGGAGCCGCTGCCGCCGATGTTCTGCGTCATGCCGTAGCGGGCACCCTGCACTTGGCTGGCGCCAGCCTGGCCGCGCAGCTGCTGAACCGCTTCAACGATTTGATACATACCGGTGGCGCCGACCGGATGGCCGCGCGCTTTCAATCCACCCAGGGTGGCCACCGGGATGCGGCCTTTTAATCCGATGGCGTTATCCAGCGCCAGGCGGGGCGCCTGCCCCCGCTCGGAAAAGCCGCAGGCCTCCAACGATAAAGCCGCCATGATGGTGAAAGCGTCGTGATATTCAAAGAAATCGATTTCATCAGGCGAGATACCTGCCTGGTTGTAGGCGTCTTTGGCGGATTTTTCCGCGGCGCTCAGCCAAAGCGGATCCTTGCGCGAGTGGATGGCGATGTGATCGCTGGCCGCGCCCGAGCCGGCTACGCTGACCATCGGTAAAACCCCGCTGACAGCCAGTTTTTCCGCCGGCACCAGGATGACCGCGGCCGCGCCATCACCGATCGGAGAAGCGTCCATCAGGTTGATCGGATCGCAAATCATGCCAGCCGCTTCGTATTTCTCAGGCGTCAGGAGCATGTGGAAGCGCGCGTTGGGATTGTGCATGGCGTTCTGGTGGGCGTTGATTGAAAAATTGGCGAAATCGGAATGCCCCCAGCCGTATTCATGCAGGTAGCGCTGCATGATGAGCGCGTTAAGGGCGACAAAAGAGACCCCCTGGCTGACTTCCCAATCCGCGTCTGCGGCAGTGGCCAGGCTGGCGGTGATCTCGCTGCCGGGGGAATCAGTCATTTTTTCCACGCCCACCACTGCGGCGATATCGACCTCGCCGGATGCGACCGCCATCAGCCCGGCGCGGAAAGCGGCTGAACCTGAACTGCAGGCTGATTCCAGGCGCATGGCTTCCGCGCCGCGCGCACCGATCCAATCAGCGATATACGCTCCCAGGTGCTGCTGGCGATTGGCGGTTGAGGACATCATGTTGCCTACATAAAGCGCATCCAGGTGATCCAACCCGGCTTCGGCCAAGGCTGAGAGCAGGGCGTCGCCCGCCAGCTCGCGCAGCGACTTATCCCAATGCTCGTCAATTTTGGTTGCGCCAATCCCGATCACGGCAACTTTACGCATAGACACTCCAACATTCTTTTTCAGATGTCCGATATTATATGTAGAAAAGCTCTCACGAACTATCTATAATTATGGCAGGAAAACAAATGAAGATATTTGATATTACCCTGCCATTATGCGCCCAAACACCGGTCTGGGAGGGGGATAAAAAGGTGAGCATCGGCCATACCTCGCGCATCGCGGATGGCGAAGATTACAACGTGAGCTGGTTCGAGATGGGCGCGCACACCGGCACGCACCTGGACGCGCCCTCCCACGTGCTGGCGGAAGGTGCCGGTGCGGACCAGTTTGCACTGGAACGACTAATCGGAGAAGCGCAAGTGCTTCTCATCCCGGATGAGATCAGGCGCATCACCAGCACAGTGCTCGCGCAGTACGGGATGGCGAAAGGAATACAGCGGGTGTTGTTCAAGACCAGGAATTCACAACTGCTGAATGAGACGCCCTACCCATGGTCGGCAGATTACACCGGCCTGGATTCGGGCGCGGCGGAATGGCTGACCCGGCAGGGGATATGGCTGGCGGGCATTGACGGGCTGACGATCTCCCCAAGGGAGGATCTGTTCGAGCCGCACCGCATCCTGCTGGAAGCGGGCACGGCGATCCTGGAGAGCCTGGATTTGCGTGAAGTACCGCCCGGAGTTTACGATATGTATTGTTTGCCGCTCAAATTGATTGGCACGGACGGGGCGCCGGCGCGCGTTATCCTGACCAGCGGGGAGTGATCAGCGCGCGACGGGCAGCGTGTAACCACCATCAATCACCAACACCTGGCCGCAGATCATTTCCGCCAGCGGGCTGCACAGAAATGCCACCGCATCGGCAATATCCGCGGGGGTAACCAAGCGGCCAGCGGGCGTGTTGGCGATTGCGCGCGGGATGACCTGCTTATCCTGCATGAACGAGAAATGCTGCAATGCGTCCGTCTCGACGATGCCGGGGGAAACAGCGTTCACGTTGATATGCTGTGGCGCCAATTCAACCGCCAGGTAACGCACCAGCGCGTTCAGGGCGGCTTTGCTGGCGCCCACGGCTACGTAATCCGGCATGACCCGCTCGGCGCCCGGGCTGGTGACGGCCACGATCTTGCCGCCGCCGGAAGGCTGCATCAATGGCACCGCCAACTGGGCGGCGAATAAAAAGCCGCGTGCGTTGACATTCATGGTGTGATCCCAGCCGGATTCTTTCTGCTGCAGGGCGGGGCGGTTGAAACCGGAGGCGGCGTTGGAGATGAAGAAATCCAGCCGGCCGAAATGTTCGGCGGCCTGGCCGAAGAGCGCTTGCAGCCCTTCCTGCTTGCCGACGTTGGCGCGCACCACCAGCGCCTGGCGGCCGAGCGCGCGGATTTCGGCAGCGATCTCTTCAGCCGGTTCCTGGTTATGTACGTAATTAATCACCAAATCCGCACCCAGCTCGGCCAACCGGCGGGCGACCGCGCGGCCGATGCCGCGCCCGGAGCCGGTGACCAGGGCGATCTTATCCGTAAAATCGAATGGGTTTTCCATATTTACTTTCATTCCTGTTTAATATCATTATATATAACCGGCGCAACAGGTAATCGTTGCGAATAAGCGGGTTAATGAAAATCAAATCCTGTTTTGATACAGTGTTGAGAATTTCCTGGGGGATTCTTGATATACTCATGCATGAAAAAATAATCAGACAAGGTGAGCCATGGCAGCAGAAAACGAAAAACAAGTTGAAAACATTCTCATTCTGGGCACCGGACCGGCCGGACTGGCGGCGGCGCTGTATGCCGCGCGCGCTGACCTGAATCCGCTGCTGTTGACCGGCATGGAGATCGGCGGACAGGCAGCCCTGACCGACCGTATTGAAAACTATCCCGGCTTTCCGGAGGGAGTGGGCGGCGCGGAACTGGCCGATCTGTTCCAAAAGAATGCCGAACGTTTCGGCGCGCGGCTGGCTTATGAGGCCGCCACGGACGTGGACCTTTCCAGCCGGCCTTTCACAGTGAAGACATATGAGAAGGAATATCAAGCTAAAGCGTTGATCATCTGCACCGGCGCCAGCCCTAATAAACTGAACGTGCCAGGGGAAACGGAATTCAGGGGCAAGGGCGTTTCTTACTGCGCCACCTGCGACGGTTGGTTTTTTAAGGAAAAAGACGTGGCAGTGGTGGGCGGCGGCGACAGCGCGCTGGAAGAAGCCATTTTCCTGACGCGTTACGCCAAAACCGTAACGATCATCCATCGAAGGGATGAACTGCGCGCGGGAGCGATCCTGCAAAAGCGCGCCAAAGCCAATCCGAAAATCCGCTTCATCTGGAACTCACTGGTGGAGGAAATCCGCGGCGATATGGGCGTCAAGAGCCTGCTGCTGAAAAAAGTCCAGGATAACAGCCAGACGGAGATCCCTGCGGATGGCATCTTTATTTTCATCGGGCACAGCCCCAACACGCGCATGTTCCAGAACCAATTGGAGCTGGATGACAAGGGCTACATCATTGCCGACCAGCGCATGCGCACCAGCATCCCGGGCGTGTTCGCGGCCGGTGAGGTTTGTGATCCGTTCTTCCGGCAAGTAATCACCTCGGCCGGGATGGGCGCGGCGGCCGCCATCAGCGCGACGCGTTTGCTGGAGAGCGAAGGGGATTGATCTTTCGAGAAAAGAACTCATCCTTACTGCTTGATCGGTCATTCTAAGCCCGAAGGGCGAAGAATCTCGGATGGCAGGCCGAGAATAGGCGATGCTTCTTGTTACTTGGGCCGAGATCCTTTCCCCGAGGGAATGCTGCGCGATCAGTCGCTTCGCTCCTTCAGGATGACAAAAAGTATTTGACGTCTTTACTCAAAACTGCTGAGTGCAGATGGAAAGCCGCCAATGATTCAGAAAAGTTGTCAGGCATGAATGGCTGACCTACTTGCTTATTAATTTAGGGCGCCTGGGTGGCGACGGCGCCGATGCCGGACCAGGAGAAGACGCGCGGCGAGCTGGCTGAACCGGCCGGCACCCAGATAGTATCGCCGCTTTCGCTCGTGCCGGATTGGCGCACCGGCTGCACCCACCAGCGAATGACGTGCGGGCTGCTCTCGGCCGGGCGGAAGCTGACCGGTACGGTGTACTTGGTGTCGGTGGCGTAATCCACCAATTTCTTGCCCTGGCCTTGCGTCAGGTCTTCGATGCTGACCGCGTAGGCTTCGCCTTCCAGCATGCCGGGAATGGCCGCCCACTGAAGCGTGACTGTGTCGTTGGAACCGGTGAAAACCGCGCCATCCGCCGGCAGCAGCAAGTTGGCGGCCGCGTAAGGCGGGGGATTGGTGGCGGTGGGGGTGGGTCCGGCAGTAGGTTCACGCATGCAGGAGGGCAGCGTCAGTCTTTGGCCTTCATAAATATTATTGGAAGTCAGCCCGTTGTACTGCTTGATGGTATCCACGGAGATATTGTAAAGATCAGCGATGTAACTCAGGGTATCATCCGCGCCAACGGTGTAGGGAATTTTCTCGCAAGCCTGTTCGGTCGCCTCGCTGACGCTCAACGTGGTGGTTGCGACCGGTGAAGCGGTGGGTGTGGGCTGCGGGATGAGCAATGTCTGTCCAACACTCAGGAAAGCACAATCCGCGTCGAGATTGTTCAGGTCGGTGATGCTTTTCATGGTAACGTCATAGTAATAAGCGATGGAAAGACAGCTGTCGTTTTCCTTGATCACATATTCAACCGGCGGAAGCGGGGTATAAGTGGGTTCGGGCGTGTTGGTGCTGGTCGGGGTGGGGCTTTGCTCGAAAGTGGGCGAGGGGCTAGCCGTGGCGGTAGCTTCCGGCGGGGCGACCTGCCCCGTGCCGCGCAGGATCAAAAAGATCAACCCGCCGCCGACTGCCAGGATGACCAGCAGTAATCCCAGCGCAAGCGGCAGGCTGAGGGTCAATTCCGGCAGGCGCTGTGAGCGCACCGCCTTGGATTCCCGGGCAGCGCTTTTGGCTGTGAACGTACGGCCGCATACCAGACAGCGCGTGGCGTTCTCCGGCAGTTTGGTGCCGCAGGTCGGGCACAGCATGAATGACGATTTATTATTGGAATTCATCATCGGAAGTTTTTCCTATGTATTCAAAGCCGAATCATTATACCATTTGCATTTTCGAGCTGCATTTTGGGGCAGTACTATGGATAAAAGGTATGATTAAGGCATGTCCGAAACGAAAAACCTCAGCCTTTACATCCACATCCCGTTCTGCAGAAGCCGGTGTAATTATTGCGATTTTAACACATATGCCAGAATGAGCGGTTACCTGGATGCATACATCGAAGCCCTCCAAAAGGAGATCGTTTTTTTCGCCGATCAAATGCCAGGGGAGGTCAACGTACATACGATCTACTTTGGCGGAGGTACGCCCACCCTCATGACCCCAGTCCAATTTGAAAAAATCATCAATGAAATTTGGGCGAGGTATCACCTGGCGACTGATCCCGAGATCACCACGGAGGCCAACCCCCTGCGATTGACAACTGCTTACCTGCGGAAACTACGCGGCATGGGCATCAACCGCCTGAGCATGGGCATGCAGAGCACCAGGCTGGAGGAGCTGAAAATATTGGGCAGGCGGCATACGCTGAAAGACGTCAGTAAAAGCGTGGCCGAGGCCCGCGCAGCCGGTTTTGACAACCTCAGCCTGGATCTGATTTTTGGCATTCCCGGGCAAATGCTGAAGACCTTTCAGGAATCGATCGAGACTGCCTTGGCGCTCGAACCGCAGCATCTTTCGGTTTATTCGCTGACGGTCGAGGAGGGCACGCCGCTGGAACGCATGCTACGCACGGGTCAGGTGCCACCCATTGATGAAGAGGCCGCCGCGGACATGTACGAGTGGGTGATGGGGTATTTGCCTGCCAAAGGTCTCAGCCAATATGAAATCTCCAATTGGGCGGCAGGCGAAACCTTGCGCTGCCGGCACAACCTACAATACTGGCATGACCAGCCCTACCTGGGATTTGGCGCTGGTGCGCATAGTTATTTGAGCCAGCGGCGTTGGGCGAATGCACCCGCGATTGAGGATTATATTGGCAGGCTGGATGCGGCCGATGGCGGGAAGGTGGACCAGGCGCCCGCAGCGGTAGAGATTATCCAGTTGGACGAGAGCGATGAAATCCAGGAATTTATGCTGATGGGATTGCGCCTGGTTGAGGAGGGCATTTCCGAAAAGGATTTCCGGGCGCGCTTCGGCAGGAAGCTCATGAGTATTTATGAAAAAGAAATTTCAGGATTGATTAAAACGGGGTTGCTGGAAAGAATCCAGCAGGACGAAGGTGATCGCTACCGCCTTACGCAAAAAGGCAAAATGCTGGGCAACCAGGTATTTCTGCAATTCATTCAGGGATAGCGTCAGGTGATCAACACGGGGGTGTGATAGACGTTATGGACCGCTTCTTGAGGAGCGGGGGTGGACCAGCGATAGATCCACTTGGCGTCTTGCGAGCGCATGTTCACGCAGCCGTGGCTCATCACGATACCGAAATTATTATGCCAATAGGTGCCGTGCAGGGCATAGCCGTTGATCTCGAAATAAGAAACCCAGGGCACGCCGGGTAGTTCATAGGCCTCGGCATCCGAGCGCAGTGTACCATCACCCATGTGCACGGAGGGATTCTTGCTGCGCACAATGTGGTCGCCTTTGGGCGTATCGGTGGGAAGGGCGGCCGGGTCGAGCGAGGAGCTGGGCAGGCCGGTGGAAACCATGCTTTCCTTTACCAGGGTATCGCCCTCATAGGCGCGCAAGATCTGAGTGTCGATGGAAAGCTCAATACGCTTGTCGCGGGCTGTCACCTGCGGGCTGAGCGGGGAAAGTTCCTCCGCGCTGACCGGCCGCAGGTGGGTGGCGGGGACGTAATATGAAAGGGTCATCAAGCCATCGCGAATTTCATACCAGGGCTGGCCGTCCGGACCTTCGGTCAGGCTAAAGATCCAATGAGTGGAACTGTAATACAGCTTGTAAAACGCTTCCCACTCACCCCCGCTGCGCAGGCGGTAGGATTGGGAGAGGGGCACCGTCAATTCCATCAACTGGCCGGATTCGGGAAACGTGTTCTGGACGGGATTCAACTGGTTACGCACGTCCTGCACGAAGGCGCTGTGCACATAGCCGCCCCACACGCGGTGCCAGTATGGGTTGTACGCCGGGCCGTCTTCAGATACGACTGTTCGGTAGATATTGAGGATGTCATCCTGAAAGCGCTGGAAAAGGATGCTGCTCTTGTCGCTGGGTTCAGCATACACGCTGATGGATTCGCGCGTGACGCGACCCAGTTTCATCAGGTTTTGCGCTGCGAAATCCTGCACATCCCCTTTTCGTGGCAGCGCCAGGGCAGCCAGACCAACCCCCATCGTTTTCATGAAATCCCTGCGGCTGAACTTTTCACTCATGTGCGGCATTATACCAAATGAATATGACAAAAATGGTAAGAATTAAAGCATCAGGTTTTGCGCAGCAGGAAGAGCGGATCAGCGCGCAAGTAATATGAACGAAAAGAAGCGGTTTCCGCCAACTGCTGATTGATCGCGCTGGTCAATTCAACCAGTCTGCCATCCTCGGTGGATATGGGGCTGGTGCTTTTGGCAATTTGAAAATGGATATTGTCTTGCGTCTCCAGCATCACTTCGCCACGCGCCTGCCACCACTGCAAACCCAAACGGACTGTTTCATCGGTCTGCCCGAGCGCGGCGGCCAACTCCGGCAGGGCCGCTTTTCCATCATAATGGTTGAGAGCGTATTTTATCAATCCGGACAGTTTCGCCAGGAATCCATCCAGGCGGTCATCGGGAGCATCCAGGCGGAAAAATAGCACGCGTTTGGGGCTGGCCTGCTTCAGCGCGTTTTGCAGCAGCGCAAAGTCCGGTGGAGGGGTCAGGATTGCCAGGGTATGACAGCGGCGCAGCTGCGCGCGGGAGAGGAGCGGCAGAGCGGGTTTCTGCGAGAAGCCTTCACCCCATAGGAGCGCGCCGGACTCTTCGGAGAGTTCAGCGGCGATGCGCGCGGCCTGCGGGTGCAGGCGGTAATCCTGGAAATCGGCGGTAAACAGCGGCAGCGCGAGCTCGATACGCTCGACTTGCGCTTCACGGGCATCCAGGTACTCCAGGTGAATTGTCGTTTGCCCTTTATAACTGCCCAGCCGTAAGTAGTAAGCCAGGTCGATCCTGCCCTGCAGGTGGCGTCGGTCATTTGCGTTCCACCACAGCACTTCGCGCGTTTCACCAGCCTCATCGCGCACGTTCAGTTTGAGGTGCAGGTCGTTTTTGCCTAGCGCGGTCTGCTTCTCCACTTCAAGGCCGCGCGTGACCAACACCGGCGGGGGATTACCGCTGCCGAAAGGCGCCAGGCGCCCGATCTCATCCGCCAGGGCGGGATTTAGGTTGGAGAGCGGCAGCAGCGCATCCACCTGCAGTTGTTTTTCTTTGGGCAAACCGAGCGAGGCGCTCTGGACAGCCCGCGAAAGAGAGTTGCGGAAGGCTGGCAGATTGTCAAGATCTAACGAAAGGCCGGCTGCCATAGGATGCCCTCCG
>CAZDUN010000006.1:9474-20326 GCA_964508615.1 uncultured Pelolinea sp. | reverse complement strand
CGCGGATGGCGGCGATAATATCGACACCTTCCACCGAACGTACCGAGCCGGCGGCGGTGTTGCCCTCGATGTTCAGCAGGATCACCGGTTTGTTATATTCTTCCACTAGGCGGCTGGCGGCCAGGCCGACCACGCCTTTCTCCCAACCGCTTTTGGCCAGCACCAGCGCGGCATACTGATTCAAGGCAGGTTCGCTTTCCAACAGGTGGCGCGCGGATTGATAAACGCCCTCGGCTGCCAGCTTGCGCTGATTGTTCAGGTCCTCCAATTGGCCGGCAATGCGGGTGAGGAAAGCCGCATCGCGCGAGATCAGGAATTCCACGTTACTGCCGGCATCATCCAACCGTCCACCGGCATTCAGGCGCGGGGCGAGCGTGTATTCGATCAAGCTCTCGGAAAGCGCGCTGCCGCGGTAATCCGCGCATTCCAGCAGGGCAGCCAGCGCTGGGCGCAAGCCGGCGGCCATTTGGCGCAAACCCAATTGGGTGTAATAGCGGTTTTCATGGCTGAGTTCCACGCGGTCCGCAACTGTGCCCAAGGCGACCAGGTCGAGGTATTGGCTGGCCGCGGCAGCCTGGCCGCGGCTTTCATACAAGGCGCGGATGAGCTGGTAGGCGGTGCCCACGCCGGCCAGGCTGCCCATGGGGTGGCCGGGCGGCAGCAGGCGCGGGTTGATGACCGCCAGCGCGGGCGGAAGCTGCGCGGGCGGGGAATGGTGATCGGTCAGGATCACGTCCAGACCCTGACCGGCGGCTAGCTGCAGCGCATCCAGTTCGGAGATGCCGGTATCGCAGGTAACCAGCAATCCGATGCCCTGACGGATGAACTCGCCCAGGAATTCGGGGCGGATGCCATGCGATTCACGTGCGCGATTGGGGATGTGGTAGCGGACTTGCGCGCCCACCTGGCGCAGCCCATCCAGGAGGACGGCTGTGGAGGTTTGGCCGTCCACGTCGAAATCGCCCCAGATGCCGATGGTTTCCTGCCTGGCGATAGCGGCCTGGATACGCTCCACGGCTTTTCCCATATCCTGAAACTCGAAGGGCGAGGCAGGCGTGTACTGCTGCGGATCGAGATAAGCCTGCGCCTCCGCGACAGCTGAAAACCCGCGCTTGGCCAACTGTTCCGCCAGCAGGATGCCGCTGCCGAAGGCTTCGCTGATCTCGGTTGACGCAGTCAAAGATTGCGGATCAAGCCATTTCATGTATGCATCCTAAAAAGCGATCTCATCCTGCACGTCAAAATCGAGGTTCGCCAACATGCTTTGCAGATCCTCCGCGCTATCCATTTCGGCCAGGTTGCCGGCGGCCACGCCGCGCTCGCATAGCGAGCGATACACGCAAAATTTGCAGCGCCTTTTTTCAGAGGTGCATTCGAATGTTCCGGGTGATTTGGCGGTGATCTCAACAAGCAGACTTTCCAGAAAGCGCTGATTGTATGCATGCGTTTTGGTTGAATAATCAAAGGCATGTTGATTATCGCTGGCTTGATGGACGTACACGTAGGTCATGCGCTCCTGCCCCGCCTGCAGGGTGATCCCAGGCAGGAAAGACGGCGCAGCTTCCAGGGCAATGAAAGGATAGAGGATGGTTTGGACGCGTTCGGCCAGCGCTTCTTTACGCGGGATCTTGCCGCTGGTTTTCCAGTCCAGGATGCATAACTCACCTGCGGCGGTCAGGCCGAGCAGGTCGAAGACCGCCACCAGCGGTCTGCCGCCCAGCGACTGGCGCAAGGTGAATTCGGGGAAGATGCGCTCAAATTTCAGGTTGTCATAGTAAGCGAGAAAATGGCGGAACCAACTTTCCAGGTCGGGATCGGGGATGGAAGCCAGCAGCGCTTCGCGCGGGACACCGTGCAGATAGCGGGCGACCAGTTGATGGAATTGGCTGCCCAACTGCACGCGGCGCTCGAATTCCAGCACCGGCTCGCTTTCCTCAGCCGGCCAGCTCTGCCGCAGCAGGTATTTCAGTTCGAAACGGCGCGGGCAGTCCAGGTAATCCTGCAAATTGTTGGCGCTGAAAACGAAACGTTCATCGATCGGCATTTTCTTGCTCCAGATGTTCTCTTAACGCTGCCAACGGCAGGGCTGCGCGGCAGTCCCCGCGCTGGCCGGAATTATAGGTGATCACCAATTCACGGCGGGCGCGCGTGATGCCGACGTACAGCAGGCGCAGGCGCTCGGCGGCATAATCCAGGCGCGCCTCCAAGGTGGCCTGGCCTTCCGGCAGGCGCAGCCCGATGGCATCATCGCGAGCCAGCGCTTTAAGCTGGGCGATCAGCTCCGCTTCCAGGTTTAGGCGGCCGCGCACGAACCACTTTTCTGACATATAACTATCGCCATTCTGCGCGGAAGGAAAGTCGTAATTGTTGACCGAAAGCAGGTAAACGCGATCCCACTCCAGGCCCTTGGCTTTATGCACGGTGGAAATCACCGCTTCGCCTTTGTGATTATCCGGGTCAAAACCGACATCCTCATCGGAAAAGCCATATAAGCGGAAACGGTTGCCGGCGATTTCCTCCAATTCATGGCAGAATTCCGGCAGGTGCCAACCCGGGTTGAGGTTGGCGGCGGAACCCAGCAGCAGCGCCAGCTTGTAAGCCAGCGCCAGGTCAGCTGGTTCGCTGAACAAGTGCATGGCGACAGTCATCACGAACTGATCGATCGGCAGCAGCACAGCCTGCTGCCAACGGTTCAAGCAGGCAAGCGCGCCCTCGAAGAGTTGAGCGGTCGCAGGCAGCCCGGGTTCAGCGTTGGGTTTTGAGTGCAAAGCCGGCGGAGAGGAGAACCATTCTTCCGGCTGATCGAATTCGTTCACAATCCTGCGGATTTCTTTGGCATGCTCCGCGGCGGCTTTCTTGCCATACTGCCCGGCAGCGACGGCTAGGACGGCATTTACCAGGTTCTTTTTGGCGGATGGATGGGCGTAAAATGCGAGGATATCCGCCAGAATTTGGGCAGCGTCGCGCGTGGCTTTACTGCTGCGCAGCATTTCCAGGCAAGGCACTTTCAGGGCAGTTAATTGCTCGACCAGTTCCGCGCCGCGCGCGTTGCGTGGCACCAGCACGGCCAGCGTGCCCTGGGGATGTTCGGCCAGCCATTTTTTGGCGCTATTGGCCACCAATGTGAGTTCTTTCTCCGGCTGCAAGGTCTCGTTGAAAATGATGATATTGTCAGGGGTGTCCACCGGGTTGGGCTGCGGATCGCCGGGCGGGGTGGGATGGATGAAGGGTTCGCTGAGCGTGCCGCGCAATTCAGGCACGGGATGCCCGGTTTGCGACCAGCGGTTGAGGTGATTGGCCAGAGCGATGAGGCTGGGCGCCGAGCGGCCGGAATATTTCAGGTCGCAGGGCGTTACGTCTGCGCGCGCGAGGAATTCGCGCAACAGGCGCGGTTCAGCGGTGGTGAAAGTTTCGAAGATGGCCTGGTTTGGGTCGCCCACGCGCACCCAATTGCCCCCATCACCGCACAACAGGCTGAGCAGTTTCTCCTGGATCAGGCTGCTATCCTGGGCTTCATCTTCCAGAATAACCGGCCAGCGGCGGCGTAGCCTGGCCAGGTAATCGGGATTATTCTTCAGCACCTTGTATGCCAGGCGGATGAGATCCTCGAAATCCACCGCGCCGCGGTATTTCAAAGCCTGCTGGTAGCCGCTGTAGATGCTGTAGCCCATTTCCAGCAGGGGAAAATCATCTTTTTGCTTGTCCAATTTGACGCGAATCAGCTCGGGCGTCAATTCGTAATCCTTGGCCTGTTTGATAAAGCTGGCGGCTAGTGAACTGAGCAGTTCTTTCCACTGCCTGCCGAGCTGGTCGGGTGAGTGATTCTCGTCAGTGTATTGGCGAATGAAATCGGGATGCGCGCGCTTCCAGTTATCCACCACCGTATTCAGGGTCGCAATAGCGGCGCTTTCATCTACGATGGAAAAAGCGTTATCCAGGCCGGCCATGCCGGGTTCTTCGCGGATGATGTCGTAGGCCAGCCCATGCAGGGTGCGCACGCGGTAGCCGATGCCTGGCAGCAGGTTCATTTCGCGCAAAAATCCGGCCACACGGCTGGAGAAGTTATCCACGGCGGAATTGACCAATGTGACAATCAGCACTTCCTGATCCTCAGCCAGGTCCTGGCTCGCCACCAGGCGCGCCGCCAGGTAGGAAAGGGTATGGGTCTTGCCGGAACCCGGCACGGCGGCGATGCCCATTTTGCCGCCCTGGTAATTGACCACCTCATGCTGGCCGGGACGCGCCTTAAACACGGCCACCTCCCTGGGCTGCGAAAGCGCGCTTGCGCAGGGTTTGGAAAGCCTGCAGCAGCGGACCGCGCTGCTCCGCGCCGCGTTCGTTGACCTGCACGCTGTACACGTACACGCGCCGGTGGCAGCGGTTGAGCAGGCCGGCGACGATGCGCTGCATGTGCTGCTGGTTGGCGTTGAAATCCTGGTCGTAGCTCCAGGTTTGGCCGGGGCTCCAGGCGCGCCGCAGGATGTAGGGATTGGTGAGCGGTTGGTTGAGCCGTTCCCACCAGCCCAGGCTGCCGATATCCAGCCAGAATTGATGGGCAACCTGGCGGTTTTCCATCAGGAAGGTGTGGGCGGGCGCGATCAGCACGGCATCTTCAGGCGGCTCATCCCTGGAATGGAAAACCGCCGGCAGCAGGCCGGCTTCCAGCGTGCGGATGAATTCCATGCCAGCCGAGACATCATCCATGCCAAAGACCGAAGCCAGGAATTGGCGGAAGGCTTTGATCGAGAAAATCAATTGGGCGATCTGCGCGCCGGCTTCGAAGGCTTCGAACAAGCCGAACCCTTTTTGTGAAAGCAATTCACCAAACAGGCAGCTGAGGAAGATATCCAGCGGCAGGGGATCGCGGTTGGCATAATCCCCCAGCCAATCCCGCATCTTTTCCACCTTTTGGCCGTAAGCGAAGGTGATGCGCTCCTGTATGTGCGGATTGGTGAGGGCATCAAAGGATTTCAAGCCGGCCGCGGGTGAATACAGCGTTTGAGCGATCAAATCAGCGCGAATGATATCCAGCCCGGGCAGTGCCTGCATGAGCGCGTCGCGCAGTTCGAAGTGCGGCACTTTCAGTTCCCAATGCGGGTGCGCCAACTTGGCGAAGGTCAACATGCAGCGCACCGCGGGTTGATCCAGGTACATACGCGAGGGGCGCGAGGTATAGCAAGGAACCTGCTGCCCTTCCAATAATTGGGTTAGCGAGAATTTCAACGCATCCGAAAGGTAAGGCGCCAGCACCACGATCTCGCCGGCCTGGGCTTCGCCGCTGGTAATCAAGCGGCTGATCTCGCTGGCTACGCCCGCCAGCATCTCGGGGTAGAAATGGAAATCCTTTACTTCCAGGACAGTGCTGAAATCGGTCGATAATTGGGAGGCCGGCTTGCGGCGGATGCAGTCCCCCAGGGCAGACTGGAAAGCGGAAACTTCACCCGCAGGCTGAAGGCTTTCAGCGAAAGTAATGTGCTGCCGGCAGAGCGGCTGCAGAGCCAGCGCGCTCTCGGGATCGGCGCCCAGGAAAGTGCGGTAGCCGCCCTGTCGATCCAGGATCAGCAGCGTGGATTTGGTATTGGGCAGCCAATCGCGCACCAGGTCGTGCGCCGCCGGCACGTCTTCCTCTATGTTATCGAAAATAACGTGCGGGAAATACACCTGGAAATAATCGCGGCAGAGCGGCAGCGGCCAGACATGCCGCAGAAAAACCTCGATTTGGAGGGAATAATCCAGCAGGTTATGCTGCAGGCAATAATCGCGGAATTCCAGCGCGCAGGTCTGGGCGTGCTCCAGGGCGGGCGCCAGCGCGGGGTCGAGGTTGAGATCGGATTTCAGGCGGGCGGCGATCTCTTCCAGCGGAAAGCGCACCACGGCAGCCTTATTGAGGTTATCGATGACCTGGCTGTAGATGCGGTTGCGGTCAATGGTAACGGCATCGAAAAAACCCTTTTCTAGTTTGGGGTCCACGATCTTCGCCATGCAGTATTGGGCGGTTTCCAGCGAAAGAAAGACGGGCGGGCGGCGTGGATCGGCGAAACCGGCCGGCAGAGCCGCCAGCGGCCAAAACAAGCTGAGCATGCGGCGTGCCAGACCACCCAACGTCAGGATGGAAGGCAGGCTGCCGCGATACCCGGGATGGTGCTCGAAATACTTTTGATAGGGTTTTCCCAGGCTGCGCTGCGGCACCAGCACCAGGATTTGATGGCCGGGTACGGTTTGCAGCAGCTTTTCCATGCGCCCCAACGCGGCGCTGGTTTTCCCGCAGCCGGACGCACCTTCCAGGAAAATGCTGGTTTCAAGCGGGGAAGCGATGAGTGATTTTTGCGTGTCGGTATAGGTCAGGGCCATTGCGTATCTTCTATTGCAGCAGCGCGCGGTTCAATTTACGCAGCCAGTCAGGCCTGCCGCTTATAGATATTTTACTCAATGGCGGAATTCTCAACAGCATGAAAACAATAAAAAAGAACGTGTAAATCAGGGGGAGCAGGAAATCGCCCTTGGCAGCCAGGTAAATATGCCAGATGGCCAGGGCGGTGATGGGATAAACCAGGCGGTGCAGGCGGCGCCAGCCGCCCGCCATTTTCGCTTGCAGCTTTCTGAATGAAGTCAGCGCCAGGGGCAGTAAGAGCAAAAGGGCAGCCAGGCCGATACGCAGGAAGGGCTTTTGGCGCAGCTCGTCCACGATCCAGACGGGATTGAATTCGAAATCCAGGCCGGCGAAGATCAAGAAATGCAGGGCGGCATAGAGGAAAGCAAACAAACCGAGCGTCTTGCGCACCGGCAGCAAGAACGTCAAACCCAGCAGGTTTTTCAGGGGCGTGCAAGCCAACGAGAGCAGCAGGAGCAGCATGGCGAACTGGCCGCTGCGCAGGGTGAGATCCTGGATGGGATTGGCGCTCAACGAACCGAACAAAAAGGCGAATAAGGCGGCCGAGAGTGGCAGCAGACAGAACAGGCTGGTGATCCATTGGCCGCGCGAGGGTTTCATGTTAAAAGTTTACCGTCAGATCCATGCCCTGGTACAACGAGGCGACCTCGTCCTCGTAACCGTTGAAGGGGAGCGTGTCGCGCCGCCCAGATTCGCCGATGCGGCGTTCGTTGGCCTGCGACCAGCGCGGGTGCGGCACATCCGGGTTTACGTTGGCGTAAAAGCCATACTCCGTCGGGCCGGCGGCCATCCAGAGAGAAGTGGGCATCTCTGCTACTAGGTCGATGCGCACGATGCTCTTGATGGATTTAAAGCCATATTTCCAGGGCACCACCAGGCGGATGGGCGCGCCGTTCTGCGGGGTGAGCTCACGGCCGTACAAACCGGTGGACAGCAGGGTCAAGTCGTGCATGGCTTCGTCCAGGCGCAGCCCTTCCACATAGGGAAACGGGAAATACGGGCTTTTCTGGCCGGGCATCTGCCCAGGGTCGTACAGGGTTTCAAAGCGCACGTAACGGGCATCAGCGGCCGGTTGGACCAGATCCAAAAGTTTCTGCAGGGGAAAGCCGATCCACGGAATGACCATCGACCAGGCCTCCACACAGCGCATGCGGTAGATGCGTTCCTCCTGGTCGAAGAGGGTTTTGATTTCCTCAATCCCAAAGGCGCGCGGCTGATTGACCAGCCCGCCCACCTCGACTGTCCAGGGCGAGGTGACGAAATCCTGCGCCAGCTTGGTCGGCGCGCTCTTGTCAGTTGAAAACTCGTAATAATTGGTGTAAGCAGTGATATCCTGGTAGGAGGTCAGGACATCGCCCAATTCGTCGGCAGAGCCGCCGGCGGTTGGCGGCGGATCCGCTTCAGCGGGGCTGGCGTTGCTTTCCGATGCGTCCTTCAGCCGGCAAGCGCCCAGGAGAAAAGCCGCGGCGGCCAAACGGGCGCTATCCTTTATAAAGCGCCGGCGAGAGAGGTAAAGCGCTTCGGGTGTGATCTCGGCAGGGTCAATTGCCTGGTTCATGAAAGGCCACCTTTCCTATTTATTATCAATAATCATCAATCGATCAACCAGTAGGCGATCTCATCCATGCGGATGGTGAAATCGGGGGTCTGGGCGGAATTGATGAACAGGCCGAAATGACCGTCGGCGTCGATGCTGGCATCCTTGACTTCTTGCAGGAACTGGTTGTTGGCGTACAGGCGGATGGTGGAGCCATCCAGCCAGATACCCAGCGTGTTGGTCTGGTTCGATCCGCTGTTAATGGCATCCGAGGCAGGCGAATCCAGCAGCTGGACTGTGCCGCTGGCGGTCGTGCTGCGCAGGTTGTAATGCCCATCGCAGGTAACCATGTAGAAGTAAGCGATCCCGTCAACATAATCCTTGGCGCGCACCATCAGGCCGTACTGGTCATTTTTGCTGCACGTTTCAACCTCGAACTTCGCCTCCAGGTAAGCGTCCCGGAAGTGCAAGTAGGTCAACAGCCAGGTGAAATTAAATGTGTTGCTGGCGATGAGCTTGCCACTGGCATGCGAAAAGACATCTTCCCCGATGCCCTCATTCACTGCATCCAGGCTCCAATTTTTATCAGAAGAAAGGTCGTCGCTCCAGTCCGGGTCGCCCAGGGTTTCCTTGGGGTCATCGGCGGGCGGGGTTTGCGTGGCGGTGGGGGTGGTTTGCGGTTCATCCGTTGGGGTGAGCGTGGCGCTCGGGCCGGGTTGGGCAGCCGCCAGCGCGGTTTGGGTGAAAGCCACGCCCACGCCGGTTTCCACATCACGGTCAAAGGAGGAAGAAGAAGGGAAGCTGATCGTGCAGGAGATGACCGTCAACAGGATCGTCAGCAGGGGAATCATCTTTTTCATGCGCACCTCGCAAGCATATCTTGAACGTATTATATCGGATAAAAAATGTAGAATTTATTAATGATTGGTCAGCGTATCATGTATAATGCAAATGCCGCATGAATGAAACCACACCTCACCGCATCCTGGCAGTGGATTGGGGCGCCAAACGCATCGGCCTGGCGCTCAGCGACCCGACGCGCACCATCGCCGGCCCGTTGAGCGTGATTGAACACAGCTCGCGCGCGGTGGACGCCGCGGCGATCATCCGCACGGCTGAAGAGAAAGGCGCTGGCATGATCCTGGTGGGGGTGACCTACGACGCGGAGAACAACCTGACCCCCGCGGGCCGCAGCGCGGCGCGCCTGGCGCAGGCCATTCAAGAAGCAAGCGCATTGAAAGTGGAAACCTGGGACGAGGCGCACAGCACGCAAGCGGCGCGCCGTTCGCGCCTGGAAATGGGATTGCCGAGGAATAAACGCCGTGGGCATTTCGACCCGATCGCGGCGGTCATCTTTTTGCAAAATTATCTGGATGTGAACCATGAAAAGAGATAAAAAAGAACATCTGCTGCTGATCGCTTTTTTGCTTTTCGTCTTGCTGGTGATGGCAACGGCTTATTACGCGGCGGTTATCCTGATCCCGCAGAAAGCGGCGCGCGATTTTGGCGTGCCTGACCCGGGGTTGGAACGTGCTGTATGCCATCAGCCTGGAGGCCAACCGTAAAAATCTGCTGGCACCGGTGGACGCGCAGGGTACGCAAGTGCTTTTCCAAATCCAATTAGGTGAAAGCGCCAGCCAGGTGGCTTATAACCTTTACCAGCAGGGCTTGATCCATTCGCACAGCGCCCTGACGGAGCTGTTGATTTATTCAGGCAACGATAAGCGCATCCAGGCGGGCATCTACGCGCTCAGCCCGGCCATGAGCAGCGTGGAAATCGCCAACCACATCGTGGACAGCAACCCCGAAGATGTGGCCTTCAGCTTCCTTCCCGGCTGGCGCGCGGAGGAGATTGCAGCGCTGCTGCCGCAGTCCGGGCTGGACATTACGCCGGAGGAATTCCTGGCGGAAGTGCGCGCGCCGCGCAGCACATACCCATTCGCGCAGGCGGCCGGGGCTGCCAGCCTGGAGGGCTTTCTTTACCCGGATGAGTACCAGATCTTACGCAGCGCCAGCGCGCAGGACCTAGCCGCCGCGTTGAGCGGACACTTCGCCGGTGCGCTGCCGGAGGAATTCGCCGATTTGGTTGAAGCAAAAGGTTTGAATATTTACGAAAGCCTGATCCTGGCTTCCATGGTGCAAAAGGAAATGGTGGCGGCGGATGAAGGGCCGACCATCGCGGGTGTCTTTCTGAAGCGGCTGGCGGCCGGCATGCCGCTGCAGAGCGACCCGACCGTGCAGTACGCGCTGGGGTATGACGAGGCTTCGGGGGGTTGGTGGAAAAACCCGTTGAGCGAGAGCGACCTGCAGGTCAACTCGCCCTATAACACTTACCTCAATAGCGGCCTGCCGCCGGCGCCGATCTGCAATCCGGGTATGACCGCCCTGATGGCAGTGGCCAACGCGGCGGATACGCCATACCTGTACTTCCGGGCGGCTTGCGATGGCTCCGGGCGGCACGTGTTTTCGCAAACTTACGAGGAGCACCTGGCGGCGGCTTGTAAGTGATAACTAATAGAAAAAAGCAACAATAATTTCGTGTTCAGATAAATTAATAACATCATGAATTATCTATGCTTCTCGCTTGTATAGATTTTTTGTGTAGGCTGGTGAGTGTATTGTTTTTATTGCGTTGATGGACGAGCGACCCTTCGACTGGCTCAGGGATCGCTCGTTTTTTCTTACGAAAGCGAGCGGCTTTCCACCTGTACTCAGCATTTTTGAGTAAAGCCGCCACATTATTTTTGTATGTGTCTAATTATGCCGAAATATTTCCCACGCATGAATGCGCAGGCCGAGTTCTTTCGGTCGCGATGCTCCCTCAGGATGACAATGGTTTGGCAGGATTTCTCAATAAAGTTGATGGACGAGCGACCCTTCGACAAGCTCAGGGATCGCTCGTTTTTCTTACGAAAGCGAGCGGC
>CAZDUN010000006.1:3643-9464 GCA_964508615.1 uncultured Pelolinea sp. | reverse complement strand
GGCTTACTGAAGCCGCTACATTATTTTTTATATGTCTAATTATGCCGAAACATTTCCCACGCATGAATGCGTGGGCTACAAGTGAGAGCAGGCGGTCGGTCAGCGGAGGCTTCGACAAGTAGGGCGGCTTTCTAAAGCCGCCGCCATAATTCAAACGGTGGGTGTACCAAAAACTACTGGGCACAGGTAGAAACCTGCCCTACCCAGGCGGTCGAATTAATCCAACCGGCGGGTTTGGAAACCCGCCCTACCAAAGACGTCTCCATAGTTCAAACGGCGGGTATACCGAAAACTACTGGGCACAGGTGGAAATTCGCACTACAACCAGATCAAGCTACCTAATCAAGTTTGAGATTGCCACGACCTGCTGCCCTACGCTTCGCTGAGGACGGGCGCAAGTCTCGCAATGATAAGATTCTGATAGGCCGGCTTTACCCAAAACTACTGGGCAAAGGTGGAAAGCCGCGCTGCGACTTTAGAAGCGTTTGGCGACCATGTCCCAATCAACTACATTCCAGAAAGCCTCCACGAATTCGTTGCGGCGGTTCTGGTATTTCAGGTAATAGGCGTGTTCCCACACATCGATCCCCAGCAGGGGCGTCAGACCCTGCGAGACGGGCGAATCCTGGTTGGGGGTGGCGCTGATCACCAGCTTGCCGCCCGCGTCCTTGTTCAGCCAGGCCCAGCCGCTGCCGAACACACCGAGCGCGGCTGCGTTCAGTTTTTCTTTGAAAGCATCGAATCCGCCAAAGGTTTCAGCGATAGCCTTGCCCAGGCTGCCGGCGGGCGCGCCGCCCTTGCCGGGGTTGAATTGCAACCACCACAGGTTATGGTGATAGTAACCGCCGCCGTGGTTGCGCACCGCGCCGCGTACATCTTCCGGCATCTTGGAAAGATCTTTCAGGATATCCACGATATCCATATCATAGAATTGCGGATATTTCTCCAAAGCCGCGTTGAGCTTGGCGGTATAGGTGGCGTGGTGCTTGGCATGGTGCAATTCCATGGTTTGCGCGTCGAGGTAGGGTTCCAGCGCATTATAATCATAGGGTAAATCAGGTAATTGAAAAGCCATTTTAATCTCCTGTTTTATTATTTCGATTTCAATACTCTCATTCTATAAGCCGGTCTAACCTGTGTCAATGAAAAAAAGCCAACTCTATCAATTCGTTAATAAAAACACGGCACTGCTCGCGCTGGTGTCGGCCATCCTGGCAGTTTCCACGGCGGCCATCTTCATCCGCAAGGCGCAGGCAGAACTGCCCTCGCTGGTGATCGCCACCTACCGGCTCACGTTGGCTGCCCTGTTCTTGATGCCCTTTTCGATGAAAAATGTTATACGGGAAAGGCAGGTTGTACATGGGAGGAACCTGCTGCTGCTGGCCGGATCCGGCATCCTGCTGGGGCTGCATTTCGCTGCCTGGATCACTTCACTGGAATACACCAACGTGGTCTCCTCGACCGTGCTGGTAACGACTTCCCCCATCTGGGTGACGCTGCTCTCGCCGCTGCTGCTGAAAGAAAAATTCCCCAAAGCCTTCATGGCCGGCCTGGCGATCGCTGTGCTGGGCATTCTGCTGGTCTCGCTAAACGGCGCCTGCGTCATTACGCCAACTGGGATTCAATGCGGATTGGGGCAGACTGCGACCAGCCGCGCATCCCTGGGGAATTACCTGGCGCTGGTGGGTGCCTGGTGCGCCAGCGGTTACATGATCTGCGGGCGGACGATCCGCAAGAACCTTTCCAATCAAAGCTACAGCTTCCTGGCGTACAGCGCGGCAGCTGTTACTTTGTTGGTCATTTCCCTGGCGACCCGCCAGCCGCTGGCGCGGGTCAGTGGTGAAAATCTGATCTGGCTGGCGCTGCTGGCGCTCATCCCGCAGGTGATAGGCCACTCCTTGTTGAATTGGGCGCTGGGCAAGCTGCCGGCAGCTTATGTATCGCTGGCGCTGCTGGGCGAACCGGTCGGTTCGGCTTTGTTGGCGCTGATTTTCTTAAATGAACAGCCGGCCCTGTTGGAAGTGCTGGGCTCGGCTGTGATCATCTTCGGGATTTACCAGGCTACCAAACCGCGCGGCGCGGACGAGGCTGCGGAAATCAACCTTTGAAATATTTGCCGGCTTTCCAATCCTGTTTGGCGGACACCCGGTTGTAAACGATATTCAACTCCTTGATCCAGTTGGTCAGTTCCTGGCTAATGGCGTCCGGGCGCATGCGCCACAGCCAGTTGCCGGAGGTGGTGGCGGGCAGGTTCATGCGCGCGTAGCCGCCCAGTTCGAGCAGATCCTGCATGGGCGCCAGGGCGAAAACCGCCACCGAGCTCCATACCGCACGCATCATGGCATGCGCGATTGAAGCGGCCGGCGGATGGCCCAGATAGCTCAGGCTGAAGCGCTGCTCGTGTCCCGGCGCGTGCTGGAACCAGGAGCGGGCAGTATCGTTGTCGTGCGTGCCGGTGTAAGCCACGCAATCAACCGGGTAGGTGTGCGGCAGGAACTCGTGGTCGGCGTTTTCCCAAAAGGCGAACTGGAAAATGCGCATGCCGGGCAGGCGGTAGCGTTCGCGCAGCGCGATCACGTCGGGCGTGATCACGCCCAGGTCTTCGGCGATGAAGGGCAGCTCGCCCAGGCTGGCCTGGATGGCGTCGAACAGATCGCTGCGCGGACCATCCACCCATTCACCCACCTCAGCAGTCTTGGACCAGGCGGGAATCTTGTAGTAACCGGCGAATCCGCGGAAGTGATCCAGGCGGATGATATCCACGGTTTTCAGCGTGGCAGCCACGCGCTTGATCCACCAGGCGTAAGCTTCCTTGCGGTGTTCCTCCCACTCATACAGCGGGTTGCCCCACAACTGCCCGGTTTTGGAGAAGAAATCCGGCGGCACACCGGCCACAAAGGTTGGGCGGCGGTCGGCATCCAGCATGAACAGATGCGGGAAAGCCCATACGTCGGCGCTATCGAAACCCATGAAGATGGGGATGTCGCCCACGATCTGAACGCCGCGTTCATTGGCGTAGCGCTTGAGCGCGTACCACTGGCGGAAGAACAGAAACTGGAAGAATGCCTGCATTTCGATCTCACGCGCATGCTCCTCCTCGAAAGCCAGCAGTGTCTGGGGCTCACGCAGGCGGAAGGCATCCGGCCAGTCGCGCCAACTGACCAGCCTGTACTGTTCGCGCAGCGCCATGAAGAGGGCAAAATCCTCCAGCCAATAGGTGCTATCTTGTTTGAATTGCTCGAATTCTTTAAGTAACTCTGCGCTTTTACTCTTTTTAAAATTCGCATAAGCCAGTTCGAGCACCCGGCGCTTCCAGCGCCTGACCTTATCGAAAGCCACCTTGCGCAGCGGGAAGGCGGGCGGGGAGGCGAAATCAGCGGCTTTCAACAACCCCAGCGTTTTCAGGTTTTCAAGATCGATGAAGAGCGGGTTGCCGGCGAAGGCTGAAAGCCCCTGGTAAGGCGAATCGCCGTAACCGGTCGGGTTGAGCGGCAGCACCTGCCACAGGGCGGTGCCGGTTTTCTCGAGGAAATTCACCCAACGGTAAGCTTCTTTTCCCAGGTCGCCGATGCCGTATTTTCCGGGCAGGCTGCTGACGTGCATCAGAATTCCACTGGAGCGTTTGAATTGCATGTTTCCCATCCTTGATTGCTAAATTTTCCGGTTCGATAACTCCCGGTAAAGATCCAAATACTGCCTGGCTGAGACCTCCCAGGAAAAGTCCATCTGCATGGCGCGCCGCTGCGCCTGGCGCCAGCCCGCTTGATCCTGAAAATCGCGCAATGCCCGGCGCAAGACCTGGCTGAACGATTCGGCGTTGGCATCCTTGAAAAGGTACCCAGTGCGTTGGGATGCTGGTTCAACCGTGACGGTATCCCGCAGTCCGCCCACGGCGCGTGCCAGCGGCAGGCAGCCGTAGCGCATGGCAATCATCTGCGAAAGGCCGCAGGGTTCGTAGCGCGAGGGCATCAGCAGCAGATCCCCGGCGGCGTAAAACTGGTGCGCCAGCTTGCCGTTGAATTCCAGGAAAACGCGCACGCGCTGCGGGAAAGCCGCTTGCAGTTCCTGGAAGGCGCGCTCGTATTCCGGGCTGCCGGAGCCCAGCAGCAGCAGGTTCCAATCCTGCTCCTGGATTGCGGGCAGGGCGGACAGGATCAGGTCCACCCCTTTTTGGATGTCGAGGCGCGTGATGGCCACCAGCAGGGGTTTGGAAGGGTCGAAGGTCAATCCCAGGGAGTCCAATAATCTCTTCTTGTTTAATGCTTTTTCATCCAGGGAGTCCACCGAGTAATTGGCGAACAAGCAGACATCCGTGCGCGGATCCCAGGTCTGTGTGTCAATGCCGTTCAGGATTCCGCTGGTGTGGTTCTCATTCAGATGGAAAAAATCCACCAGGCCGCTGCCGAATTCTTCGCTCTGCAATTCGCTGGCATAAGCCGGTGAGACGGTGGCGATCTGATCGGCGGCGGACAGACCCATAGTGAGCGGGAAATGCCGGCCCCAGGCCGGCAGGCCGGGCGCGTCCACTGGGGGCAAGCCGAATTCATTCAGCACGTCTTCCGTGCCGCCGCCCATGTAGGGCAGATTGTGCACCACCAGCAGCGAGTGGGTGTCTTTAAAAAATGGCTGCGAACGCAGGCGATGCTTGAGTTGGTAAACCGCTATGGCGGAATGCCAGTCGTTGGCATGCAGGATATGCGGCTGCCAGGCGAGCGTCTCAACCAGGCGCAGGCTGGCCAGCGAGAAGAAGATATATTTGCGCGCGTCCTGCAGGGGATTGGGGCTGTAAATGCGTTCGAAACCGCCGGCTTTGCCGGAGCGGCGGATGAAGTAGTGTGGGATGCTGTTGTGTAGGTGCAGGTAAGCGGTGCCCTTGGCGCTACCCCGGCGCTTGGAGACGCTCAGCCGCGCGGCCTGCTTAAAACCGCTGGCATCCACGGCGATGGTCTGATGGAAAGGCAGCGCAACGCGTATATCCAGCGGCAGGTTCTCATTTTGAGCGACGGCTTGCAGGGCAGCCGGCAGGGAGCCGGCGTAATCGCCCAACCCGCCGACTTTGTAAAACGGCTCGGCCTCGGAGGCCAGGAACAGAACTCGCAAGGGCGTTTTCAACCCGGCAGCCATGGCGATCAGTTTTCTTCCACGATCTCGATGTAATCCTTGTCGGTCGTTTTGCCGGCGGAGGCACCCAGCAGCTCGAGCAGGTCGGTGATCAACGCGGATTTCTCCTCGGCGTCCTTTTCGCTCCAGGTGCGGGCTTTGATCTCCAGGAAGCAGCCCAAAGCCGGTTTTTTAATCTCGTCGATGTTGATGAAGAACTCTTCGCCTTTGAATTCCACCAGGTAGCGCAGGCGGTCCTTTTCGACTTCCACCTCAGACATCGGTTTGAAATACTCGCGGTAGAAGCGCAGGCTCTGATCGGCGGGCGCGATGAAGCGGCTGCGCGAGAGGATGATGGCGTGCGGGTAATGACGTTCGGGCGCAACACCCACGAGGGTCAGGCGCGAGCGCACCTGCGAGATGACGCCATCCTTCTCGATGAAGTGATCCTCGCGGTAACGCAGGCGTCCTTCGGCCTTATCCTCGAAATCGAAGTAAGTATCGTATTCGTGATAATGGCGCGAGCGGATGATCATCAGCACGCCCTCATCCAGTTTTTCCACGATCGGGCGGGGATCCTGGATGGCGACCTTGATCTGCACTTCGAAGGATTCTTCCTGGCTGGCGCCCCCTTTGGCTATCTGCTTGAACTGTAACTTTTTTACATTTTTGTTTTTTAATTTTTTTTTTTGGGCGTCTTGGCCTGGTTTAACTTCAAATG
>CAZDUN010000006.1:0-3633 GCA_964508615.1 uncultured Pelolinea sp. | reverse complement strand
GGGGTTACAGGTTTGGGTCCGTGTTCTGCACATTGAAGGATTATTACTGGCTGGCGCCGCCGATGGCGATCAGCTTGGACAGGATCGATTTTTCACGTTTGGTGATGAACTTGTCGATCTGGGCGGCGATGGCCTGGCTTTCCTGCATCAGGGCCTGCTCGTCGATACAGTCGATCACATGCTCGCGCATGATCCACTTGCCGTTGACCAGCATATCGGTCACATCGGTGGCCTTGCCGGCGTATACGATCTGTGAATACACGCCTTGCGGGTCATGCGTGAAGCGCGGGGAGTTATGGATGGTGGCCAGGTCGAACAGGATCATATCGGCGCGCTTGCCGGCTTCCAAAGAGCCGGTCAGGTGGTCGATATGCATGGCTTCTGCTCCCATGCGCGTAGCCATTAGGAGTGTTTGGGAGGCCGGCACGGCAGTGGGATCGCCGCTGGAACCTTTGGCCAGGAAAGTGGCCAGGCGCATTTCTTCAAAGAAGTCCAGGTCATTGTTGGAGGCGGTGCCGTCGGTGCCGATACCGACCTTCAGGCCGAGATCGAGCATGGCCTTGACCGGCGCGATGCCGGAGGCCAACTTCATGTTGGAGGAGGGGTTGTGTGCCACACCCACGCGCGCGTGCTGCAGTGTGCGAATCTCGCCTTCGTCGATATGCACGCAGTGGGCGGCGATGGTTTTGGCTTCAAAAACGCCCTGTTTCTTGGTGTAAGGCACCACCGGCATGCCGTTCTCGCGGCGCATGTTCTCCAGCTCTTCCTTGGTTTCGGCGATGTGGATGTGCAGCGGAATATCGAATTCCAGCGCCAGCTGCGTGCAGGCTTTGAGGATTTCGGGCGGGCAGGTATAGGGCGCGTGCGGGGCGACCGAGGGGATGATCAGGGGATGATCCTTGAATTCCTGGGCGAAGGCGCGCATCTTTTCCAGCGCTTCTTCATACGAGCGCGCGTCGGGGGTGGGGAATTTCATCACCGATTGCGAGCAGACCGCCCGCAGGCCGATCCCGGCGATGGTGCGGGCGATGGTATCTTCGAAGTAATACATGTCGTTCATGCAGGTGATACCGGTGCGGATGGATTCCACGCAGCCGATTTTGGTACCCAGGGCGACGAACTCGGGGGAGACGAACTCGCGTTCGACCGGCATCATGTAGCCCATCAGCCAAACATCCAGGCGCAGGTCATCCGCCAGGCCGCGCAGCATGGTCATGGGGATGTGGGTGTGGGTGTTGACCAGGCCGGGCATGAGCACCTTGCCGCCGCAGTCCTTGACCTCGCCGGCGGAATAGGCCGCGAGGATATCCTTTTCAAAGCCGACCGCCGCGATGGAATCACCGGCCACGGCCAGCGCGCCGGGCGTGTACTGGTTCAATTCCTTATCCATGGTCAGGACGATGGCGTTTTTAAGGATCAGATCTACTTTTTGCATGAGTCACCTATTGATAGAATGGATTCCCTGATAAAGTTGAGGATATAATTTTTTGCCCACAGGGGGTACAGGGCGGGATGCCCGCCGAAACTGCGTGTTTCCTGAAACGTCATTTCTCCCAGCCGCATGCTCATCTCCAGCACCCGCTGGCTGACGCGTTCATCGGCGGAAAGGACCAGCACGACTTGGTCATTAGCATCATTGTACAATGAAACTGACTGAGTGGGTTCGATGGCTTGCGCGGATTGAATAAAGGGCAGTTCAACCAGTGACTTGACGATTTCATCCAGGGAAGGATTGTAGAAGACAGTCAATTTCAGGCCGCGCTCGCCTGACAACCGCGCCACGACCTCCGGCAGGCTGTCCTCATCCGCGCCGTAGATCTTGCAGCCCAGCAGCGCGCGCACCTGCTCCTCGACCGGGCGGATGAGCGCCTCGGCTTCGGCGCGGCTGTCGGCCTTGGCGGTGATGCGGATGTCCACCTGCCCGGGATGGGCGGCCAGCCCGACGGTGGGATTGCTGAGTTTTTCCAGGTCGGATACCAGCTCATCCACGTTGGATTCGCCCATGCCGGCTGAGCGCAGCGTGCGCGAGAGCGTGATGCCGGCCAGGTTGAATTTTTCACGCAAGAGGGGAATAACTTTATCCAGCAGCAGGGTTTTCATTTCAGAGGGCACACCCGGCAGGCTGACGACCACCTTGCCGCCTTGCCAGAAAGCGAAGGCCGGCGCGGTGCCGACCGGGTTTTCGATGGCCTGCGCGCCGCGCGGCAGGTAGGCCTGGCGCTGGTTGTTCTCGGAGGGCGCGCGCCCGTAAGCCCGGAAGCGCGCCTGAATCTGCTCCCACAGCTCGGGCTGGAAATCCAGTTTGACGTTGAAGGCCAACGCCACGGCCTGGCGGGTGGGGTCGTCCACGGTGGGGCCGAGCCCGCCGGTGGTGATGAGGATGTCGCTTTCTTTCATAATCGAGCGGATTTCTTCCGCGATGCGGGTTTGGTTGTCGCCGATGGTGCCGGTCTTGAAGATGTCCACGCCATATTGGTTGAGGGTGCGGGCGATGAAAGCGGTGTTGGTGTCGGTGATGACGCCGAGCAATAGTTCGGTTCCGATGGCAAGGATTTGGGCGGATGGCATGGGATGTTTTCTCAGAAGTGATGTTTTTCAAGTTTAGCAGGGATTTTATAGATGTCAAATTGGCGCGCTATAGGCGGGGAGAGTGTCGCCCTCGTTCATCTATTATTAACATTGATGAACAATGAAATGGCTTGGGATGACAAGGGACGTCCGGCCGGGATCCTTCGCACCTACGGTGCTCAGGATGACATTGAAAAGGGAGATGTTCAAGATGAAAAATAAGAGAGGGACGGTCTCTCAGATTGGTAATCACTTGTCATGCTGAGCGGCAGCGAAGCATCTCGGCAATCCAGATGAGATTCTCCAGCGGCATTGTCACCCATGAATGGGTGACCTACGCGGAAATTGCATCGCTCGACCAATTAGGCCGAGATCCTATCCCTCGCTTCGGCGCGGGAATAAAAACCACCTCACTCCTGACCCTCTCCTCAAGGAGAGGAAGCCCGCTTCCGCGTTATTTGGGACCAGATTGATGTGTGGAGGAATTCATCGGGCTGGATTTGTCATGCTGAGCGGTAGCGAAGCATCTCGGCAATCCAGATGAGATTCTCATACGCGTAAATTTCGGTGCTCGACCATCAAGCCGAGATCCTATCCATCGCTTTTCTTCGACAAGCTTATAACAAGCGCTTGGTCAGAATGACTCACTGAGGTGCTGTCATTCCGAAACCCACGCAGCGGGTGAGGAATCCCGGCAGGACCCCACTCCGGCCCTCCCCAAATTCCTGACAAAAGGAATTTGGGGAGGGTGTCCTGACGCAGCCATAATATAATGACTAGTAATCATGGACGGACAGAAGAAGAACAGCCATAACCGCTTATTGGGCAGCTGGGGCGAGCAGGAAGCGCGCCGCTATCTGGAGACGCAGGGCGTGCAAGTGCTGGAAAGCAACGTGCGCACCGCCTACGGCGAGATCGACCTGCTGGCTAAAGAGGGCGGCACGCTGCTGTTCTGCGAGGTCAAGACGCGCCGCACGCGCGCTTTCGGTTATCCGGAAGAATCCGTGAACCTTAAAAAGCAGGAACACATGCGCAACTGCGCGCTGGATTACCTGCAGACGCGCG
>CAZDUN010000005.1:0-29458 GCA_964508615.1 uncultured Pelolinea sp. | reverse complement strand
CAGCCTGCGCCCCTACGAGATGGATGAACCACACCTTCACATCAACACCACGCCAGACCGTGCCGGCGCGGTGAGTTGAGTCTCCTTATCGCCGAGCGTCAGGTCTGACGGCGCGCCAAAGACGACCTCGCGCAAGCCGCCGGCCGGCAGCATCACCCGCGCGGCGGCCTGGCCCGCGTTGAAGATCACGAGCACCTGCGCGCCGTCGAGGACACGGCGGTAGGCGACCACATCGCCTTGCGCGTGCACAACCTCGAACGTGCCGCGCCGCAGCGCCGGGTGCGACTGAAAAGATCAGCTACCAAATGCCCACTTTTTACCTGAATGGCAACCTGGTGCACTTTGCCGCTTTCAAGCGCCATATCGGTTTCTACCCCACCCCCGCCGGTATCGAGGAATTCCAGGATGAGCTGAAAGCATACCCAACCTCCAAGGGCGCCATCCAGTTCCCACTGGATCAACCCATCCCCTATGACTTGATTGCCCGCATCACGACTTTCCGCGTCCGGCAGAACCTGGAAAAAGCACCAGCGAAGAAAAAGAAATAGAAAAGTCATGGATACCGAAAACCCGGTCATAGCGTTTTGCATCCAGGGCACGCAAGCCGAATACGCCAATCGTCCGGAGGATGCCCGCGCCCTATACCGGCAGGCTTGGGATGCCGCCCAGAATGATTACGAAGCTTGCGTGGCGGCGCATTACTTGGCGCGCCTGCAGGAAAATCCCAAGCAGGCCTTGCATTGGAATCAAGTGGCGCTGGCGCGCGCCGAATCTGCCGGCGATGCGCGCGTGGGCAACTTCTATCCTTCTTTATATGTCAACCTGGGCCGTGCGCACGAAACGTTGGGCCACCTGCGGCAGGCGCGCGATTTCTACCGGCGCGCGGCGCAATTGGGTTTGGAGCATGACACGGGGGATGAAAACCGTTTATTCTCTGTATAATGATGTTTTTCTGAATGAGTTCTGGTTGGTCATGAATATATTAACCAAAAGGAGGAGACCATGGAAAAGTTATCGCGAAATGCTGTTTTATTGATCATCGATGTCCAAAAGGGCTTTGATGATCTCCGCTGGGGACAGCGCAACAACCCGCAAGCCGAAACCAATATCAAGCACCTACTGGCCGCCTGGCGCGCCAGCCGCCGCCTGGTCTTCCATGTGCAGCATCTCTCCATCCTGCCGGATTCTCCCCTGCGTCCCGAAAGCCCCGGCTGCGCTTTCAAGGACGAAGTCAAGCCGCTGGCAGGCGAGCCGGTTTTTCAAAAACACGTCAATAGCGCATTTATCGGTACAGATCTGGAGAGAGTCCTGCACGAACGAAACCTGGATACATTAGTGATTGTCGGTCTGACCACCCCGCACTGCGTTTCCACCAGCGCGCGCATGGCCGGCAACCTGGGCTTTCAGGTTTACGTCGTCTCGGATGCCACGGCCGCCTTTGCCTTGACTGGTCCAGATGGGCGCGTGTATTCCGCCGAAGAGATTCACGCGGTTTCCCTGGCTACCATACACAACGAATTCGCACAGGTGTTGGATTGCGCCGCCGTGCTGCGATTCATCTAGATGTTTTCCGCGGATGCTCCCGAAAATATAACGCCCCTGTATTTTTCCAATGGGTCATCCTGACCATTTGGCATAATTATTTGGAATTTAACACTGGAATCAGGGCGCTTTATTTTTCCAATCTGTTAGTAGATTGAATTTAATAAGAACACATGGATAAGACTCTGGTTCTTGTCGAATCGCTCTTGGGGATTGCATTGTTGGGGCTTTGTGATCTGATTTTGGTTGCGCTGCTTGTATGCTCTTGAATAGTAGTACAATATATTCTGTGCTTACACTGTAAGCACGGGAGTTGACATGATCAGACATTTGTTCAAAACTGGAAATAGCGTTGTGCTTTCTTTGCCCAAAGAGATGTTGGATGATCTGGGCATCCGGAACGGCGAGAGCGTGAACCTCGAACTGGATCGTAAGCAGCGGCGCTTGATCATTTCTCCAGTTAAAAAAAGTAAACCTGTACATGGTGTGGATGTTGATTTTGCCCGCCAGGTCGATGAGTTCATCGAACAATATCGCCCGGCTTTGAATAAATTGGCGAAATAACCGAAATTCGCGCATTGATGATTTACCTGACACCCGAGCAAATCCTTTTCATTCACAGCCGTCTTGTGGCGGAAACGGGTGGGGGGCATGACTTGCGCGATCTTGGCATGTTGCTTTCCGCGCTAGGCCGCCCCCAGGCGATGTTTGAGAAAAGACAACTCTATCCGGATGTGTTCTCTAAAGCAGCTGCCCTGATGGATTCGCTGATTCGCAATCATCCTTTCATGGATGCCAATAAACGCACTGCGATTGCTTCAACAGCTATGTTTCTACAGCTCAACGGTTATCGATTAACCGCTGCGAATGATGATTTGGCACAGTTCACGCTTGCGTGTGCTCAATCGCTGCGGTCTTTGGATGAGATCTCATCCTGGTTAAAAGACCATTCCGAATCTAAATAGGGAAAATTCCCACGTTTTTACCAATTTCTGCCAATAACCTTGACGAATCCGCAATAGGTTGGTATAAAAGAGCAATTATCTTCGGCTAGGAAGAAAGTCATGCGATTTGCAGCCGAATGACATGCTGTTGGCGCGTTGCAGTAATGGCGCGTCCGTGGAAGGAAGTAAAGGGTACGCACTGAAAATAAAATGTTAGCTGAACTCGCTCTATCCCTTATCGCTATTATTATTTTGGTCCTCGTACTGATCGAGAACCAATTTTCGGTTGGGATGGAGAAAGTAAGGTAAGCAGCAAAAACCTGAAAAACGACTGGCAAACGTAAACCAAGACCACCCAACCAAACGGGTGGTCTTTTTTATAGCTCAGACCAAAATGGAGAAAAACATGCGCTCAGACAAAGTCAAATCAGGATTCGAACGTTCACCCCACCGGGCCTTGCTCAAAGCTACCGGCGTCACCGATGCCGATATGCGCAAGCCCTTCATCGCCGTCGTGAATTCTTACACCGATATCGTCCCCGGCCATGTGCACCTGCAGGATTTCGGCCGGCGTGTCAAGCAAGCCGTGCGCGCGGCGGGCGGCGTGCCGTTTGAGTTCAACACCATCGCGGTGGATGACGGCATCGCCATGGGCCACCAGGGCATGAAGTTCTCGCTGCCCTCGCGCGAATTGATCGCCGACGCAGTCGAGACCATGGTGGAAGCCCATCAATTCGATGGGATGGTGTGTATGCCCAACTGCGACAAGATCGTGCCGGGAATGTTGATGGCGGCTGTGCGCCTGAACATCCCGGCAATTTTTATATCCGGAGGGGCGATGGCCGCCGGCCGCACGCCGGATGGCAAAGCCATCGACCTGATCTCGGTTTTCGAGGGCGTGGGCGCTTTCCAGACCGGTGCGATCGACGCAGCCCAGCTGAAGATGCTGGAAGATAACGCCTGCCCGACCTGCGGCTCCTGTTCGGGCATGTTCACCGCCAACAGCATGAACTGCCTGCTGGAAGCGCTGGGCATGGGCCTGCCGTTCAACGGTACAGCCCTGGCGCTCAGCGAGGAGCGCAATGCCATGGCTGAGCGCGCGGCGGGTTTGATCCTCGAGTTGGTTGAACGCGGCATCACCCCTCGCCAGATCGTCACCGCCGAGGCCCTGGATGATGCCTTCGCTCTGGATATGGCCATGGGCGGCTCCACTAACACGGTGCTGCACACACTGGCGGTGGCCAACGAAGCCGGCATCGATTATCCACTCGCGCGTATTAACGCCGTTTCCGAGCGCGTCCCGCATTTATGCAAGGTCAGCCCGTCCGGCCAATGGCACATGGAAGATGTGCACCGCGCCGGCGGCGTGCCGGCCATTCTGGCGGAACTCAATGCTCACGGCGTCAGCCTGCACCTGGAGCGCATGACCGTCACCGGTCAACCTTTCGGCACTTATCTTGCCAACGCGCCCATCAAGGACCCTGAAGTGATCCACACCTATGAAAACGCGTACTCCGCCCGCGGCGGCCTGGCCATCCTGTTCGGCAATCTCGCGCCGAATGGCGCAGTCATCAAGGCCGGCGGCGTCAGCGCGGATATGCTGAAATTCTCCGGCCCGGCGCGCATCTTCGAATCGCAGGAGGATGCCATGCGCGGTATCCTGGCCGGCGAGGTGCAGGCGGGCGAGGTGGTGGTCATCCGCTATGAAGGCCCGCGCGGCGGCCCGGGCATGATGGAAATGCTCAGCCCGACCAGCGCCATCATGGGCATGGGACTGGGCGACAAGGTTGCCCTGATCACCGACGGGCGTTTTTCCGGCGGCACGCGCGGCGCCTGCATCGGCCACGTTTCGCCTGAAGCGGCCGCCCGCGGCCCGATCGCCGCGCTGCAGCCTGGCGATATTATCGAAATTGACATCGAAGCGCGCAGTCTGGGCGTGCGGCTGAGCGACGAGGTCATCCGCTCCCGCCTGGCCGCCCTGCCGCAGTTCGAACCGCGCGTGCAGAGCCGCTGGCTGCGCCGCTATTCCAGCATGGTCACCAGCGCCGATACGGGAGCTGTGCTGCGTAATTGAATAAAACCATATGCCGACCCCAATCTAATTAAGGAGTAGAGGAAGAGAATGAAAGTAACCGGAGCAGAAATATTTTGGAGAAGTCTTGAATATCAGAAAGTAAAGGTGGTCTTCGGCTACCCGGGCGGCGCAACCTTGCCGATCTACGATACCCTGGTTGAAAGCCCGGTCCATCACGTACTGACGCGCCACGAGCAGGGCGCCGCGCACATGGCAGATGGCTACGCGCGCGCCTCCGGGCAGGTGGGCGTGGCGTTGGCCACCTCTGGCCCCGGCGCCACCAACCTGGTCACAGGCATTACCAACGCGCAGATGGATTCCGTGCCGGTGGTGTTTTTTACCGGCCAGGTGGTCAGCCCGCTGATCGGCTTTGACGCTTTTCAGGAAACGGACGTGACCGGTATCACGCTGCCCATCACCAAGCACAACTACCTGGTCACCGACGCGCAGGATCTTGCCGCAACAATCAAGGAAGCTTTTTTCATCGCCGCTTCCGGCCGGCCGGGACCGGTGCTGGTGGATATTTCCAAGGATGCCCAGATGGCCGAGATCGATTGGGAGTACGATGACAGTCCGGTGCAGATCCCGGGCTACCGGCCGGACCTGAGCCCGCTGCCGGCTGACCTGGAAGCCGCTCTCGAGTTGATCCATTCCGCCCAGCGCCCGGTCATTCTGGCCGGTCACGGCATCCTGATCAGCGGCGCCATGCGCGAGGTACTGGAATTCGCCGAGCGCGCCCAAACCCCGGTGGCCACCACCCTGTTGGGCTTGAGCGCATTCCCCGGTTCTCACCCGCTCTGCCTGGGTATGCCTGGCATGCATGGCGAGGCTTGGGTCAACCGCACTATCCAGGAAGCTGACCTGATCCTGGCGTTCGGCATGCGCTTCGATGATCGCGTTACCAGCAACCTCAAGCATTTCGCTCCCAATGCCCGCAAGATCCACATCGAAATCGATCCCTCCGAAATCAATAAGAACGTCATTGTGGATATTGCCCTGGTGGGCGACCTGAAGGAAACCCTGCAAAAATTGCTGCCCGCGCTCAAACCCACCCGCCATGACGCCTGGCTGGCAACCATCCAGGATTGGAAGGGCGATAGCGCCGTGCGCGATATCCAGAACCTGCCGGATAATGGCCATCTCTACGCCGCGCATGTGATCAACGATCTCTGGCGCGAAACCGGCGGCGAGGCCCTGATTGTTACGGATGTCGGCCAGAACCAGATGTGGGCGGCCCAGTATTACCGCCACGAAAAACCCTATACCCACTTCACCTCAGGCGGTTTGGGCACCATGGGCTTCGGCCTTCCGGCTGCCATCGGCGTGCGTTTTGCCCGGCCGGACGAGGAAGTCTGGGCGGTTACCGGCGATGGCGGTTTCCAGATGACCCAGGCCGAGCTTTCCACCCTGGCGCAGGAAAAAAAGAAGGTCAACATCGCCATCCTCAATAATGGCTATCTGGGCATGGTACGCCAGTGGCAGGAATTCTTTTACGATAAGCGCTATTCCGCCACGCCCATGGTTGGACCGGATTTCGTCAAGATTGCCGAGGCGCACGGCTTGACCGGGCTGAGCGTCACCCGTCGGGAGGACGTGGTGAGTGCCATCCGCCAGGCCCGCGAAATACCCGGCACGGTGCTGATCGATTTCCAGGTTGAAAAAGAGGACAGCGTCTATCCAATGGTGCCCAGCGGCGCAGCCATCGATAAGATGATCCGCCGGCCGGTGCCGCAATCAAACGGCCAATAAGCAGCAGGTTTATTTGCCAAAGGAAAGAGGAGAAATTATGCGTCATACATTTGTAGCATTGGTTGAGGATAAACCGGGTGTGCTGAACCGGGTGGTGTCGGTCTTTCGCCGGCGCCAGTTCAACATCGAATCGTTGACAGTCAGCCACACCCATCAGCCGGGCATCTCGCGTATCACCATCGTGGTCGATAGCGACAAGACCGAGGTCGAGCGCATCATCCCCTACATGCACAAGCTGATCAACGTCATCCAGGTGGAAGACCTGACCCATGAACCCTGCGTCAGCCGCGACCTGGCGCTCATCAAGGTCAGCGCGCCGCCCGAGGGCCGTTCCGCCATCCTGCAGCTTTCGGAAGTATTCCGCGCGCGGGTTGTGGACGTGGCCAACGATTCACTCATCATCGAGATCACCGGTGACAAGGAAAAGATCGATGGCCTGGTGGATGTCTTGCAGCCTTATGGCATCATCGAGCTGGTGCGCACCGGTATCATCGCCATGGAACGCGGCACGCCCCGTTTATTGAACAAGACCTATGAAAATCAGGGCGTCAAATTGCCCATCGAGTACAAGCTGGTTTCATAAAAAATCATAACAGGATTTGTTTAAAGGAGAAAACATAATGGCAAAGATCAATTTTGGTGGTGTGGAAGAGGACGTAATAACGCGGGAGGAGTTTCCTCTTTCCCGCGCGCAGGAAGTTCTAAAAGATGAAATTGTCGCGGTGCTTGGCTACGGCGTGCAGGGCCCAGCCCAGGCTTTGAACATGCGCGATAACGGCATTAACGTGATCGTCGGACAGCGCGAAAACACCCACTCATGGGAAAAAGCGGTCAAAGATGGCTGGGTGCCGGGCGAGACGCTTTTTTCGCTGGAAGAAGCCGCTAAACGCGGCACCGTGATCCAGTTCCTGGTGTCGGATGCCGGGCAAAAAATGACCTGGCCGGCCATCAAAGATTGCCTCAAACCCGGCGACGCACTATATTTTTCGCATGGTTTCGCGGTGGTATATGCCGACCAGACCGGCGTGGTGCCGCCGGATTTTGTGGATGTCATCCTGGTCGCCCCCAAGGGCTCCGGCACCAGCGTGCGCGCCAACTTCCTCAATGGCAGCGGCATCAACAGCAGCTACGCCGTTCATCAGGATTTCACCGGCCGCGCCGAGGAGCGTACGCTCGCACTGGGCATTGCGGTTGGCTCAGGTTACCTCTTCCCAACCACTTTCCAGAACGAAGTCTATAGCGACCTGACCGGCGAACGCGGCGTGCTGATGGGCGCGCTGGCCGGCATCATGGAAGCCCAATACGATACCCTGCGCGCGCACGGCCATTCGCCCAGCGAGGCGTTCAATGAAACCGTGGAAGAGCTGACCCAAAGCCTAATCCGCCTGGTCAGCCAAAACGGCATGGACTGGATGTACGCCAACTGTTCCACCACCGCCCAGCGCGGCGCGCTGGATTGGCGTCATGAATTCCGCAAAGCCACCGCGCCGGTCTTTGCCCGCCTCTATCAAAGCGTGGTCGATGGGGAAGAAACCCGTGTGGTGATCGCGGCCAACAGCGCGCCGGATTACAAGCAGAAATTGAACACCGAATTATCCGAGATGCGCGAATCGGAAATGTGGGCGGCCGGCGCTACGGTGCGCTCGCTGCGCCCGGAAAACTGGGGTAAGGAAAATGGAAACTGATATCGTTCGCGTATTCGATACCACCCTGCGCGATGGCGAGCAATCGCCCGGCGCCACCATGACCGCCGCTGAAAAGCTGGAGGTTGCCCGCGCGCTGGCGCGCATGGGCGTGGATGTGATCGAGGCCGGTTTCCCGGCTGCCTCGCCGGATGACCTGGAAGCGGTGCGGCGCATTGCCCTCGAGGTTGGCAATTCTTCCGATGGCTCGCCCGTCCCCATTATTTGCGGCCTGGCGCGCACCACCCAGGGCGACATCGACAAAGCCTGGGAGGCGGTGCGCGGCGCCGCGCATCCGCGCATCCACACTTTCATCGCCACCTCCGATATTCACATGCAATACAAGCTCAAAATGGATCGCAGCCAGGTGCTGGAAAAGGTGAAAAGCATGGTTTCCTACGCGCGCAGCCTGTGCGCGGACGTGGAATACAGCCCGGAGGATGCCGGGCGCAGCGACCCCGAGTTCCTCTACCAGGTGCTGGGGGCCGCCATCCAGGCCGGCGCGACCACTTTGAACATTCCCGACACGGTCGGCTACACCATGCCGGATGAGTTCGGCGCCCTGATCGCCGGCATCATTAAAAACACGCCCGGCATCGAAAAATGCGTGGTTTCGGTGCATTGCCATAATGACCTGGGCCTGGCAACCGCCAACACCTTGGCCGGCATCCGCGCCGGGGCGCGCCAGGCCGAAGTGACCATCAATGGCATCGGCGAACGCGCCGGCAACACCGCCCTGGAGGAAGTCGTCATGGCGTTGTACGCGCGCCGCCAGTTGTTGGGTTTGACCACCAACATCGATACCACCCAACTGGCGCGTATCAGCAAGTTGGTCAGCAACTACACCAGCATGAGCGTGCAGCCCAACAAGGCCATCGTCGGGGCGAATGCTTTCGCCCATGAAGCCGGCATCCATCAGGATGGCATGCTCAAGAATAACCTGACCTATGAGATCATGCGCCCTGAAACCGTGGGCGTTTCGCAATCCCGCCTGGTGTTGGGCAAGCATTCCGGCCGCCACGCCCTGAAAGAACGCCTGATCTCGTTGGGTTACTCGCTGGATGAGGAGGCCCTCAATAAGGTTTTTGAGCGCTTCAAGATGCTGGCGGACAAAAAGAAAACCATCACCGATGCCGATATCGAGGCTTTGATTTCCGATGAAATTTACCAGCCCAAAGTCATCTTCACCCTGGACGGCCTGCAGGTGGCTTGCGGCACCATGGGTCTGCCCACTGCCACGGTGCGCCTGGTCGGCCCGGATGGCAGCACGCACATCCGCGCGGGCATCGGCACCGGGCCGGTGGACGCGGCTTTCAAGGCCATCGATGCCATCGTGCAGGAACGCAGCACCCTGGTGGAATTCGTCATCCACGCCATCACCGAAGGTATCGATGCGCTGGGCGAGGTTACCGTGCGTATTGCCGCCGAGGACCTGCCCGCCGTGAAAGATGCTCAAAAGGAAAGCGAACGCGCCTCCACCTTTGGCGGTTATGGCGCCGACACCGATATCGTTGTGGCCAGCGCCAAGGCTTACCTTTCCGCGCTGAACAAGATGCTGGTCGCCACCGGCAAGTACGGCCCAGTGGAAACGCCGGCTGTCCTGGCGGTGCAATGAGCCTTGATGGCAGCGAAATGGAAAAGTGAAATGAGCCAACCGAAAAACATCATCCAGAAAATTTGGGAAGAGCACCTGGTCGCGCAGCAGCCGGATTCACCCGCGCTGCTCTACATAGACCGGCAGCTCATCCATGAAGTCACCTCGCCCCAGGCTTTCAGCGGATTGCGCCAGCGCGGGCTGAAAGTGCGCCGGCCGGATCGCACCACCGCCACAGTCGATCATGCCCTGCCCACCCTGCCCTCGCCGGATGGCACGCTCGCCGGCCGCCTGGCATTGGCCGATGAACTCTCGCAAAAGCAGATCGCCCAGCTGGAGGCGAATGCCAGGGAATTCGGCATCCAGTGCTACGGACCGGCCAGCGATCTCAACGGCATCGTGCACGTGATCGGCCCGGAGCTGGGCCTCACCCAACCCGGCATGACCATCGTGTGCGGCGACAGCCACACCTCCACCCACGGCGCTTTCGGCGCGCTGGCTTTCGGGATCGGCACCAGCGAGGTCGAGCACGTGCTGGCCACCCAATGCCTGCTGCAGCGTCCACCTAAAACCTGCCAGGTAATCGTGGAAGGCAAGCCCGGCAAGGGCGTTTCCGCCAAGGATATCATCCTGGCGCTGATCGCCGAGATCGGCGTGGCCGGCGGGGTCGGCTACGTACTGGAATATTGCGGCGAGGCCATCCGCGCCCTCAACATGGACGAGCGCATGACCGTCTGCAACATGTCCATTGAAGCCGGCGCGCGCGCGGGATTAATCGCCCCGGACGAGACCACTTATGAATTTCTGGCAGCCTGCCCGTTCGCCCCCAAGGGCGCGGATTGGGATGCAGCGCTGGAAAAATGGAAGCAGCTCCCCAGCGACCCGGGCGCGGTTTACGACCGCGTGATCCGCCTGGATATTACGAACCTGGAACCGATGATCACCTATGGCACCAATCCCGGCATGGGCATGCCCATCAGCGCCAGCATCCCCTCCCCGCGCGATTTCAGCGAGGAGAGCCAGAAAGCCGCTTTGGAAAAAGCCCTGGCGTACATGGGTTTGCCGGCCGGCAAACCGCTGCTCGGCCACCCTGTGGACGTGGTTTTCATCGGCAGCTGCACCAATTCGCGCATGACCGATTTGCGCCAGGCAGCCCAGGTGCTTCGCGGCCGCCAGGTAGCCAAGGGTGTGCGCGTGCTGGTGGTGCCCGGTTCGCAGGCCATCAAGCGCCAGGCCGAAGCGGAGGGGTTGGATAAAGTATTCCGGCAAGCCGGCGCGGAATGGCGCGAGGCTGGCTGCAGCATGTGCATCGCCATGAACGGCGACCAGATCGAGCCCGGCCAATACGCCGTCAGTACCAGCAACCGCAATTTCGAGGGGCGCCAGGGCAAAGGCGGGCGCACCCTGCTGGCCAGCCCCTGGACGGCCGCCGCGGCCGCTGTGACCGGGCAGGTGGCGGACGTGCGCACCCTGCTGGATGGATAAGGAGAAAATGTAATGCAGCCTCTAACCAAACTGAACTCCCGGGTCGTGCCGCTGCCGCTCAACGACATCGATACCGACCAGATCATCCCGGCGCGCTTCCTGAAGGTGATCGATAAAGCTGACCTGGCCGCCAATCTATTCGCTGACTGGCGCTACACGGCCGACGGCCACCCGCGTCCGGAATTCATCCTCAATCAACCCCAATCGCGCGGCGCGCAAATCCTGTTTGCCGGGGATAATTTCGGCTGCGGTTCCTCGCGCGAGCACGCCCCCTGGGCGTTGACCGGTTTCGGCTTTCGCGTGGTGGTGGCGACTTCTTTTGGCGATATCTTCCGCAACAACGCCCTCAAGAACGGCCTGCTGCCGCTCAAGGTGGACGCTGATACGCATTCCAGCATGCGCGAGATTTTGGAAGAAAATCCAAACGCTGAATGGAGCCTCGACCTGGGCGCGCAGCGCCTGTCCGTTCCGGGCGGGTTGGAAGTCGTTGTTGAGATCGATCCCTTTTCGAAGACCTGCCTGATGCAGGGCACCGATGAGCTCGGTTACCTGCTGTCGTTTATGGATGCGATCCTGGCCTACGAGCAGGCGCATGGCAAACAGGTGGAGGCATGATCGAGGTTTACGATACCACCCTGCGTGACGGCACCCAGCGCAAGGACATCTCGCTTTCCTGCAGCGATAAACTGCGCATTGCGCAGCGCCTGGACGAGATGGGTGTGGATTTCATCGAGGGCGGCTGGCCGGGTTCCAATCCCAAGGATGTGGAATTCTTCAAGCAAGCCGCCGCCATGACCTGGAAGCACGCGCTCATCGCGGCCTTCGGCTCCACCTGCCGCGTGAAAGGCGGGCCGCAGGATGACGAGAACATCCGCGCGCTGCTCGAGTCCGAAGCGCCGGTTTGCGCGGTCTTCGGCAAATCCTGGACCCTGCACGCCCTGGAAGTGCTGCGCACCACGTTGCCGGATAACCTGCGCATTATCGAGCAGAGCGTGGCCTATCTGCGCGAGCAAGGCCGGCGCGTGATCTATGACGCCGAGCATTTCTTCGACGGCTACAAGGACGACCCCGCTTACGCACTCGAGACCCTGCGCGCGGCTGTGCGCGGCGGCGCGGAACGCGTGGTGCTGTGCGATACCAATGGCGGCACGCTGCCGCATCAAGTATCGGAAACCGTGGCCATTGTCCACCGGGCGCTGGATATCCCGCTGGGCATCCACGCCCATAACGATAGCGAGTGCGCGGTGGCCAACAGCCTGGCGGCTGTGCAGGCCGGCTGCACGCATGTGCAGGGCACCATCAACGGTTATGGCGAGCGCTGCGGGAACGCCAACCTGTGCTCAGTCATCCCTGACTTACAGCTCAAGCAGGGGTTCAAGTGTCTGCCGCAGGAAAAACTGGCGGAGCTGTATGATCTGTCGCATTTTGTGGCTGAACTGGCCAACCTGGCGCCGGATGAATACCAGGCCTATGTCGGCCAGGCCGCCTTCGCCCACAAGGGCGGCGTGCACGTGGCCGCCATGCGCCGCAGCACGCGTTCTTACCAGCACATCGACCCCGCCCTGGTGGGCAACGCCATGACAGTGGTGGTTTCGGAGCTTTCCGGCCGGGGCAACATCCTCAGCAAAGCCGAGCAGTATGGCATGGAGATCAACGGCAGCGCGGAAGTTTCCGGGGCTTTGAACGATATCAAAGAGCTGGAAGCGCAGGGCTTTTCATTCGAAGCGGCCGAGGCTTCCGCCATGCTGCTGCTCAAGCGCCAACAGGCGGATTACAAACCGCCTTTCGAATTGATCGACTTTTCGGTCAGCGTCGAGCACCGCCAGCAGCGCGGCATCATCACTGAAGCCATGGTCAAGGTGCGCGTGGGCGAGAGGGTGCTGCATACGGCCGGCGAGGGCTGCGGCCCGGTGCACGCACTGGATGTGGCCATGCGCAAGGCGCTGATGGAGGATTTCCCGCTCATCGACCGCTTTCATTTGACCGATTTCAAGGTGCGCATCCTGAATGGCAACCTGGGCACCCAGGCCGTTACGCGCGTGCTGATCGATACGCACAACGGTTACCGCGGCTGGAGCACGGTGGGCGCCAGCGCCAACATCATTGAAGCCAGTTGGCAGGCATTGGCGGATTCCATCGAATACGGCCTGATGACCACTCACGCCGATGAACTGGCCGATCAGGGAGTCTCTTCGGATCAAGTTGAAAAAGTGAAAGGAAATCATGCAAGCTGACATCGTACTTTTACCCGGTGATGGCATCGGGCCGGAGGTGGTCGAACAAGCCGTACGCGTGCTGGAAACTGCCGCGCAAACCGCAGGTGCGGCCTTGCGCTTCAGCGAACATCTGCTGGGCGGCTGCTCGATCGACAAATACGGCACTGCCATGACCGATGAGACCCTGGCGGACTGCCAGGCGGCTGACGCTGTCCTGCTGGGCGCGGTGGGCGGCCCCAAATGGGATGACCCGCAGGCTAAAGTGCGCCCCGAGCAGGGGCTACTGGGCTTGCGCAAGGGGCTGGGCGTGTACGCCAATTTGCGCCCGGTGCGCGTGCATCCCGACCTGGTGGCAGCCTCTCCCTTGAAACCGGAAAAACTGGCTGGCGTGGACCTGATCGTGGTGCGCGAGCTGACCGGCGGGTTGTATTTCGGCCAGCCCAAGGGACGAGAAATGGTGGATGGCCGCGAACGGGCTGTAGATACGCTGGTTTACACCGACGAGGAGATCCGCCGCGTGGTGCGCATGGCTTTCCAGTTGGCTGAAAAGCGCCGCAGGAAGGTCACCTCGGTGGATAAAGCCAACGTGCTGGAATCGTCGCGTTTGTGGCGTAAGGTAGCCGGTGAAGTGGCGACGGAATTCCCGGACGTGACCCTGGAACACATGCTGGTGGATACGGCCTCCATGCGTTTGGTGACTGCGCCGGCAGCCATCGACGTGCTGGTGACCGAGAACATGTTCGGCGACATCCTCACGGATGAGGCTTCCGTGCTGGCCGGCTCGATGGGCATGCTGCCCTCGGCCTCGCTGGGCGACAGCGGCGCGGGTTTGTACGAACCCATCCACGGCTCCGCGCCGGATATTGCCGGCCAGGGCATCGCCAACCCGCTCGGCACCATCCTCAGCACCGCGCTGCTGCTGCGTTATTCGCTGAACCAGCCGGAAGCCGCCGCGCGCATTGAGCAGGCGGTGGATCAGGCCATCAGCGCCGGGCTGCGCACGGCTGACCTGGGCGGTTCGCTTTCAACCCGGCAGATGACGGACGAGGTTCTGGCTCGCTTGAAATAATTTTTTTATTGTCATTGCGAACCTTGCGCCTGCCCTCAGCGAAGCGTAGGGCGGCAAGGCGATCGCGCAGCACTCCCTCGGGGAGAGCAATCTCGTTTTTTTAAGCTGACAAAAATAACCAAAGAGGAGAAATTATGGCAACTGAAGGAAAATACACCTGGATGGATGGAAAACTGATTGAGTCGGAGAAAGCCACCATCCCATTTTTAAATAGCGCCCTGCATTACGGTTCGGGTTGTTTCGAGGGCATCCGCGCTTACGCCACCGATAAAGGCCCGGCGGTCTTTCGCTTGAAAGAGCATATGGAACGCCTGATCGATTCAGCCTTGGTGCTGGGGTTCCGCGAAGTGCCTTTCACCTGCGATGAACTCTGCAAAGCTGTGGTGGATACAGTGGCCGCCAATGGCATGCAGCAGTGCTATATCCGGCCGCTGGTTTTCAGCGGCGGTTCGGCTACCAGTTTATGCCTGGATAGTTATAAAGCCCGCGTCGGCGTTGCCGTTTGGGATATGGGCATCTACCTGGGCGAGGAAGCCCTGCAAGCCGGCATCCGCGCCAACGTCTCCTCTTTTACCCGCCATCATCCCAACATCACCATGACCAAATCCAAGGCCACCGGCAATTACACCAACAGCATCCTGGCCAAGACCGAATCCGTCCGCCTGGGCTTTGAAGAAGCCATCATGCTCGATCCGCAGGGTTACATCAGCGAATGCACCGGCGAAAACCTCTTCGTGGTGCGCGGCGGCAAGGTCATCACGCCCTTCACCGCTTCCGTGCTGGAAGGCATCACGCGCGATTCCATCCTGACCCTGTGCGCTGACCTGGGCATCGAGGTGCGCGAGCAGCCCGTTTCGCGCGACCAGCTCTACATCGCCGATGAGCTGTTCGTGTGCGGCACGGCTGCCGAGGTCATCGCCATCCGCGAGGTGGATTTCCGCACGGTCGGCATCGGTAAAATGGGGCCGGTAACGCGCCAGGTGCAAAAAGCCTTCCACGATACCGTAACCGGCAAGGGCGCGCGTTCGCCGGAATGGCTGACCTACGTGAACGCCGGCTAAATAAAAAATGTGAGCTGGAGATCGATGTAATCATCCCTTGCGCTCCTCCACGCCAGGTGGTTTGGCGCAAGAACTCCATTGTTCAACGCGAAAGCCTGCGCATCGTTTGCGCGGGCTTTCGCTGCCTGCAGCCGCAGTTCCACGCGGCATGCAGAGTACGGAGATATCCCGACCACTATAGCGTCCAGCCACATGAGGGTGGAGAATTCGCCGCACAATCAGCAAAAAAACACGACCCAATTGCATATCATTGCGAAGCCCGCGGATGTTTGGCCGCGGGCTGTGGCAATCTCAATGCAAAAAGAAATCGATCAGAAATACAAATTTGATTTTGGCGTCTATGGTTCTCACTCAAACCGAACAAATATTGTGAGGTTGTTTTTCTTTCCATCAGGGGCAGATTCCCACCTTTGCGGCGATCCGCTGCGTAATAAAAACCCGGCTTCAGGTAAAATAATCAAGCAAAGAATTTATCCAAAAGAGAGGGAAAATGGAAACAGATAAAAAGGTTGCATCATCCAACCGGCGCATTCTATATTTGGTAGGTGCCATCGCCGCCTTCATCGCCGTGATCGTTTTCCGCCGCAACCTTGCCATAGAACTTACCACCTTCGGCGGCTTTGGAGTTTTCACCGTCCCTGCGGCTGTTCCGCTCCGCGCGCAGGACTGGTTTGCCCTGCTGGAGCAGGATGCGCTGGTCGGCTTGCTGCTGCTCAATCTCTCCGATCTGCTCAATTACGTGCTGATCGGACTGCTCTTTTCCGCTGTTTGCGCCGCCCTGTGGCAGGCCAATCGCGGCATGGCGCTGGCTGCCCTGATGCTGGCCTGGTCGGGAACCCTGCTCTACGTCCTCAGCAGCCAGGCTTTCTCCATGCTTTCCTTGAGCCGTTCGTTTGCGGCCGCGCTGACGGACGCTCAGCGCGAAACTTTGCTGGCGGCCGGCGAAGCGCTGCTGGCGATTGATAATCCCGGCCGGGTTATCAGCGGCACGGGTGCTCTGCTCAGCCTGTTCCTGTTCACACTGGCCGGGCTGCTTTTTTCGATCAGCATGCTGCGCAGCGCGGTCTTCAGCCGGGCGACCGGCTGGCTGGGCTTGCTGGCCAGCCTTTTCCAATTGCTCTATTTCCCGGCCCTGGCTTTCGCGCCGGCATTGATCGCGATTCCCCCGGTGCTTTCCGCTCCCCTGCGCGAAATTTGGTACGTCCTGATCGCGCTGCGGCTGCTGAAGTTGAGGCATAACTAATCCTGAAACTGGGTCATGTGAAATATGAATGCTTTATACCTGAAATACCTGGCTGCCTTTGGGATCGGCGCGATACTTTTATTGATCGTATCCTTTACCATCTACCCGAAGAGCTATTTTTACAAGAAAATGGCCGCGGATTATGACAGAAGGAGAGAAAAGCCAGGATTGAGCAGCTATTTGGTGACAATCTTAATCTTCGCTTGTGCCATTACTCTCTTTGTCTTGTTTGATATTTGGCTGCTTTCGGATAACCCAATTCCTTTCGTATTTTTAATGATCCATAACCTGGGCTTGGCATTTTTATTATCCATTTTTGATGCCTTTTTCATCGATCACTTCATCTTGCTGGTATGGCGCCCGAAATTCCTGAACCTGCCGCCTGGCTTGCCCACCCGCGCGCAGATGGAGCGGCATATCCGATTGCAATTCAGCCTGGGCTGGATCTTCCTGGTTGCGATTGCGCTCTCAAGCGCCGGGTTGGCAAGTCTCACCAATTAACGAGCGTGCATTCCTGTGCAAGCGCGGCGATCAAGTCAGGATCCGCTGCCTTGGGCAGGAGCCTGCGCAATCTTGTCGACCTGTTTTGTTTAACCACAAGTGGGCGCCGCTAAACAATGAAATCCTTTTTATGGTTAATGAAATTAGCTGGTTTCTCCCTTAGTGTCAATTCCGGAGAATCGTAGCAATGATAAATCCAGTCCGGTCGAGAACCTTCAGTTGCTCCGCTCCCTCAGGATGACATCCCTTTTAGTTGTCTTTGCGAGCCTTGCGAAAGCAAGGCGTGGCAATCTCGGCTCTATAACGCCCTGCGCTTTCCTTTGTTTGATCGAGATCCTTCAGTTGCTTCGCTCCCTCAGGATGACACCCCCTTTGGTTGCCATTGCAAGCCTTGCGATATCAAGGTGTGGCAATTCTAGCTTTCAAATTGTATTTGGGCAGGATTAGGTGCAAAGCCTTTTGTTACCCAAACCGGTCGATCACCGTGATGCCGATGCCCTTGAACTGGTCCATGTTGACCAGTTCCTGCGCGCCCTCTTCCAGCGTTACGCGCTTCCGGATCAGTTTCTCCGGCGCCAGCCTGCCGGCGCGGATCAGCTCGAGAATCGCCCCATAGCGGTGCGCCTGGATGCCGTGGCTGCCCAGGATCTCCAGCTCGTTGGCGATCACCTTGTCCATCGGGATGGCCGGGTGGCGCTGCTCCGCCAGCATCAAACCCACCTGGATGTGCTTGCCGCGTTTGCGCAGGTTGGCGACCGAATTAAAGCAGGTGCTCGGGTTGCCCAGTGCGTCCATTGAAACGTGCGCGCCCCCGCTGGTGATCTCCTTCACAGCCGCGACCACATCCTCCACATTCTTTGAATTGATGACCGCGTCCGCCCCGATGCTGCGTGCAAAATCCAGCTTGGCGTCGTCGATGTCGATGGCCACCACCTGCGCGCCGGCCGCGCTGGCGATCATGACGGCCGAAAGCCCCACGCCCCCGCAGCCGTGCACCGCCACCCACTGGCCGGCCGATACTTTGCCTTGGTCAACGATCCCGCGATAAGAGGTCACGAAGCGGCAGCCCAGGCTGGCGGCTGTGACGAAATCGATCTCCTCCGGCAGGCGCACCAGGTTGTCGTCGGCATAGTGGATTTCCACGTATTCCGCGAAAGAGCCCCAGTGCGTGAATCCCGGCTGGAACTGGTGATCGCACACCTGCTGGTTACCCGACAGGCACTGCGGGCAGCTGCCGCAGCCGCACACGAACGGCAGCGTCACGCGCTCGCCCACCTTCCAGCGCGTCACGTGCTTGCCCACCGCCGCGATCACTCCGGCCAATTCGTGCCCCGGTACGTGAGGCAGGCGGATATCCGGGTCATGCCCCATCCAGCCGTGCCAGTCGCTGCGGCAGATGCCGTTGGCTTTCACCTGGATCACCACGCCGCTTTCGCTGGGGCTTGGGTCGGGCAGCTCCTGAATGCTCAAAGGTTTCCCGAATGCTTCGTATATGGCTGCTTTCATAAGGCACGCGCTCCTGTCGATTTTCGGAATGGTTATACTTTTCAGGATTATAACCTGCCGCCTGCCTGGGGTATAGTTAATACAGAATGGGAGTGAATCCATGCCATCGAAATACTGCCTGATCTTGTGCGCCGCCGGCAGCCGTGCGGAAGCCGAGCGCCTGGCGGACCTGCTAGTCGGTGAACGGTTAGCAGCCTGCGTGCAGATTATGGATATCGCCAGCATCTATACCTGGCAAAGCAAGCTGGAACACGCGCAGGAATGCCTGCTGCTGATCAAGACCCGCGCGGATCTCTACCCGCAGGTGGAAAGCACCCTGCGCGGGAGCCACAGCTACGAACTGCCCGAGATCGTACAGATACCGATCGAGAACGGCCTGCCCGATTATCTGAAATGGCTGGACGATGTTACCCGTATAAATAAGGAGGATGAATGAAATCGAACAAGACAGGGATACGCTGGTTTTAGGTAGGGCTGCTTGCGATTATTGCGGGAGCGGTGGGCTGCACGCCGCCTGTGGATGAAGTGGACGCATATACCGATCCCTTCGCTTATTGCGCTGCCTTGGGTACCATCGATGCGCCCGACGCGCGTTACACTGGCGAGGCCGTGCCGGAGGTTGTCATCCGCGGCTTCATCCGGGCGGCTGAATTGGCTGCCGGCGATGAAGCGCTGGAAATGTTCCGCCAGACCACCATCTGGCGCTGCATGAATGGGCAGGTGTATGCCTGCAACTACGGCGCCAATCTGCCTTGCGATTCCAAAGCGGATACTTCCGCCGAACCTACCCGGGAGATGAAGGATTTTTGCGCCCAAAATCCCGGCGCGGATGCCATCCCCATGAGCGTGACCGGGCATGCCGTCATCTACTCGTGGGGCTGCCAGGGCGATACCCCCGAAATCCGCGCACAAATCGACCAGGCGGATGAAGCCGGTTACCTGAGCCGCATCTGGTACGCGCTCGAACCTCAATGAGCGCGCCGGCATCTGTGTTTTGTTTAAATTTCGTGCTACGATGTATATGACACACAAGAAATGAAAAAACGGTTGCTTGAATCCTGAATAGACTTCCAAAACCGCGTCGGCAAAGATCTCTGTGCGAACTTTTATTTACAAAGGGAGAGAACGATGGGATTGAGAGTGGGTTTGTGGATGGATCACCGCAAGGCGATCATCGTCAAGCTTGACGACCATGAGGAACGCATCGAGCGCATCCAGTCATTGGCTGAAAAACAATTGCGCCGATCCGGCGAATCGCCCCTGAAAGGTCCATTCGACGTGCTGCACGTCCCGGCCGACACAGTGCGCCAGCGTGCATTCACCGTCCATATAAACGCTTACTATGATGAGATTATCGAGTACATACGGGCGGCGGATGCTGTCCTGATCATGGGCCCCGGTGAAGCCCGACATGAATTGAGAAAGCGCATGCAAAAAAGCGCCCTGGCGGAGCGCGCCGTCGAGGTTGAAAAAGCAGGCTGGATGACCGAGCGCCAGATTGCCGCGCGCGTGCGGCGCTATTTCAAGGAAAAAAAACCAGCTTTAAGTTTGGGCTCGCGCTGTGCGCCAGCCGCTCCACAGGCTCCAAGCCAGCATGCCTGCCGCAATCGGCAGCAGAATCCAGTTGCCCAGCGCGCCGGGCGGCGTATGCGCGAAAGATACCGGCTTGATGAATCCCACCAGCATGCGCAGTGCGATTTCAATGATCAGTAGTAGATACATCAAGGGTACCAGCGCGCGGTAGCGCAGCACCACCAGGATCTGCAGGATGGCGAACAGCAGCTGTGAGCTTCCCCACAACCCAAAGGCGAAGATGATGCCAGGCGCGCCCGCCACACTCAAATCCAATCCGGCGATGCTGCCCGCCCCGCCATCCGCGGTCAGCAGGTGGATGCAACTTCGGACTGTGCTGGCCAGCGTATAGGCGGCGAAAAAGTATAATGGAATTTGCGATCCGCGCAGATGGTTATTCACCTTGCCGGGCAGCAATAGCTCAAATAACTTCTTCATATTTTCCTCTGACTGCCGGTTGGCCAGGAATTGTTGGAATGCCCTTCCAGCAGAATGATTGGCTGGAAGTATTATACCCAGCAGGATGTTTTCATAACCAATGGTGCCAAGGTTTGGGGCAGCCTGTTGGTCCGCGCTTCAATTGAATTCTGTTTGGCGCGGGTTAAAAACTCGGGTAAGATGTTCTTATGGACAAGAGAGTATTCATGCGTTACGCGCTGCGCGAGGCCATGGGCCTGTTGGTCATGGCCGCCGCGTTGTTCATCCCGGCCGGGGGGCTGGATTGGCCGCAGGCCTGGGCGGCTTTGTTCATTATCTTGGGTTGGGTCGTAGGCACTGCCGTGGTGATCCTGTGTATCCATCCGGCGCTGCTGGCCGAGCGCCTCGGTCCGCGCCAGGGCGCCAAAAAATGGGATACGGCCATCATGAGCGCTTTTGGCTTGCTGCAGTTGACGCGTTACATCCTGGCCGGACTGGATCATCGTTATGGCTGGAGCGGCATGTTCCTCCCCGGCGTCCAGTTGACTGCCTTTGTAGTCGGAGCTGCCGGCAATGCCTTGGTGGTGTGGGCCACCGCATCCAATGCCAATTTTTCGCAAATCGTACGACTGCAGCCGGAGCGCGGTCAGCAAGTCGCTATGGATGGGCCTTACCGCTGGGTGCGCCATCCCGCTTACCTGGGCACCATATTGTTTGAACTGGCAGTAGCTGTTTTGCTGGGCTCCTGGCCGGCGTTCTTCGTCAGCCTGGCGGATGTTTGCTTGCTGGTGCTGCGCACCGCTCTGGAAGACCGCGCGCTGCGGGCGGAATTGAATGGCTACGCGGATTACGCCCGCCGGGTGCGAAGCCGCTTGCTGCCGGGTATCTGGTGATCGCGCGAATCCAGAAATAAAGCAGGATTAGAATAAGATTTGACAGGATAGGAAACCGATGACAGAAAAACGAAAATCCATTTCACCGCGTATGTTGATCCAGTTGCTGCTCTATTTATTCTTGTTTCCCACGCTGCCGTTGCTGCTCTCGGGCCGCTGGGACTGGTGGGAAGCCTGGTTTTATGCGATTTCATGCGTAGCCAGCTTTGCGGTCAGCCGGCTGCTGGTCGCCCGCAAGAACCCCGATCTGCTGGCCGAGCGCGGCAAGTTCATGCAGCACGAAAATACCCAGCCCTGGGATAAAGTGCTGGCGCCACTGGTCGGGTTAGGCGGCAATTTTGTGCCGTTGGCGGTCGGGCTGGAAGCCTATTACGGCCAGGCGCATACATTCAGCATGCCCCTGAAACTGGCGGCCATGGCTCTCTACCTGGCCGGCTTCGCCTGGGGATCCTGGGCGCTGGTCGAGAACCGTTTCTTTTCCGGTATGGTGCGCCTGCAGACCGAGCGCGGCCACCAGGTGATCACCGGCGGACCCTACCGTTTTATGCGCCACCCCGGCTATGCCGGCGCGCTTCTGACCTACCTGTCCATCCCGCTCTTCATGGATTCCATCTGGGCTTACCTGCCTGCCGGGCTTTTAACCGTCGTCCTGGTTATTCGCACGCGCCTGGAGGATAATTTTCTGCAAGCGGAACTGCCCGGATACAAGGACTATGCCCAAAAGGTGCGTTATCGCCTGATCCCGGGCGTCTGGTAAATGCACGCTCTTCAGATTGCCGGGTTTTTAGACGATTTCTCCGCCTGGGCTTCCGCCCGGGCGGATATTCTTGCGGTCGCGCTGGTCGGTTCGCAGGCGCGCGGCACGGCCAAACCCGACTCGGACGTGGACCTGGTCATTGTTGCCCGCGATCCGCAGGCATATCTTCAGGATACCGCCTGGGCGGAGCGCTTTGGCGCGATCGCGCGGCAGCAAATCGAGGATTATGGCTTGGTGCAATCCCTGCGTGTTTGGTATCAGGGCGGCCCGGAGGTGGAATACGGCTTCACCGATGAGCGTTGGACGGCGCTGCCGCTGGACGCGGGCACGCAGCGCGTGATGGCGGATGGCTTGCGTGTGCTGTTCGAGCGCGCGCCCATCCTCAGCCGCCACCTGCCGGTTGAATAAGCATTCACGATTCGCAGGTAAAATAGAGCCAATCAGAAATCTGGAGAATTGGCATGAGCAAATCCCCATCCGCGCAAGCGGAGGTAGAGTCACAACATATTGGCATCATCCCGGACGGCAACCGCCGCTGGGCCAAACAGAACGGCATCGAACTGGCTGAAGCTTATTGGCTAGCCATGCAGAAGATCGCGGCCTGCTGCCAGGCGCTCTATAATCACGGGGTTACCTCCATTTCCGTTTACCTGTTGAGCAAGGATAACATCCTGCGCGCGCGTGAGGACCTCGAAGCGGTCGTCATCGCCGAAACGCGCTTGCTGAAAGAGCTGCTCCCGCCCCTTAAGCGCGCGCTGGGCCTGCGCGTTTACAACGCCGGCAATTCGCTTTCGCTGCCGCCGGAATACAGGGCCGCATTGGAAGAAATATGCGAATACGGCAACGTCCGAGCCGACCCCTTCCCGCGTCTGTACCTGCTGGCGGGTTACGACGCTTATGAGGAAGTGGTGAACGCGCGTGCCGCCATCGGGCCGGAGCCGGAAAAATTGATCGAAAGCCTGTCCGTGCCGCTCGAGCTGGACGCGGTCATCCGCACCGGCGCCGACCGCCGCATCAGCGGTTTCCTGCCGCTGCAATCCAAGTACGCCGAGTACTTCTTCGAACCCTACTACTTCCCAGACATCACCCCCGAGCGCGTGCAGACCATCCTGGACGAGCTGCGCGGGCGCAGCCGGCGCTTCGGGAAATGAAAATAACCGTTGTCTGAGCTTGCCGAAGACAACGGTTATTTACAGGATAAGCGTCGATTGAAGCGGCTCATCCCTTGCGAGCCGGGCACATCCCTTCAGTCAATCGAAGGGCAGCCTGGCGTGGCAAGATCATTTTTCGATATTTTTCAATCCATTTGTGGTTTGTAGCGCAGGCATGCTTGCCTGCGGAAAGCCTGAAACTTCAAATATTCCACTTTATAAAAATAAGTAATCTCCCCTTGACAAATCCTCAATAATTACTTAGTATTAACTAAGTATGGAGGACAAATGAGAAAAGAACGGGATGGCGAATCCACCAAGGAACAGGTGTTGCGGGCCGCCCGGCAGGTGTTTGCCGGGCACGGCTTTGCCGGGGCTTCCCTGGCGATGATCTCGCAGGTTTGCGGCATATCGGATGGCTTGATCCTGCACCATTTCAAGAGCAAAGAGAATCTTTATCTGGCGGTGCAGGAAGACCTGGCCGCGGAGTACCTCGGGGTCATCACGGCCGCGGCTTCCGCTGCACAGGACGAACGCCAACTTGCTCTGGCGACCTTGCGCGCGGCTTTTCAATACTGGAAAGAAGACAGCGCTTATTACCGCATTTCCTTGTGGGCTTATCTGGAAAACCAGAGCGCCTTGATCGAGCAGGAAACAAAACTGACCGTGGGGCTGGCGGAAAAAGTGCGGCAGATGCAGCAGGCAGGCCAGGCCGACGGGCGCTTTTCCCCCGTGGCGCTGCTGACCATGACCATCGGCCCGCTGCATTTCTGGATGCGCCATCGCGAGGTGTTCAAGGAGGCGCTGCGCCTGGAAGGTTCGCTGGAGGAGCTGGATCGCGAATTCGAGGCGCAATTTATTCAAATGATCATGAAACTGTACCAGCCCTTGCCGGCTGAAAGGTCGGGCGGCCGGGATTGATTGTGAAGAATGAGGAATGGAAAGATGAAGAGAAAAACTTCCAGCACGGCGGGCTATACCTGTTTCACGCGCGCCTGTGCGGCCAACGAAAAAGATGAACGCTATCGCGGAGCGGATGATCTGGCCCAAATTTTTCTGCCTGCCTTCGCCAGGATCGTTATGCGCGTTCCGTTCCTGAAAAAATGGTTTCTGGGAAAATTGGCGCCTGCGGGGATTTACGAGTACGTGATCGCGCGCACGCGCTTATTCGACCAGTTCTTTCTGGAGGCGTTGAACGATGGTGTCCGTCAGATCGTGATCATGGGCGCGGGCATGGATACCCGCGCGCTGCGTTTCGCGCGCGAAAACCAGGGCACCCGCATTTTCGAACTGGACCTTCCAAAGATCCAGCAAGCCAAGCTCAACATCCTGAACCGCAAAAGGATCGCGCTGCCGCCTGATTTGACCTTCGTGGGCATCGACTTCAATCACGATAACATTTTGCGGGTTTTGAGCGCGGCCGATTTTTCCGGCAGCCTGAAATCCTGTTTCCTCCTGGAAGGCCTGACCATGTATCTGGATCCGCCGGCTGTGGATGACCTCGTACGCTTCATGCGGGAGAACGCGCCCAAGGGCAGCCGGGTGGCTTTCGATTACATTTATGCTTCCGTGCTGCGCAAGGAGCATCGCTATTACGGGGAGGAAGGGTTATACGACACCGTGGCGAAAGCCGGGGAGGGCTGGCGCTTCGGAATTGAAGAAGGCGCGCTGGAGGAATTCCTGACGGCGCGCGGTTTTCGGCCGATCGCGCATTACAGCCCGGCCGATCTGCAGGAAAAATATTTTAAGCCAGCTTCCAGCCGGCTGGCCGGCCGGGTCAACGGCACGCACTGCATCGCGCTGGCCGAAAAGAATTAAGAAAGATCCCGGGCAAGGCGGCTTGGGTGAATGAGGAATAGATGAAAAAAGAAATTGCATTGGAAATGAAAGATCAAATCGATTTTGGTAATTGGGTGCCAGTTAAAATGGTCGCGGCGCCGGCGCTGCTGGCCCTGCTGTGTTTCTGGCTTGGTTTCGCGTTCTGGCCGCTTTGGCTTGCGGCAGCCTTGTTTGCGCTGGTTGCCGCTTATTTCGGCGCTGCCCACCATATTTTTTCCGCGCGCGGGAGGAACCTGCAGGAACGCATTCAGCAACTGGTGATCGAGCGGATTCAGTGGGATGGCGCTGGCAAGCTGCTGGACGTGGGCTGCGGCAGCGGCGCGCTGGCGATTATGGCCGCGCGGCGCTTCCCGCGCGCGCAGGTGACTGGCGTGGATTCCTGGGGAAAAAATTGGGATTATTCACTGCAAGTTTGCGAGCGGAATGCGCGCTTGTGCGGCCTCTCCAGCCGGGTGAGCTTCCGCAAAGCCAGCGCTGCCGCGCTGCCGTTTGAGGATGCCAGTTTCGAGGTCGTGATCAGCAACCTAGTCTTCCACGAAGTCCGCGAGGCGGCCGATAAGCGCGAACCCGTGCGCGAAGCCCTGCGCGTGCTGAAGCCGGGCGGCGTGTTCGTGCTGCAGGACCTGTTCCTGCTCAAGCCCTATTACGGCGCGCCGCAGGAATTGGCAGGAAATTTGCGCGCGTGGGGAATGGCGCAGGTGGAATTCGAACGCACTTGCGACCAGGATTTTATTCCAGGATTCGTGAAATTGCCTTTCATGCTTGGAACGCTGGCGATCTTGCGGGGAACGAAATAGCATGGCTTGTTGAACATTGCTCCAAGATCCCCTTGACAATTCTAAATATTCAAGTTAGAATATATAAGGTAATATAAAGAGAGAACATGACGGTAAGATTGGTGATTTTGGGTTTGCTGCGCGGAAATCCGCTGTATGGCTACGAGATCAAGCAGATCATCGAAGAGCACATGAGCGACTGGACTTCGATCGCCTTCGGGTCGATCTATTTTGCGCTGGAAAAGCTGGCCGCAGAAGGTTTCGTCGAAAAGATCGGCGTGGAAAAGGCCGGCAAGCGCCCGTCGCGCGGCGTGTACCAGATCACCGCTTCCGGGCACGAGGAGTTCTTGCGCCTGCTGCGGGAAGGCTGGCAGACCGTTGAACAGCAATATTTTCCCCTGGATATTTGCCTGTTCTTCAAGGATGCCCTGCCGCCGGCTGAGATAACGGCCTTTTTGCGCGGCCGCCAATCCGCCCTGCGCGGCGTGCTTGCGCACATCACCAGCCACCGCGACGAGGAAATGACCCAGCCGGAAATCCCGCCTGTGGCGCGCGCCATCTTTGAGCATTCCATCGCTCACACCCGCGCCGAATTGGAGTGGGTCACGGACCTGCTGCAGAAAATGGAAAGCGGTGCTTTTTCGTGATTCTCTTTTTTTTACCCAATATACAAACTGGAATATTAAAACTAATATAATAAAAGGAGATTTCAAATGACCAAACCACGTATTCCCGAAACCGACAGCGGCATCCAGGGCGAGCTGACCGTTGCCTTGTATGACCAAATGCAGCGCAGCTTGCGCGACAAAGGCTGGATCGAGACCGATGACCTGCTCAAGAGCGGCATCACCAGCGGCCATGCCCTGGAGGTCGGTTATGGTCCCGGTTACTTGGGCCTGGAATGGCTTAAGCGCACCAGCGGCACCACCCTGACCGGCCTGGATATCAGCCCGGATATGCAAGCCCTGGCCGGGCGCAACGCGCGAGCCTACGGCCTGAGCGAGCGGGTGGAGTATAAGCTGGGCCTGGGCGACCAATTGCCTTTCAAGGATGCCGCTTTCGACGTGGTCTTCACCAATGGTTCGCTGCACGAATGGGAGAATCCCGCCGGCACCTTCAACGAGATCTGGCGCGTGCTCAAACCCGGCGGGCGTTATTACATCTCGGACCTGCGCCGCGACATGAACTTCCTGATGTATGCCTTCCTGTGGCTGGGCACCAACCCGCCCGAAATCCGCCCGGGCTTGAAAACCTCGGTCGGCGCGGCCTACACGCCCTCCGAACTGAGCGAGCTTTTGCAGAAAACCAGCCTGAAGAATGCACGGGTCAGCGGCAATTTGATCGGCGCGTCCATCAGCGGCATGAAATAAACCTCACCTGCCTGCGCAAAAAGAAAAAACCAGGCTATCAGTCCGATGATTTTAAAATTCATCGGACTGATTGTTTCCCGGAATTAAAGGATATAGAGACACCTTGTTACGTTCCGTTGGAATGGAGAGGGTGCGAATGATATGTCATTGCGAGCGAAGCGAAGCAATCTCAATGACAGCCTGCTCGATTTGTCAGCGTGTAAAATCACCCAACTCCTTGACCAGAAAAATAAAGTAATTACAATATAATTACATGACAAAAATGAGATAGAAATGGCTGAATCATTGCGTTCCAAAATAATCCAAATCGGCAACTCGCGCGGGGTGCGCATCCCGCGCGCTTTGCTGGAGCAAGCCGGTTTGACCGACGAGATCGAGATGCGGGTGGAAGAAGGAAAACTCATCATCCAAACTGCCAATCACCCTCGCCAGGGCTGGCCGGCGGCGTTTGCGCGCATGGCACAGCGAGGGGATGATCATCTGATCGATGAAATACCCCCTTCACAATGGGATGAAGAAGAATGGACCTGGTAATCCGGCGTTTCGAGGTTTATCTGGTCAACCTGGATCCGGTCATCGGGCGTGAGATCCGTAAAACGCGTCCATGCCTGATCATATCCCCGGATGAACTGAATGCGCACATCGCCACGGTCATCGTGGCGCCTATGACCACCAAAGGGCGTGATTACCCGACGCGCGTGAATTGCGATTTCGAAGGAAAGAAAGGACAGATCGTGTTGGATCAAATCCGCACGGTGGATAAGGTTCGGCTGGTCAAAAAATTGGGGAAGATCAGTTCGAACGCGCAGAAGATCAGTTTACAGGTCTTGCAGGAATTATTTGCGCCATAAAGTTCTGGTTGTTATTCTTTTACTGAATACCACAATCTCGATTCCATATGATTCAGTAATAAAATCCATATATGTCCAAATCCCCACTCTCCCTCCTGCTTTCCTCCGCCTTGCTGACCTGCGCCTGCGCCACTGCCGCACCCGCGCTCCCGCCCTCTTCCCCGCTCGTTCTGGCTTACTTCACTGGCACCGAGGAATCCTACGCCTCCCTGGAAGCCTTCGCGGACTACCTGGACATCGTCTCCATCGACGTGTTCAACGTGCAGGACGACGGCGCGATCGCCCGCTATGACGACCTGGGCGCCGTGCGCTACGCTTTCGAGCACGGCCTGACAGCCTATGCCTGCGTCAGCAACTACAGCGGCGACCCGCTGTGGGATTTCGACCCCGCGCTGGCGCGCGCGGCCATCCTCACCCACAAAGATAAAGTCATCGCGCAATTGACCGAAATCGCGCAGGAAGAGGTTTACGCGGGCATCAACATCGACCTGGAAAGCATCGCCTTCTCGGACGATATCGAAGCCGACCGCGCCGCTTTCAGCGCTTTTATCGAAGAACTGGCCGCGCGCCTGCACGCCATCGACAAACAGTTGATCGTCAGCGTGCCGGCCAAATTTGCCGATTCGCCTGACGACGATTGGGCCTACCCTTACGACCTGGCCGCGCTGGGCCAGGCGGCCGATTTCCTGCAGCTCATGACCTATGACCAGCACGGACCCTGGGGCGAACCCGGGCCTGTTTCCGCGCTGGATTGGACCGCAGACTGCGCGGCTTATGCCGCCGCGCTGGTCGAACCGGCCAAATTATTAATTGGCCTGCCGGCTTACGCTTACGACTGGAACCTGAGCGACACGCAGGCCGCGGTGGGCGAGTTGTACTGGGCAGATATCCCCGCCCTGCTGGCCAAACCCGGCGCGCAGGTGGGCCGCGACCAGGCGGCAGATTCCCCTTACCTCACCTATACCGAAAATGGCCATGCGCATATCGTCTGGTACGAAGACGCTGCTAGCATCCGCGCCAAGGCCGAACTGGTCGGGCGCTACGGCCTGGGCGGGCTTTCGGTCTGGGCGCTCGGCCAGGAGGATGAACGCTTTTGGGAAGCGGCGCACGCCGGGCTGGAGTAAAATTTCACAATCCCCGCCCTGCTTGACCAATTCCCGCCTACT
>CAZDUN010000004.1:0-29603 GCA_964508615.1 uncultured Pelolinea sp. | reverse complement strand
CCCCGAGGAGCCATAAATCATGCGCGCTTCGACATGAAAACCGGCCTGATTCAGGCCGGTTTTTTTGTTCCATGGATGACTTTCTTCTATTGGCTTATTCAGCGGGCAGCGCCACCACGTAAGCTTTCCAATCCAATTCAGCCAGAGAGCGGATTTGCGGGTATCCGCGGCGCATGCGGTACAGACTGTAGCGCATAGCGGTCAGTTGCTCCCAAACCTGGCGGGCGGCTTGCTCGCCGTGCAGTTCGATCAGGAAGATCGGCCCCGCTTCAGCCAGAATGCGCTGCATGCCGGTCAGCGCCATGCCTTCGCCGCCCTCGATATCCATTTTGACCAGATCCGGTTTCGGATTCTTTTCCCTGAAAACAAAATCATCCAGCGCCAATCCGTCCACCGTGAGGGATTGCTCGTAATGCGCTTCCCGGCCGGCGGAGCCCGCCGCTTTACCCATGGCGCCAGAATGGTGCATGAAGAAGGTCACCGGTTTGCTCGCCGCGATCACCGCCGCATGCTGGATGGAAATACGGTTTCCGAAACCGCTGAGCACAAGATTCTGCTTCAGGCGCTGGATATTAGCCGGCAGCGCTTCAAAGGCAAACACCTTCCCGCCAGGTGCACTCAGGCGCGCGGCGATCAGGCTGATGTAACCGATGTTGGCGCCCACGTCATAAATGGTCATGCCGGGGCGGATAAAGTGGCTGGCGGCTGCCTGCAGGTCGGGCTCGTAGGTTCCCAGCCAGTAATCCTTTTCGCTTTGCAGGTCCAGCGCCATGCGCAAACCGACCAGTAAGCCTCCCGCGACCTCCACTTCATGGATGCCGCGCGGCGCGGCTTTGTTCAGAGAACGCCGCAAAAATGTTGCCAGAATCGGAATGCGGTAGAGTGCTTTTTTTATTGAAGCTGGCAGCGCGCGCGCCGACCAGGAGGCTAATCGCAGCAGCGGGTTCCTGGATGCGCTCATAGGTCCATTTCCAGTTCGATCTCGTCGCGGATGGGAATGCCGTTTTCGCCGATCAGCGGGATTTCCGGTTTGATCTGACGCGAGAGTTCCAGCGCGCCAGCGCGCAGCTCCGCCAGGCGGAATCCGCGTTTCTGGTAAAAAGCCAGCGCGTTGATATTGTCATTGGTGGTAACCAGGTGCAGGCGCGTGCAGCCTTTGGCGCGCGCGGCCTGCTTGACGGCATCGATCAGCAGCGTGCCGATGCCCTGCCCGGATTTATAAGCATCCAGCGTGGCGATCTCGCAAGCCCTGCCGCGGATGATGTAGGTCAACATTCCACAGATCTCCTCCCCGCTCAACGCCAGGAACCCCGGCAGTTCAGCCGGATAGAACATTTCGCCGTGCACCACCATGCGCTCCGATCCCCAATGATCGATGACCAGTTTCTTTACCTGCGCATGGTCATCGGGCTGGATGGGATGGACGAGGATATCTTTCATAACGCAACGGAAATTCAAGCCGGCCAGGCGTCTTTCAGACGCGCGAGCGTTTCGCACAAGTCTTCCGGCAGCACGCGCGATTCTGCGACTGAGGTCATGAAATTGGTATCTCCAGCCCAGCGCGGCACCACGTGAAAGTGCACGTGCTCGGCCACGCCCGCACCGGCCACTGCCCCCAGGTTGGCGCCGATGTTGTAGCCTTCCGGTTTGTACACTGCGTTGATGACCTCGATGGACTGCTGGATGAGCGCCATGATATCGGCGGTTTCCTCGTTTTCCAATTCGGCCAGCGTGCCCACGTGTTTATAAGGAACCACCATTACATGCCCGCTGGTGTAGGGATAGCGGTTGAGGATCACAAAAGCATGCCGGCCGCGTTTCACGATCAGGTTTTCTGCTCCATCCTCTTTTTTAATGGCATTGCAAAAAATGCACCCGGCGGGTGCCTGGGGATCCCGGATGTACTTCATGCGCCAGGGCGACCAGATATGCTCCATGATCAATAAACTCCTCGATTTGGACTTTCAGCCCCAATTCTAACGCATAACTCCTCCCAGATTGACAATCACCCGCAGAGCAGGTATCCTAACCGTATGTTAACGCTTGAGACTGGAAAAAGCCCCCCTGTTTATTCGGTGTCCGACCTGACCGCTTACATCCGCGCGCTGCTGGAAAGCAACGAAAACCTGATGGATGTGTGGGTGGCCGGGGAGATTTCCAACCTGTCGCAGCCCAAGTCCGGGCATGTGTATTTCACCCTGAAAGATATCAACGCCGCTTTACGCTGCGTGATCTGGCGCGAGCAAGCCTGGCGACTGAAAGGCGCGCTGCGCGACGGCATGGCTGTGGAAGCGCACGGCTACATTTCAGTGTACGAACAGGGCGGACAGTACCAGTTGTACGTGGATGGGCTGCGCGCGGCCGGCGAAGGGCTGCTCTACCAGGAATTCCTGCGCCTGAAAGCGGCCCTCGAAGCTGAGGGATTATTCGATCCAGGGCGCAAGCGCCCCCTGCCGCCCCTGCCGAACGTCATCGGCATTGTCACTTCCCCCACCGGTGCGGCGTTGCAGGATATGCTTAACACGCTGCGGGCGCGCTACCCGCTGGCGCAAGTGGTGCTGGCACCTGCGGCTGTGCAGGGCGAGGACGCGCCGCCCCAAATCGTGGCCGCTATCCAGCGCCTCAACCTGGAAATTCAACCGGATGTGATCATCCTGGCGCGCGGCGGCGGATCGCTGGAAGACTTGTGGGCTTTCAATGACGAGCGCGTGGTGCGGGCGGTGGCGGCTTCGCGCGCGCCGCTGATCAGCGGGGTGGGGCATGAGACCGATTTCACGTTGAGCGACTTCGCGGCCGATTTGCGCGCGCCTACGCCCACCGGGGCGGCGGTGCTGGCGACGCCGGACGCGGCCGATTTACACGCTGACCTAAGCGCTTCGGCCTTGCGCCTGCGGCAGGCTGCCGGGGAAAGACTGTCCCGATTTTCGCTTGATCTGGCTGAAAGGGCCCGCCGGTTGGAGCGGCAATCGCCCGAATGGCGCGTGCGCCAGGGCATGCAATACCTGGATGGACTGCACCAACGTTTACTCCTGCTTGAAAGCCACGCCCTGAAATCCCGCCGGGCGCGCCTGGCAGCCTATGATGAGCGCCTGGAAAGCCTGGATCCCGCGCGCGTGCTGCGGCGCGGCTACGCCTTGATCGAGGATGAAAAAGGGCTTCTCGTTACTTCCATTGAACAGGTAAAATTAGGACAGGAAATCAACGCGCGCGTGGCGGATGGCTCAATGGGTGCGCGCGTGCAGTGGATTTCCTGGAGCGAAGAGAAAGAAGCGGATTAAGGCATGGCGAAAATAAGCAAGACGCTTGAGAAAATGACGTACGAGCAGGCTCTGCAGGAACTGGAAAGTATCCTGGCCGAGCTGGAAGGTGAGTCGCGCGGGCTGGACGATACCATGGCATTGTTCGAACGCGGCCGCGCGCTCATCCGGTACTGCCAGGACTTGCTGGATAAAGCCGAGCTAAAGGTGCGCACGTTGGGTGAGAATGACAAGATCGCGGAAATCGAGGAATAGAGATAGATGCTGAACGATTTAGTCCATAATCAGGTGGTCATCGCGGCCGTGCTGGCCTGGGTGATCGGGCAATTCCTGAAATTTCCGCTTGAATATATGTTAAATAAACGCTGGAATTGGGGCATCATGTTCAGCGCCGGCGGTCTGCCCAGTTCGCATTCCTCGCTGGTGACTGCGGTCACCATAACCATTGGTTTACAGGAGGGTTTTGATTCGGCCGTATTTGCCTTGTCCGCGGCCATCGCCATGATCGTCATCTACGACGCGGCCGGCGTGCGCCGCCAGGCCGGTATCCACGCCGAACGCATCAACGAGATTATGAAGCACTTTTTTGAAAGCGGACAACTGCCCGAAAAGGAATTAAAAGAAATGCTCGGTCACACTCCTTTTGAAGTGATCACCGGCGTCTTGCTAGGGGTGATCATCAGCCTGGTGATGTACTGGTGCGGGCAGCCCTAATCCGGATAAAGACGTTTGATCACTTGTTCCTGATCCAGTCCGCTCTTGCGGCTGGCTTTGATATCTTTCCAGAAAAATTCATCATAACGCCTTGAGCGCACCAGAATGGGCATGGGCACGCCCCAACCCAGCAGCAGCGCCTCTTCTTTGGGCTGCAAGCGCGCGAGCATGCCGCGCAGCGCTTCACGACCGGCCAGGCCGGAGAGAGCCGCGTGGATGTCGTCCTCATCGCCCAGCCAGCCGCACACGCGCGTACCCAACTGCGACATGACCTCGTCATAGATCTGCGAAGGGCGCTGATCGATCACCAGCAAGGTGACGTAATACTTGCGCATCTCGCGCGCGATGGTGCTAAAGGTGGTTTGGGCGGCCATTTCGCGGTTGAGCAGCTTATGGGCTTCCTCAACTACGATCACCAATGGACGCGGTTCCGTGCCTTTGCCGCCGCGAAACTGGTTGGTCAGTTTTTCCCACTCCGCGCGGATGCGCCGCGTGAGCAGGTTGGAGATCAACAGGTAATCCAGGTCGCTTTCGAAATCGCCGAAGGACAGCACGATGTGTTTGCCCTTTTTCAGCGCGTCCATGACTGCTTGGATGCTGTCGCTGGGTGGATTTTCGATGATGTACGAGCGGTTGAACAGGCGGCGCAGTTTATCGTGCAGGCCTTCAGCGGCCATCAGGTTGACGCCGTGCTGGTTGGCCCAGAAAGCCACGCTGTCCGGGGCAGGCACCTTCTTGCCGTCCTCGCCCTCGACCAGCGCGCCGCGCCGCATTTCCTTGAAAGCCTGGAACCATTTATCCCGTCCGAAGGTCTGCACCAGCGCCTCCAGTACAGTGGGGGTGGTTTCTTTGAGATTGAGTTCTTGTGACAGCAGCTCAACGTCTTCCGGCAGAATATCGCGGTAACCCAGCACCAGGTTGAAATCCGGCATGCTGCCGCGGATGGCCGCGCTGGCACCCACGCCCACCACCTGCACCCGCGCCGCGCCGAAAGCGCTGCGCAGACCGCGTACGTTCTCGCCGGTATCGGAAGCGGTGTCGTCCAAGCCGTATTCGTTATGCATGTCATACACCAGCACCGAGGCGCGGTTGCGGTCGATCAAGCCGGCCAGCAGCATGCGCGTCAGGAAGGATTTGCCTGAACCGGTGGCGCCGAAAATACCCGAGGAGCGTTGGATGAGCTTATCAAGGTTCACGCACACCGGATGGTTCTGCTCGCGCGTAAAACCGATTACGAAGTTGCCTTCCTCGCCGGGTTTGCCGAAAATCTCGGCCACATCGCCAGCGCTGGCCAGGAACGCGTCCGCGTGGTGCGTGGGGATGGATTTGACCGGCTGGGGTCGCGGTTCTTCCCGTTCATGCGCTTCGATGGCTTTACGCCAGGCGCTGAGCGCTTGCGGATCGCTGGGTTCCTGTTCCAGCATCAGGGACGGCAGCACCACCAGATTGGTAAAGAGCGTCTGGTGCTCCAGCAGGCCGGCCAGGTTTTCCGGCAGGCGGCTGCGGCTGGGTTCCAGCGCGTAGCGCAGGTCGAGCGCTTGCAGCTGCAGATCGGTGGCGATGCCATAGAAAATCCAGTCGCGGCTGGAGATGACGATAAAGCTGCCCTCCTGCACTTCCTGCGGAGGAACTTCCAGGCGCACGTGCAGATTTTCTTTCAGTCCGCCGCCGGTTATGCTGCCGATGTGTTTTCGTGAATCCAGCATCTCTGTCATGGGCGTTTTTCCATCCTTTCTCCAGCCGCTTGCGCCAGTTCGCGCTGCGCATCCGCCAGGGTTTCCAGAACGGGCAGCAGCCGGTCATAATCGCTGCGCAGCATGGTGATGACGCGCGCGCATGCCTGCTCCAGCCAATCCGGGCGGCCATGCGCCTGATGGGCGCGTCCGGCCTGCAGCAGGTGAGCGGCCAGCAGATCGGTGGCGGGCGCGTCTTGCGCCTCGAAGATGTGTCGCAAGTAAGCGAATTGGCCGATGGCGGTAAATTCCAGCAGCTCTTGCGCGCCGCACAGGTGCATCACATCCAGCGAGAGCGGCGGGCGCGGCGGCAACAGGTGGGAGATTTTCCCGCCGGAACGGCTGCCGACGAACAACACGGTCATCTCCACCGGAACGTTGCGGTTCTGGCGGTTATCCTGGATGACGGCTTCAGTGACGGCGGGCGCGGTGACCAGTTGCCGCACCAGCCCGTCATCGTCGATGTGAATGTCGCTGATCAGTCCGTAAGCGGCTTCTTCCTCTTCCAGCGGGATAACGACCAGGGAACCGAAAGGCGGAAATGGCTGGGAGGGTGGGCAGCCCACCACGCATTGCCTGGTGTTGGATCGCAGCAGACGACCGACTATGATTTTTTCCATTTTCACATCCTGGTGCGGGATTGCAGCGCTTTGGCTGCTTGTTTGTTGGATACCCGGGCTTCGCCGGCGCCATGCTTGCGCAGTTCGAATTGAAGCGCGTTTTGGAGCTGCTCTTTCTCTTCAAAGTGCACCACGGCGGTTTCATGGGCGCGGTGCAGCACGTAGGGGTAGGGCCGGCTGCCCATCAGGCGGCATTGCTCCAACAGCACATACTGCAGCTGGTCGACGCTTTGCGGATCACGCGCAACCCAGGCGGGAATCTCCACCCTGGCGATGGCGGGTTTATTTGAACTGCTGACGTTCAGGTAGAAAAAGTGCAGGCGCAGATCATCTTGATAATGCACGCTGGAGGAAGATTGCAGCTCAAAGATCGCTGAACGGTTGCCGGGCGGCAGCAGCAAATCCATCAGGTAAGTATCCGGCAAAAGAGGCTGTTCCTTTGGCGCTGCCTGGCTGTTGACGAAGATGGTCAACATTTGCGTGATGGTGGTGGATTGCGGGCGGTCGATATAGCCGGCCAGGGTGAGCCCTTTTTGGGCAAGCTGGGCCATGGCAGCGAGGTAGCGCTTGAATTCCGGCATGAATTGGTCGCCCTGGCGCGGTTCGTGATACAGCTCCAGCGGACCATCGCGCAGCGCGATAACCGGCCGGATTTCTGATGGTTGGAATTGATTCAGGATGTTCAATTCGGCCACATCGCGTTTCAGGCTGACCAGGTCTTCGCTGAGCAGCTTGAATTCGACGCCCGCGGGAGAATCATCCAGGATCGTCGATTGGGTTATGATCTCAGGCGCTTGGCCGCTGGCGGCATCCAGCGCGACCAGGCCGATATTGATCAGCGCCAGCGGCACGGCGTCATGCGCGCTGGGGACGATCTGCGAGCCGTCCACCGCCAACAGGAAACCATCGCCCGGCCTGGAAGCGGGGAAGGTCAGGTTGATGGGATCGCCGGCTGGCAGCGCGCAGCGTGTCTCTTTATACTGTTGGCAAGCAGCACGCAGCGTATCTTGAGGGGCGGCAGCGCATCGGCGCAGCCATTCCAATAGTTCGGTACACTGCTTTTCCATTTCCGCGCGGGCAATAGACGCCTTTTGCGCGTAAGCGCGAATTTTAGGCTGGAGTTCAAGGTAATTGAGCGGCATGGGAACGTCCCCGATAATTCTCGAACATATGTTTGATTATATCGAAAAGCCTGAATCAAGCAAGAGGTTTAAAAAGAAAAGAGGAAGGTGAGGTCTTCCTTCCTCTTTTTCAGGGGTAACAGGAGCTTTTTACGGTTTGCTGACTTCGACCCAGTTATAGACCATGTCGAGTTCTTTGCCATAACCGATCATGCCGAATCCGACCGTGCCTTCGCTATAGGTGTTGTCTTCGATGGCCAACGGGCGTTTCTCCCAATACAACTGCTCGCCATTGACGAAGGCGGAGATGGTGCTGCCCACGCAGGATAACGAGAACTGATTCTTGTTCAGGCCGCTGACGATCTTGGTGCTGCCGACGCGCTTCTCCACGAAGTTGGTGTAAGCATCATCACCGTCATCTCTTTTGTACTGGTCGAAACGCAGCAGCTCGTAGTAACCGTTGGCGCTGATGCGGAATTCATACCAGCCATATTCTGAAGCGCGGCAGATGAGCGAGAAGGCGTTATCCAGCGGGCCTCTGTTCTCCACTTCAGCGGTAAGGATCACATCATCGTAAGTATGCTTCTTGTTCAGGAAGATGAAATTGGTATCGTTGGGCGGCAGCGTCTGCAGGCGCAATATGCCGTTGTTCTGATCCCAGATCAACTGTTTTTCCAGGCCGGAAACCACTTTCAAGCCCCAGTCATTGTTGATATCCTCTTCGAATTCCTCACGGAAATAGGCAGTGTCCTCGGGGAGCACCGCTTCAGTGGGTTCGGCTTGGATTTCCTGCAATTCCATTTCTTCGACGATTTCCTCGCTGTTATTGCCAAGGCTGATGGTCGGCATGGAGCCGCAGGACGCCAGTATGAAAGCACCCAGCAGCAGGACGATAAAAAGTTTATTTTTCATTTTTCTCTCCATTCAGTACTCAAAAGACTTTAGTGGTATGTTGGTCATACCACTAAACCATAGTTTAGCATGTTTTGCAAGATTGTCAATAGGGTTTTTCCACATTAAAAAAATTGATATTTCGATATAATTTACCTGAAAAGTGGGATTGATTAATTGAAAGAATGTGTTATATTGTAGAAAATATTACGGATCGAAAAAAGCAAAACCGGCGAAAGCCGGTGGCGCAAAGCCATGGGTCTAAAGCATTGTCCAGGATTGCCAGGCTGCTGAAGGTCTTTTTTGTTATTAAATTGCGTTTTACCAGTCCGGGAAGAGACTGGACAGAGAGTTGAAGATGATGATGAAGAGGATGATTTTATTTACCCTACTGCTTTCGCTGAGCGCATGCACCTTACCGCCTTGGCTGACAATTCTGCAGTCAGCGGAAGAGGCTGTAATTCCTGTTGACCAGCTGGATGCAGAGCCTGAAGATGGCCAAACCAACCAACCGCTAATTCCATTGCAAGAGCCGCAATCCAACTCCGGCGAAGTTGCGGCCGCAGAAACAGGCGGGAACGCGATCCTGGCCCAACCGCCAGCCGCACTGGCTGCGCTCAATCCCCTGAGCGGCATGCCGGTGCGGGATGTTGGCAATCTGCTGCTGCCGCCCGCCCTGGTTTCAATCACCAATTTCCCGCCCACGGCGCGCCCGCAGGCCGGGCTTTCCTACAGCCCGATCGTTTTCGAGCTGTACATCGGCGACGGTATGACGCGCTATTTGGCTATTTTCTACGGTGATTACCCTGAGGCTGCCGCGCCGGATGAGGATTCAGACCTGCAGGCTGAACTAACCGAGGGCATGCAGCAGCCCCCGCCAGCCTCCATCGGCCCCATCCGCTCCGGCCGTCTGCCCTATGAATCCGTACGCCAGTTGTATAACGGCTTCATCGTCATGGCTTCGGCTTACGCTGAGGTGGCTGAACAATTGGGCGATTACGTTAACGTGTTCGGCGATGATAACAGCGATGTCAACAGAGCCCTGATCCCGGTGGAAGAATTGCAGGAAATTGCCGAATCCAGCGGGAAACAATTGGGAGAATCCGCGCTGGATGTGATGGCTTTCGATACGCAGGTTCCGCAGGGTGGCAAACCCGCGCCTTCGCTGTGGATCTTTTATGCCTATAAAAATCAGGTCTTTTGGCGCTATAACGAAGCCGATGGCGCTTACTACCGTTGGCAGGATAATGCGGATGGCCAAACCTTCATTGAACAGACCGACCGACTGAACGGTCAGCCGCTGACGTATGAGAACGTGATCGTTTTATTTGCCGATCACGAGGTGACGCGCAAGTACCTGATCGACATCGACCTGACTTACGTGGAACGCGGTAAGGCCTTGCTCTTCCGCGATGGCGTCATGCACGAGATCTATTGGACCACGCGCAGCGAGGATTATGAAAAAACCACCGGTAAACTGCGCCCCATCCGTTTCGTTGACAGCGATGGCCAGCCCTTCCCGCTCAAACCCGGCCAAACCTGGATTGAGCTGGTGCCGAACTATACGGTCTATTGGGAAACGGTAAACTCCGAGAAATACAACCAATTGGTGGCTGGCCGCAGCAAAGGCTCCGGCTATTGGGGTCTGTATTTCGAACTGGACGATTGAAGTACGCCGGTTTAATCCGGGTGAATTAACACGCTCTTAAAAATCCCTTTCAGGATGGAGATTTTCTCCTCCTCTGGTCGCATTGTGATGCTTCAGTATTCATTGTATAGTACTAGGGAAGCTGCGGTTGATTGCCGGCGCTTCGAAATTTGAGTATTCGGCTTGAGTGCATGAAAAAGACATTTCTGAAATTGCAGAAGATCCAGTGGAAGCTAACATTTACCTATATGGCCGCCACGCTGGTCATGCTTTTTCTGGTGGAGCTGCTGGTGCTGGTTTCCAGCAATCGGTATTCCTACTCCAATCCATTCTTTATCAACAACACTGCGCGTGTTTTCAATGATACCGGCCGCATCCTGGGCAGCGCGTTGGAGCAGCCCTACGATCAGGAGGCGATCGACCAATGGCTTACAACCAGCATGAGGATCATGCAATCAAGCAACCGCCTGGAACGACCGGATCTCCCCAGGCAGCCGCAGACACAATCGCAGGGGGAGCGCCAGGCGCAGGAAACCCAACAGCAAAAAACGCTTTTCGATAGCAAACCCGTTCCATTCAGCCTTGAAAAAAGCCGCCTGGTGATCGCCACGCCCGAGGGTATGATTTTAGGTTCAAACGCCGCGGATGAGTTTCCCCGCTATGCGGATTTGGTGCATTACCTGGCGGAAGATGAATTGGCGCTATTGCAGCCAGTTCTGGCGGGCACACAAACAACCCTGGAATATGCCAATACCAATCTCCAATACGCTTCGCTGGTCTTCCCATTGATGCAAAACGGTCAGATGCGGGCTGTGATTTTCATGCGCATCGCTGCCCCGACGCTCAAGGAAGAACTGCTGGCCGCCTTTGAAGGTTTCCTGCCCGATTTGCCCATTTTCCTCTTGACTTCCATCGTGGTTGGTTTTTTGTTTGGCAGCCTGTTAGCCAGCAGTTTCACCCGGCGCATCAATCAGCTGATCGAATTCACCAGCCGCTGGGGCAAGGGTGATTTTTCACGGATCGCCAACATCAAGCAGGGCGACGAGATCAGTGAGTTGTCGCTGGCGCTGAACCAGATGGTGGGGCAGTTGGAAGATTTGATCGAGAGCAAAAAGATGCTGGCGGTGCTCGAAGAACGCAACCGCTTCGCGCGCGACCTGCACGACAGCGTTAAGCAGGAAATCTTCTCCATTTCGATGAACCTCAGCGCGATCAAATCGCTGATCCAATCCAATCCTGAGAAAGCCGCTGAGCAATTGCAAATCACCGCCGACTTGGCGAGGCAGGCGCGCAATGAGTTGAGCGCCCTGATCTACACCCTGCTGCCTGCCCAACTGGAAAACCAGGAGCTGGAGATGGCGCTAAAAGAATATCTCAAGGTATGGGAAAAGAACAGCGGGATATCAGTGGTGTACCGCACGCGCGGCAAAAAGCAGGAAATCCCGCAGGAAGTCGAACAGTCGATCTTCCGCATCACCCAGGAGGCGCTCTCCAACATTGCGCGCCACAGCCAGGCAACCGCCACCAGCCTGATACTGGATTTTCAACCGGATGGCGTTCAATTGCAGATTTCGGATAACGGCAGCGGTTTCGATATGGAGAGTGTTAAGAAGGGATTGGGCCTGCGCTCGATTTCCGAAAGGGTGGCGGAAAACCAGGGCGAGCTGGATGTGGATTCCGGCGCGGGCGGCACGACCATAACACTGAAATTCCCATATCAAAAAAGGACGGCAGGAGGAACGGATGAAGAAAAATAACGCGCTTACGTTGTTGCTCGTGGACGATCATAAGATCGTGCGGGATGGCATCCGCGCTTACCTGGATACCGTGGAGGATATCGAGGTGATCGGCGAGGCGGATTCCGGCAGCATGGGGGTGCAGCTGGCTGAACAACTCGCCCCGGATGTGGTTTTGATGGACCTGATCATGCCGGGCATGGATGGGGTGGAAGCCACCTGGCGCGTGCGGCAGGTCAGCCCACGCTCCAAGGTGGTCATCCTGACTTCCTTTCATGAGGATTCCAATATCTTTCCGGCTATTAAAGCCGGCGCGCTTTCCTATGTGCTCAAGAGCATCGATCCGGAGGAACTGGCCGAGACGGTCAGGTCCGCTGCGCGCGGTGAAGCCGTGCTGGATTCCAAAGTGGCGGCGCGCTTAATGCACGAATACCGGGACGAGGGCAACGAGACCATGCAAGCCTACATGCAGCTCACTAACCGCGAGCAGGAAGTGTTGGAATTGATCGCCAAGGGGCTTTCCAACGCGCAAATCGCTGCACAATTGGTGATCAGCGAAAAGACGGTCAAGAGCCATGTCAGCAATATTCTCAGCAAGCTGCATTTTGCCGACCGCACCCAGGTGGCGGTGTTTGCATGGAAGGAAGGCATAGTCAAGAAGGAAAAAACCGGGGAATAACGAAACTAGCGCATGTGGTTGGTGGGTGCGGCTAACCCTGCGTTGAAAAAAAACTACAACAAACTGGGCGGATCGACTTCCACAATCACGTCCGATAAATCCATCTCCGCTAAAACCTTTTCCGGACGGCTGCCTTTCAGGATGAGCTGCTGGCGGAAATATCCCCGGCGCCTGGCAAAATAAGGCGGCAGCGGGCCGGCCAGCGTCAGCGTTCGGTCATTGCTGCGGTCAATGGCAGCCTGCAGGCGGGCAGCCAGGCCGCGGGCTTGCTGCAGCAGTGCTGCTTGATCCTGCCCGCGCAGCTCGAAGCGCACCAGATGGATGAAGGGCGGATAATTTAAGCGCCGGCGTTCCGCCAATTCGCGCTCATAGAATCCGGCGAAGTCGTGACCGGCGGCGTAATGGATGGCGTAGTTTTCTGGCTGGAAGGTTTGGATGATCACCTGACCGCCCAGGGCGCTGCGCCCCGCCCGCCCGGCTACCTGCGTCAGCAGTTGGAAAACTCGCTCGGAGGTGCGGTAATCAGGAAAGTTCAACCCGATATCCGCCAGCACCACGCCCACCAGCGTAACCAGAGGCAGATCCAGTCCCTTGGCCAGCATCTGCGTGCCAACCAGGAAATCGGCATTGTGTTTTTTAAAGTGCGAAAGGATGACTTCTTCGGCACCCTTGCCTTTGGAGGTGTCCGCGTCCCAGCGCAGCAGGCGCGCGTTCGGAAACGCGCGCTGCAATTCCTCCTCCACTTTTTCCGTCCCCAACCCGAATTGCTTGATCTTGCGGCTCCCGCACTGCGGGCACTTTTCCGGCAGTTTGCGGGTATATCCGCAGGCATGGCAGGCTAATCCGCTTGGACTGCGGTGGTAGGTCAGGGGCAGATCGCAGCGTGGGCAGCGCAGGGTATACCCGCATTCCCGGCAGAATACATAAGAAGCGCTGCCGCGCCGGTTCAATAGCAGGATAGCTTGCTGTCCGCTGCGTAGCACCTCGCCCAGCGCGCCCCGCAGCGCATGGCTGAAAATGGAAGTGTTGCCGGCTTTCAATTCCGCGCGCATGTCCACCACACGCGCGCTGGGCAGCGGCTGGGTTTCAGGTTCAGCCGTTGGCGTGGATTGCTGATGGGCGCGCACGCGGCGCGGCAATTCGATCAACGGCCAGTTCTCATGTTTTGCCTGGAAATACAGGTCAACGGTCGGCGTGGCTGAACCCAGCATCACCAGCGCGCGGTTCAGACGCCCCATTTGCACGGCTGCCCGCACGGCGTGAAAGTAAGGTCCCATTTCGGTCTGATAGAAAGAATCGTCATGGCATTCATCCAGCACAATCACGCCGATATCGGGGAAGGGTGTAAATAACGCGCTGCGCGGCCCGATGGCGATGGAAAAATCACCGGCGCGCGCCCTGCGCCAGGTATCGTAGCGTTCGCCGGGTGAAAGTTTGGAATGCACCAGGCCAACCTGTCCCGGAAAGCGAGCCATGAAGCGCTCGATGGTCTGGGGTGTCATTGAGATTTCCGGTACGATCACCAGCGCCTGCCGGCCGGATTGCACTGCGCGATCAATAGCGCGCATGTAGAGTTCGGTCTTGCCCGAGCCGGTTACGCCGTGCAGCAGGATTGGCTGGTCATGAAAGTCCCGCTCGATCAGCTGCCGGATTTGCGCCCAGGCTTTCTCCTGGTCGGATGTTAATATTGGTATGGCTGCCGCGTTTGGCTTTATGCCTGCCAGCGGGTCGCGCAAGGTTTCCTGCCAGCCGATCTGGATCCAGCCGTGTTTTTCCAGGTAGCGCAGGTCATCCGCCGTGGCGCTGCTGGCCGCGTAGATCCAGGAGGTGTCCATCTCCTTGTTTTCGCCGGCCAGCATCTGCAGGGCTGCCAGCCGGCGGGCATGCGCGGGTGCGTCAGCCCGTCCCAGCTGATCCGCCAAGCCCTCCACCTGTGCGCTGGAAATGAGCATTTTTACCGTTCGCACCTGGCGGGCTTTCACGGCTGGTTTGGGGAGCAGCGGCTGCCCGCTCAGGAAACCGCGCCGCGCCAGCGAGCGCACCGCAGCGCGCCAGTCCGCGTGCGGGAAGCTCCGCTCCAGCTGGCGGGCGCGCAGTTCACCTTTATTTTCCAACAGGGCGATGATGCGTTTCTGCAAGGGCGAAAGCTCACCGGAACCGGCTGGAGGAACGTTGACCAACCGGAAGAGCGTATCGGCACGCTGGCCCAGGCCGGGCGGCAGCATGGCGAACAGGTATGCGGAAAGCGGGGCGAAATAATGCTCCGAAAGCCATTCACCCAGCGCGATTTGCGCCTGGGTCAATACCGGGCTTCCTTCCAGGATTTGGGTGATCGGACGCGTTTCCACCACGCTGCTTCGCTCTTCCAGCGAGAGGATGATGCCCTGCACCATTTGGCTGCCGAAGGGCGCTTCCACCAGCCAGCCGGTGCCCAGGCTGCCCTCGAATTCCCGAGGCAGGCTGTAATCGAATACATCCCTGACGGTGGGCACGTTCACGGCAACCCGGGCATAACGCAGCATTCTGTTTCCTGCCCTATCGAGTTCTAACCACCGCGGCCGCGCCGTAACCCACCACCGAGCTTTCATCGCCGGTGGTCTCCGCGGAGGTGCTGTAGTTCAGGATTTGCACCTGGTCCGCTCCCAATAATCGGGTGGTGTACAGCATGGCCGCCACGGCGCCTGCCCCGCAGGCCGGGGCGCTGTGATCCAGGTCGCCGGAAAGCACCGCCTCAGGGTCGAAAGCGTGCACGCGCCGCAGGGTTTCAGCGTCCAGCATCTGGGCGGTGAGCTGCGGAAAAAAGTGCGAAAGGTCCGTGCTGGCGATCACCAGGGAGTCCCTGCCCTGGATAGTTTCATGCAGTGCGGCTGCGAACTTTTTTATTTTCTGGCTGTCATGAGTGCGGATCATCACCGGCAGAAATTGAAAGGCAGGTTTCCAAAGATGCTGCAGGAAAGGCAATTGAATTTCCAGGGAATGTTCGCCATCTCGTAATATCTGGGCGATTCGTAATCCTCTGGCTTCCAGCGCTTTTTCAAGCTGCTCCAGCGCACCCTGCGCTACCGGGACGTCTCCCAGCGGGGTTTGGTAAGCCGCATGGGCGGTAGTGGTGATCTCTTCCGAACAGAACATGTGCATGGGCGCGAGGATGACCACCAACTCGCGCGGTTCTTCTGCCACAGCCTGGAAACCATACGCGGCAGTCTGCCCGGAATAGCGGTGTCCGGCGTGCGGCACCATCAGGCCGATCACGCGGCCTTTGAGATCATCTTTTCTTAGTTTCACTGCCCCAAAAAACGCTTCCATCTGGCGGGATAATGCTGCCGCGTTTCCGGCGTACCAGGTGCCCGCGATGGGAGAGGGGCGCGCTTCCGAATGAAATTCCATAGCCGCCTCCTGATTTTAAACTGATTATATCCGTAAGGGATGGATCGAGCCTATTCGCCCAGGTAAACGTGCGGGTTGGCTTTCAGGCTGCCAACGATCAGTTCGAAGTGCAGGTGAGGCCCGGTTGAATTGCCTGTGCTGCCCATGTAACCGATGATGGCGCCTTGGTAAACCGATGTGCCGCAGCCAACTGCGATCGTGCTCAAGTGCGCGTAAACCGATTGAACGGTCGCCCCCGCAGCGTTTTGGCCGTGATCAATGGCGATGACATTGCCGTAGCCCAACGAACTCCAACCGGAATACACCACCACGCCGCTGTCGGTGGCGTAAATCGGGTTGCCGGTATCCCCGCCGATATCGATGCCCCAGTGATTGATCTCGGGTGAGTATTCATAGCCCGATATGAAGTGCTCGGAGGTCGGCCATTCGTAAGTGCCGGTGCCGGTCAATCCACCAACCACCGGCGCGCATTTGCCTTCCCCCCAAAGAGAAGAGGATGTGGCCGCTTCATCGCGCGTGAAGAGCGAGGCGGTCCAGTCAGTGAATGCTTTGGTTGCGCCCGGCGCGAAGATGGTGGTGCCTGCCGCGATGTTGGGATTGGCATAATCGCCGATGGTGTCGGCGCTCAGGTTGTTGCCCGGCCAGTCGATGATATCCTCGGGCGTGACGCCCAGCCCGTTGGATACACCATTCAACCCGTCGCCTGCATTCCATGTATAGAGAACGCCGTCGGTTGGCGGGATCTGCAGGACCTGGCCGGGGAGGATAAAAGCCGGATTGTCGTAAAGCGTGTTGTAGTTGCACCACAGGATGCTGGAGGGCGTGATGCCGAATTTTTCGGCGATGGCGTATATGGAATCGCCTTGTTGAACTTCATACTCCGTAAACGCGTAGCGCGATGGGGAATCTTCATCCGTATGCGCTTCCACTGAGCGTGAAAGGCCTTCCACCGGCGCGGAGCCTGAATAAGAAGGCAAAGCGATGCCGCCTTGCTCCCCGCTATCGGAGCCAAATTGTAGCAGTGCGGCGCTGCTGGCTGCCATCTCGCCGCCCAAGAAGAAATCCTTCATCACCCAGATGATCAGGCCGATCAGTCCGATGGTCATCAACGCTGATCCAACGCGCAAGGCGACATCCCCCAACCCCAGACGCGTGATGCGCTCCCAGATCGCATCCCAGTTCTTCAAGGGCTGCGGGCCGGGTTCAGTTGGGTTTTGGGTTTCAGGAGCTGTTTGCGTGTTGTTTGCGTCCTGTGAGGCGCGTTTTTCGTCCATTCAATCCTCAAACGGAGATGATCCATCATAACATAGGTGATGATCAGATTAGCATGGAAATTAAAGATAATAAAGGTCTTAATAATGGCAATAATCCAGCGGTCTTGATTATAATCCTGTTTATGGAACGTCAAACATCCGCCTTTCAGCATATCGGTGAGTTTCTAAAAGAAAAGCAGCTTTACCTGGTCAGCGCTGAATCCTGCTCGGGCGGCTTGTTGGGCCACCTGATCACCAATGTGTCCGGATCGTCCGATTATTACCTGGGCGGGGTTATCAGTTATTCCAACCAGGCCAAGCAGGAATTCCTGGGCGTGGCGGATGATACCCTGCGCGATCACGGCGCGGTCAGCCGGGAAACCGTGCTGGAAATGGCGCACAGCGCGCGCCAGGCTTTTCGCCATATCCAGCCGGTTGAAAATCTGATCGCATTATCCACTTCGGGGATTGCCGGGCCGGGCGGTGGCAGCCCCCAAAAGCCGGTCGGCACGGTCTGGGTGGGGATCAGCGCCGCAGGCGGCCAAGAAGCGCGGCTTTATCATTTCAACGGCACGCGCGAGGAGATCAAGCTGCAAACTGCGCTGAAAGCCATAGGCTTGTTGCAAGAATATTTGGCGGCCATGCAAATGTAGCCCACGCATTCTCGCTTGGATGATATTTTTATCAGGTATGGATGCCTGATAAGCTTCAGCTTACTGCCCCAGGCGCGCGCGCTCTTCGGCGACGATCTTTTCATCGAGTTTTTTGAATAACGGGCTGGGAGCATTGAAACGCGCGCCGGCTTTCAACTCGCTCGGCTGCCATTTGCCGCTGGCTTTTTCAGGGTTGTACAGCAGGGCTGTGTGCGTACCGAGCGTATCGTTTAACTCACGCGTGTACTGCTCGCCGAACAATTGTCCTTCACAACCCAGGTAAGTGTGCAGCTTCTCGCTGCTGAAGGGCAGGAAGGGCGCGAACAGGATCTTGAGCGAGTCGATGGCTTTCATGGCGGTGAAGATCGCCCGTCCGGCTTTGGCTTTGTCGGTCTTGATCGTGAACCAGGGCGCGCTCTGGTCGAGATATTTATTCACTTCGCTGGCCAGGCGCATGCATTCGCTCAACGCCGCGCGCAGATGCACGGCTTCCAGTTCTTTGCCGACCGTGTCGAAACCCTTTTCGATCTGGGCAATCAGCTCAAGGTCTTCTTTTTCAAGCTGCCCGGGATCGGGCACCAGGCCTTCCCAGTGCTTAAAGGCGAATGCCAGCACGCGGTTGGCCAGGTTACCCCAGGTGGCCACCAGTTCGTCGTTGTTGTGATGATAGAACTCGTTCCAGTCCCAATCCGAATCGTGCGCTTCAGGCATGACCGTGGTGAGGTAATAACGCAGCGGATCGGGATCGTAGCGCGAAAGGAAATCCAGCCCCCACACCGCCCAGTTGCGGCTGCCGGAGATCTTCTGTCCTTCCAGGTTGAGAAATTCATTGGCCGGCACATCGTAGGGCAGCACGAAATCCGCCTGCTGCTGGCAGCCGAACACCTCGTCGAAGGTTTTGCCCGCCCCGGCCAATTCCGCCGGCCAGATGATGGCGTGGAATGGAATGTTATCTTTGCCGATGAAATGCAGCACCTTGGCTTGCTGGTTCTTCCACCAGTCGCGCCAGGCATCCGGCTGTCCCTGAATTTGGCTCCATTCAATGGCGGCCGAGAGGTACCCGATCACGGCTTCGAACCATACATACAAGCATTTACCTTCCCAGCCTTCCACTGGGACGGGGATGCCCCATTCCAGGTCGCGCGTGATCGGCCGCCCGCGCAAGCCTTCGGTCTGGATCTGGCCCAGCGATTGGCGCAGCACGTTCGGCCGCCAGTAGGATTCGCGTTCCTTGAGGAATGCAACGATTTCAGGCTGCAGCTTGCTCAGGTCGAGGAAGAAATGCTCGGTCTCACGCAATTCGGGCGTTGAACCGTCGATGCGCGTGCGCGGATCGATCAACTTGGTCGGGTCGAGCAGGTTGCCGCATTTATCGCACTGGTCGCTGCGCGCGTTTGTGTAACCGCAGATATAGCAGGTGCCCTCCACGTAGCGATCAGGCAGAAATCGACCCTGCTGGGGGGAATACCACTGCAGCTGGCTTTCCTTGTACATAAAGCCGTTCTTCAGCAGCGCGCTGAACATGGCTTGTGACACTTTGAAATGGTTTTCAGTATGCGTGGAAGTGAACAGATCGTATGTCAAACCCATTTTCTGAAATAATTCGATGAAGCCCGCGTGAAAATATTGGTAGATTTCCAGCGGCGTGCGGTTCTCAGCTTCCGCCCGTACGGTGATGGGCGTGCCGTGCGAATCGGTGCCCGAAACCATCAGAACGCGGTTGCCTTTCAGACGCTGGTAGCGGGCGTAGATATCCGCCGGCAGATAGGAGCCGACCAGGTTTCCCACGTGAATTTCTGAATTACCGTACGGCCAGGCAACAGCGGACAAAATGAATTCGGGCATGCTTCTCACTCCAAAAGATATTGCGAGGATTTTATCATGGAACGTCAGCGGGCTTTTCCGGACGAGTTGCGGGCTCAGGTTCCTGACAGGAGCTAATAACTTTCAGACAAATCCGGAACTATCCTTTACAATTAATCAAAATCACGGAGGTTGATATGACCGGAAAAGTGGACGATTGGCGCCGGGATATGGATCGTTATCGCATGAACAGCCTGGGGGAGATTTTTAAAAAACCCAAACCAGTGATCGGAATGGTGCATCTGCCGCCCTTGCCCGGCTCGCTGGGCTATACCGGTTATGGCATGCAGCAGATCATCGAATTCGCCCTGCGTGACGCACATACGCTGATGGAAGGCGGAGTGGACGGCTTGATTGTGGAAAATATGTGGGACCTACCCTTCGCGGTGGGTAAGGACGTGGCGCCCGAGCAGATGTGCGCCCAAGCGGTGGCGGCGGCTGAAGTAGTCAAATCCGTCAGCCTGCCGGTAGGCATTAACGTGGTGCATAACGGCGGGCGCGTTTGCCTGGGCATCGCCATTGCCAGCGGCGCCAGTTTCATCCGCGTCTGCATGCTCACCGGTGCCGGCGTGTGGGATACCGGAGAGTTCGATCACGGCTGTGCGCGCGAGCTGCTCACCGCCCGCAAGATGGCGCAGGCTGAACACATCAAATTGTTCTGCGATGTGGATAAAAAACATTCGGTGCGCTTTCCCGGCATAGACCTGGCCACGCACATCGAATGGACCGAGTTCTACCTGGCGGACGCAATGATCATTTCCGGGCGCATGACCGGCGACGCGCCCTCTGTGGATAAAGTACGGGAAGCCAAGGAATTGGCCAAGGGCCGCCCGATCCTGATGGGCAGCGGCATGACAGCCGAAAACGTGGCGCAATTCTTTCAATACGCCGATGGCTGCATTGTGGGATTCGGCATGAAAGAAGCGGGGCATCCCGAGCAGCCGGTCGAGTTGGACAAGGTCAGGCGTTTTATGGACGCAGTGGAAAGTATGCGAAAATAATGGAAAATCGAACCTGCCTGGTGTTGGGCGACATCAACCTGGATTTCAATCTGCACAGTGAGAATTACCCGCCGGAAGGCGGGCGCACCCATGCCGGGCAGGCGCATTTCCGACTGGGCGGCTCTGGCTGCCAGACGGCGGTGGCGCTGAACAAATTGGGCTGCCCGACCGCGCTGGCGGGCAACCTGGGCGGCGATATGCTGGGCGACTGGTGCGCGCGGCAGATCGAAGCCGCCGGGGTGGACGGGCGCTTCGTGCGCTGTTTGCCCGATGAACAGACCGGTTTTTTTATGGTTGTGAAAACACCAGGCGGTCAGCAGACCACTTTCGGCAGCCGCGGCGCCAATGCCCTGCCCCTGCCGGAAAATGCACTACTAAAAGACCTGCAAAGTTTTCGCCACCTGCATATTTCCGGCTACACGCTGCATGGGGAAAAACAATACGAGGTTGTCCGGCGCATTCTCATCAATGCCAGGCAGGCAGGCTTAACTACCAGCCTGGATCCGGGTATATGCAGTTCGCAGCAGGCGCGTGAAGAAATTCTGACACTGCTTATCCATATCGACTACTTCCTGCCCAGTCTGGAAGAATTGGCGCTGCTGGTAGGCCGGCTGCCGCTGGATGAACAGCTGGAATTCGTCCTGGATCAGGGCTGCGGTGCAATCGTTTTGAAGATGGGCGAACGCGGCAGCCGCTACATCGACGCGAATCTGGCTGTCCACCAGCCGGCGGTTCAGGAAGCCGGCAAGCAGATACTTAACACAAACGGGGCCGGCGATTGTTTCAATGCGGGATTTCTAAAAACCAGGTTGGAGGGTGCATCGCCCAAGGCAGCGCTGCAAGCCGGCAACGCGGCTGCTTTCCGCCTGATCACCAATATGTATGGAATTTTTGAATAAGCAATTCAGATTGCGATGCGGGGATCACGGGCGATCTATAAATTTTCTTGCATGTGATCTAAAAGCTGTGCGGTCGATTCGATGATCAGGCCCGCGCCCGCGCGCAGCAATTCGCGCCGCGTACCAAATCCGCACAGTACACCCACAGATTGCATGCCCGCCAGCCGCGCCGCGCGCATATCCACCGTGGTGTCACCCACCATCAGGCAGTGTTCCGGCTTCACGTTCAATTTCCCGGCCGCGTACAATAACGGCTCGGGGAAGGGTTTGGTGTGCGCGCAGGTTTGCGAGGTGACGATCACCTCAAAGAATGGCTCGAGCTGGAATTGCCGCACAAAAGCCAGGCTGCTTTGCTCGTCGCGCGCGCTGACAATCGCCAACGGGAGCCGGCTGGCTAATTCCTTTAACATGAGATCGCAGCCGTGGATAAGCCAGTGCGATCTGATCCGTTTCTTTCTCTTGCGGGAGAGGGAATTTAACAAACGGATCAGCAGATTATCCAAAGAGAGCCGGTCGAACAGGCAGAAAAAAAAGTTACCCGGCGATTCCAACGCCATCACCAGCCAGCGCGCAGCAGCATGTCGTTTTTCCTGGGAAAGAATGAGAGCAAGCGGCCGCAGCCATTTTTCCACGTTCGCGACCATCTGGTCGTCGGAATCGCTCAGCGTGCCGTCGATATCGAAGATGATCGCTTTGACCTTGCTGAAATCCACACCGCTGGCTGCCTGCATGCGCTACTCGCTTTGTACGGTTTCGATGGCCTTTTTGGCGTCAGAGTAATCCGGTTGAATTTTCAACGCGTCGCGGAAATATTTCAGCGCTGTTCCCTTGTCGCCATGCCGGTAAAAGGCCCAGCCGCGCCACAGCATGGCTTCTTCGGAAGTGCGCGTGATCTCCAGCGCGTACTTGGTCAGGGTCAGCAGGTCATCGTTGCGCAGCGAATGGAAGTATGAAATGAATGGTCCAAATTGATAGCGCAGCATGCGCTGCGGCAAGCCGATGGTGCGGGCGGTATCGTAGGCGCTGGCGGCTTCGTCGTAGCGGCCGAAGTAGGTCAGGTTGCTGCCCAGGTTGAACCAGGCAAATGCGTTCCGCGGGTCCGCTTCGGTTTCCTGTTGGGCGGCTTCCAGCGCGTTCTGCCGGTTGGCGTCCATGTCCCAGTCTTCGCCCAGAACGTTCTGCAGGTCGGTACCCATTTCCGGTGGATAAACCATGATATATACCCGATTAAAGGATTGCCAGTTACGATCCAGCTCGTCGTACAGCATCTGCCGGTTAGGCCCTAGTTCGCTATCGTGCACGGTGAAAATCTGGTTGGCGTCGTCGTAACCGGTGATCAGCAGGTAATGCCCGGCCCACAGGTCATCCTCCGGCCAATACTTGCGGTCCACGGTGAAGGTCTCCTCGATCATCACCGGAATACCAACTGCCAGGATTTCTTTCAACCTTTCCAGATCACCCCCCACGCGGAACTCTGCGTTCAGCCAGCCGGCATAATTGCGCACGAAATAAACCAATTCCTCCACATTCACGTTGCGGTCGTCGGATTTGGGTTTAATAATGTTGGCGATATCGTGCTGGTTGCCGTCCCAGCCGAAGAAGCGCAGGTAAAGCGCCAGGGTGGCTGGACCGCAGTTATTGACGTCCTGCTTGTCGCGCAGCTCATCGTAAGCCGGCGGAGTTAGCTGCACCAGGCCCGGGATCGGCGTGGGCACTAGCGTGGGGGTGGCGGTGTAGATGGGCGTGGCGGTCGGTTCCGGCGTGGGAGTGGGTTCAGGTGTTGCGGTGGGCGGCTGGCTGGCGGCAGTCTGCATTTGCTCCTCGCTGCGCACTACCACGGCCGGGGTGGGCAGGGAGGGGGTGGGCAGGTCGTGTGCCGGGTTTAGCACCATGCGCGCGTAGGTGTAGGCGATATCCAACCGCCAGCTTAATCGGCGGTGGATGTATGGAATTTGATAGAGCAGCAGCCCTGCGATGGTGAGGATAGCAGCAACGGCCAGCAAAACCCTCCACCAACTTTTCTTGCGCTGGTAGGGGATGTATTCGGGATATGACATGGCGCTATTTTACTATAAGGACTGTTTTTTCTAAATACGATTATTCTTATCCGAATTACTGTTATAATCGCGGGCGTGAAATACCATATCTGGACCGAAGGCTGCCAAATGAATAACGCCGATTCGCTGCGCGTCTCGGCTGCGTTGGAAAACCTGGGATACCAACCCTGCACGCAGGCGGAAGAGGCTGACGTGATCGTGCTCAACACTTGCGTAGTGCGCCAGAGCGCGGAGGATAAAGCCCTCGGCCGGCTTTCATCCCTAAAAGGGTTGAAGCAGCGCAGACCTGACCTGGTCATCAACCTGATGGGCTGCCTGGTGGGTGTGCGCGGCCAGGATGACTTGCGCAAACGCTTTCCTTACGTTGATGTTTTCTCCGGCCCGTCCGACCCCTTCCCGTTGATCGAGAAAATCACCGGGAGCGGCCGCGAACTGGAGATCAGTCAGCGCGAATATATCGACCATATTCTGGATGAGGAATACGCTTACACCCTGCCTGAATCCAGTCGGGGCAGGATGATTTCCACCCTGCTGCCGATCGTGTTCGGCTGTTCGCACGCCTGCAGTTATTGCATCATTCCGTTGAAACGCGGGCGCGAGATCAGCCGCCCGCCGCAGGAGATTCTGGCAGACGCACGCGCGCTGGTCCAGCGCGGAGCCAGGGAGATCACTTTGCTGGGCCAGATCGTGGATCGTTACGGCCACGACCAGCCCGGGTATCCATCCCTAAGCAGCCTGCTGCGCCAAATGCATACTATCGAAGGGCTGGAACGCATCCGCTTTCTAACCTCGCATCCAAATTACATGACGAATGAACTGTTGGATACGGTGGCGGAACTGCCCCGGGTGATGCCGCACTTCGAGCTGCCCATTCAAGCCGGCGACGATCAGGTGCTGGCGAACATGCGCCGCGGGTATACTGCCGCGCAGTACCTGGGCGTGGTTGAGAAAATTCATCAAAGGTTCGCGCAAGTTTCCATTGCCATCGATCTGATCGTGGGTTTTCCCGGTGAGAGTGCGGAGCAATTCGAGCGCTCGGTGGATATCCTTCAAACCGTCCGGCCGGATATGACCCACGTGGCGCGCTATTCGCCGCGCCCCGGCACGCTTTCTGCGCGCAGCATGCCTGACGATGTGCCCGATGACGAAAAATGGCGGCGCTTCCGCGTCATCGAGGAATTGCAGGAAAAAATTACCGGCGAGATCAACCAGGCGTATCTGGGCAGGCAAACGCCGGTATTATTCGAAGCCAAGGCCAAAAACCGCTGGCGCGGGCGCACGCCGACCAATAAACTGGTCTTCGTTGAAACGGAAGAGGATTTATTGGGCAAGGTCAGGGACGTCACTGTTACCTGGGCTGGCCCATGGTCGATGATTGCTTCAGTGTAAAATAGACGCTGGTATTGACCCCTATGAAAATGATCAAAACTGCTTTGATCCTGTCGGCCATCGGCCTGATTGGCCTGGTGGGATACTATTTCATTAGCGGCGCGTTCCGCCCGGCGCGCTACCTGAAATTCTACGAGTGGATGCGCAATCCGCAGGCGCACGCGGATTGGGCGGTCAAGGCCGGCCAGCGCTGCGCTGACGCGCCCTTCCAGCTGCCCACGGATGGCCTGATCGGTTTCATCTGGGGCGATTCCTTCCGCATCGGCCACCATCACCAGGGTATCGATATTTTCAGCGGCACAGAGGCAGGCCTCACCCCGGTCTATGCCGTTTATGACGGTTACTTGACCCGCCAGGAAGACTGGAAATCCAGCCTGATTATCCGCGTCCCGCAGGATCCCTTGCAGCCCGGCCGGCAGATTTGGACCTACTACACCCACCTGGCTGATAAAAACGGCAATTCGTATATCTCGGTGGAATTCCCTCCGGGAACCAGGGATGTTTTTGTAAAAGCGGGAACACTGCTGGGCTATCAAGGCGACTATTCCGGCACACCCGGCAACCCGGTGGGCGTGCACCTGCATTTTTCGGTAGTCAAGGACGATGGCAGCGGAAAATATTTGAATGAACTGGAAAAGGATAACACGCTCGATCCGTCGCCCTATTTTGGGCTGCCCCTGAACAACCAGATCAACGCGGACACCATCCCTGTTTGTGAAACACCCAGGCAGCCTTAATCCTATATAATTTGCTAAAACAACCTGATCGATTATGATTTCGTATCGCGACATCGCAGTTGGATTGGAGAAATTGGGTCTCGGCCGCGGCACACCCGTGCTGGCGCATGTTTCACCGGCGCGCCTGGGTGAGATTCGCGGTGGATTGCAGACCCTGCTGGGTGCCATCCTGGCGACCATCGATAATGTCATGATGCCCAGCTTTACTTATTCCACCATGGTCGTACCGCAGGTCGGGCCGCCGGAAAACTTCATCGATTATGGCAGCAACCAGGCCGGCAATTTAACCGCGGCTATTTTTAGGCATGATCTGCCCAGTGATGTGCCGGATGCCGAGATTTCTGAAATGCTGCGCCAATACCCGGGCACCTATCGGTCAGCGCACCCTATTTTTTCTTTTACCGGTCTCGGGCTGGATGTTGCCCTGATCGGCCAGACTGCCCAGGATCCCTACGCTCCCATTCAGAAATTAATGGAGTTGAAGGGCTGGGTGGTTTTGATTGGCGCGGAACCTGCGCAAAATTTCAGCCTGCATTACGCGGAACACCTGGCCGGCCGCAAGCAGTTCGTGCGCTGGGCGTTGACCACCGAGGGCATCCTGGAATGCCCGCAATTTCCGGGCTGTCCGAATGGTTTTCACAAGATCGATTATTACCTGCAAGATGAGCTGCGTGTGGCAGTGGTGGGGGATGCAAACTGGACGGCTGTTCCGCTGGAGGTTTTGATCAACTCAGCCGTGGCTTTGATTCGGGAAGACCCTTTTGCCTTATTGTGCAATAGCCTGTCTTGTCCGCGCTGCAATCTGGTGCGCAAACAGATCAAGGATCAACTTGGCGGGCATTGGCACCCGGAAGTCTAAAAGGGTGTTTATGTTATACTCACAACCATCTCAATAATGAAGACAATGGATTGATCAGGAAAGGGTTTGCATGAAAGAAATTGTTTCCGGTGTGGTGATTGAAACTGAATATGACGGGGTCACACTGGGAGCTATACAAACACCCGCGGGCGTGATCATGATCGATGCGCCAATCAACGTCAAGGATGCGCAGATCTGGCGTTCTGCCTGTTCACGCACCGGTGGGGGAGCCGACCGCCTTTTGGTTCTGCTGGATGAACACTATGATCGCTGCCTGGGTGCGCGCGCCATGCGCTGCCCGATCATTGCCCATGAAAAGACTGCCCAGGCGATTTCCAGCCGCAATTCTGCCGGAAAACCGCAAACTTCCCGCACGGGATCGATCTGGGAGACGCTCAGCGAAGTCAACAGCGTGCATTGGGCGCATCCCGAGATTACCTTCACCAATGAAATGAGCATCAACTGGGAGGATGAACCGCTGCTGTTGGAACATCACCCCGGCCCTTCGCGCGGCTCCATTTGGGCGATATTGCCGGAGAGAAAAATTGCTTTTATCGGCGACACCCTGTTGACCAACCAGCCGCCTTTCCTGGCATCTGCCGACTTGGAAGCTTGGGCGGAAACTCTGGAGCTGTTGAAATCCGCTGCCTACAAGGATTACATCCTGATCAGCAGCCGCGGCGAAATGGTCAGTAAGGATGACGCCCGGGAACTTCAAAAATTCCTTAAAAAAGTGCAGCACATGGCTGAAAAGAACGCCAATAGCAAGAATGACCTGGATCAGATTGAGACAGCCGGCGCTTCCCTGGTGGATGATTTCAAAGCCAGGAATAAAGCCGAGCTGGAAATTTTCCGGGCGCGCCTGGCTTACGGATTCAGCCAGTTCTACCTGAACTATCTATCCAAAAAGGCGATTTAATATGACAAAGGATTCTCCCTTCCCGCTAGTGGAAGTCACCCGCGGATCGATCGTCGAATCAATTCACTACGGCAGTCTTGCCATCGCTCAACCGGATGGCAAGATTGTTTTTTCTGTCGGCGATATGCACCGTCCGGTGTTTCTGCGCTCAGCCTCCAAACCTTTCCAGACACTGGCATTTATCGAAGCCGGCGGAGCGGAGAAATTCAATTTATCCACAGCGGAAATCGCAATCATGTGCGCTTCACATTCCGGCACGGATGAGCACGTCAGCGTGCTGGAAGCATTGCAGACCAGGATCGGTATCCAGGAAGATATACTGCAATGCGGCATTCACGCGCCCTACCATGCTGCCACTGCCCGGGAGAAGGCCATGAAAGGCGAGGCATTTCATCCCAACCAGAATGATTGTTCCGGCAAGCACACCGGCATGCTGGCTTTTGCAAAAATGATTGGCGCTCCAATGGCGAATTACCTGCAGCCGGAACACCCGGTGCAGCAGGCCATGCTGCGAACATTTGCTGAGATGTGCAATATGGATGTGGCTTCGGTGGAATTGGGAACCGATGGCTGCTCCGCGCCGGTATTCGCTGTACCCCTGCCGGCTGCCGCAGGCGCCTACGCGCGCTTGTGCCAGCCCGACGCGCTGCCGCAAACCCGCGCTCAGGCCTGCCGGGTGATCACGCGTGCGATGATGAGCCATCCCTTTATCATTGCCGGGCCGCAGCGTTTCGATACGGATATCATGTCCAGCTGCGGCGGTTCCCTGGTGACCAAGATTGGGGCGGAAGGTTTTCACGGCATTGGCGTAATGCCCGGGGAGGCGGCCGGTTTCGATACCAGCCTGGGGATCGTGATCAAGATCAGTGATGGCGACCTTATGCTGCGAGCGGGCTGCGTGGTGGCGCTATACGTACTAAAACAGTTAAAGGCCATTTGCAGCGGGGAAATTCACGATCTGGCCGATTACGATCGACGGCCGTTGAAGAATTGGGCCGGGAAGGCAATTGGCGAAATCCGCCCATCGGATGAATTGGTACAGGCAATAAAACGCTTTTTGGAATGAATCCCGAACCGCAGCAAACGCTTATCCGGAAAGCCCGGCAGGTTTATCAATTGCTTGCCGATTTTTATGGTCTTCCGGAATGGCGCCAGCCGCTGCTGGCTATGGATGAATTGGTCTCCACCATTCTTTCCCAGAACACCAATGATACGAACCGCGACGCCGCTTTTCAGCAATTAAAAGCGCGTTTCGGAACCTGGGAAGCGGTTCGGGATGCCCCGCTCGAGGATGTGCAGGCGGCCATCCGCACTGCCGGGTTGGCCAACCAGAAAGCCCCGCGCATTCAGGCTATCCTGCGACAGATCAGCGCCGAACGCGGCAGCCTGGAACTTGATTTTTTACGGGACCAGGATCGCGAAAGCGCGCATGCCTGGTTGAGCCGCTTCAACGGGGTCGGGCCAAAAACGGCCGCAATCGTGCTGCAATTCTCGCTGGGCATACCGGCCTTTCCGGTGGATACCCACGTTTATCGTGTCACCGGCCGGCTGGGGCTGCGCCCTGCTGAAATGAGCGTTGAAAAAGCACATGCCTGGCTGGAAAAACTATTCCTGCCGGAGCAATACGGTCCGGGTCACCTCAACATCATCCGCTTGGGCCGCGAGATCTGTCACGCGCGCAAACCGGAATGCGAACGCTGCCCGTTGCGGCGCGTATGCGATTACTACCAATATGCTGCTGCCTGAGCCAATGCAGGTTAGTCAGGGTAGGATTCCACCTGTATTCATCCTTTTTGAGTATTTTCGCCGATAACGGAAAGAGCGGCGGTTATAGAAAGCCCCAAGAATTTTATCACCCTGACGAGCGAGGCGAGGAAGGATCTCGGCCTTAGGTCCATTGTTGAATCCAGCCGCAGGATGAAATAAATTCAATCACGCGCAGGATGGCAAAGCCATATCATGCGCGTATGATTGGTTTTGTTGATCGTTCAAAAACATCTTCTCTCCTTTTCAAAATGTTGTGTTTTGAACCAAAGGTTTCCCGGGGCTCCTCCTCCCCGGGAAAATCTTTCAACGGAATCAACGAGGATGATGAGGTAATAATGCGTATATTAAAAAAGGAGCGTTATAAGAATCTGTCTGTTCGGTTGTTGGATGCATTTTTGCTGGTCGGCTTTTGGCTGCTGA
>CAZDUN010000003.1:19998-30949 GCA_964508615.1 uncultured Pelolinea sp. | reverse complement strand
TTCAGATAATAAAGCGTTTCATGCAATAGCTTTACATCATCCTCGGAAAAATCCTTATCCGCGAAGATATTCAGTAATGTGGATTGTTTCCTTTTTAAAGAATCCAAATAGGCACGATAAAAAGTCATGAACGGCTCGCTGGTCAACAGCTCTTCGGAATTGATGCAAACCCGATTGCTGACCCTCAGGATGAATTTATCGCTGTAAAAATGGTATGAACCGTTACGCATGATGATGAAACCTTCTTTTTTGATGGATATGATTTATATCATGTATTTTTCAATACATCTACCGGGTCTAGGACAACGGCGCGGAAAATAGCTGCGGGGAACACAACAACCAACGTTATGTTCCCCGCGCGATCATAGGACATCATGAGATATTATTTATGCAAGATTTGAGACAGAAACAGTTTTGTGCGCTCGCTGGCGGGCTGGTTGAACAAGCCCTCGGGTGTGTTGCGTTCAACAATGCGCCCGTTATCCATAAAGACCACCTCGTCAGCCGCGGCGCGCGCGAATCCCATTTCATGGGTTACGATGATCATGGTGATGCCTTCCTTCGCCAACATCATCATCACGTCCAATACTTCCTTGATCATTTCCGGATCCAAAGCGCTGGTCGGTTCATCGAACAGCATCAGCTTGGGTCGCATGGCCAGCGCGCGTGCGATGGCGGCGCGCTGCTGCTGCCCGCCGGAAATTTGCGCCGGCATCTTATCGGCTTTATCCACGATGCCGACCCGCTTGAGTTGTTCCATGGCGATGGTTTCAGCTTCTTTTTCGCTGATTTTCTTCACAACCCTCAGCGCCAGGGTGATGTTTTGTAAAATGGTGAGGTGCGCGTATAGGTTAAAGCTCTGGAACACCATACCAATTTCGGCCCGATGGCGGTTCAATTCTTTCTGGTCGCTGGTCATTTTCTCGCCGTTGAACCAAACCTGGCCGCTGGTAGGCGTTTCCAGGTAATTGATGCAGCGCAGCAGCGTGGATTTGCCTGAGCCGCTGGGGCCGATGATAACCATCACCTTGCCGGCCGGCACATCCAGGCTGACGCCGTTCAGCGCCTGCAAGTCGCCGAACCATTTATCGACCGATCTCACTTCGACCAAATTGGATGCATTGTTATTTTCCATTGTTCGATAACCGCCTTTCAATCAATTTCACTAGCAAGGAAAGCAGCATGGTCATGGTGAGATACATCACGGACAGCGTCGTGTAGGCTTCCGGATAGCGGAATGAGTGGCCGGCGTACAAACGCGCGATCTGGGTAATATCGCGCACCGCCAGGATGGAAACCAATGACGAGTCTTTCAGCATGGCAATAAAGTCATTGCCAATGGCCGGCAGCACGTTGCGTAAAGCCTGCGGCAAAACCACGTTGCGCATGGCCTGACCGTAACTCATGCCCTGCGAACGGGCAGCCTCCATTTGGCCGGCCGGTACGGATTGGATACCGGCGCGGAAGATCTCGGCCGAATACGCGCCGTAGGTCAACGACAAGGCAATCACCGCGCGCGTGCTCATGGATATCGCTTTGTTATCCAGGGAAGAAAGCGAAGCGCCGATGCCGGTCAATCCCAGTTCGGAAAATTTGGCGCCAATCAAAGCCAGCAATTCAACCATACCCGGCACCAAAACCAGGGCGATAAAGAAAATCGAAACCAGCATGGGGATGCCGCGCATGATCTCCACGTACAATGTCGCGATATTCTGGGAAGCAATGTTCGCGGAAACGCGCCCCAGACCGGTGAACAAACCAATGATTAGGGAAATGGCGTACGAAATAATCGTAATCGTCAGGGTTACAATCATGCCGGTGCGGATGGTCGCGAAGGCCTCACTATAAGTGGGACTTTCGGTGATCAACCACAGGGTTACCCCGATGAGTATTCCCATGACAACCAGCCACCAGGGAAAGGTGGCCAGCCTGGTACGTAATCGTTGGCGCCGCGATTGCCTGATGGCAATCTTCTGCGCCGCCGTTAGCGAATCTTCTACCATCATGATGTCCTCTAATTTACACATGGTGATGCCTGGCCGGGGATCAATCGGCCAGGCATTTTTATAAAAATTAATCAGAAAAGCCGAAGAATTGCGTGTTGATCTCGGCCAGTCTGCCGTTGGCAATCATGGCCTGCAGCGCCTGGTTGAAAGGAGCCACCAGTTCGCTGTCATTCGGGAAGATGAAAGCCAGGTTATCGCTGACAATGGCGGGGCCGACGAACTCCAACGCGTCGGGGTTCTCGTTAAGGTATCCGATGCCAGCCTGTTCGTCGATCAGGACTGCATCCACGTCATTGGACAACAATGACTGCACGGCGAATGGGTACTGCCCGAAGGCGCTGATGCGCTCTTCCGGCAGGTATTGCACGGCCGTCTCGTAATTGGTGGTGCCGGATTGCACACCCACAATTAATTCGGGGATAGCTACCAGTTCTTCGATCGAAGCAAAGCGATCTTCACCCTTGTTGACCAGCAGGCGCTGATCGATAGCGATATAGGTATCGGAGAAATCGACAATTTCCTGGCGCTCCACCGTGTTGGTGATGCCGTCGCCGCCCATGTCATACAGGCCGTCAGCCACTGACTGGATCAGGATATCCCAGGAGCATTCCTGAAAAACAGGGGTGCAGTGCAGCATTTCGCACATTTCGGGAATGACCACATAGTCCCAACCACCCGCCTGGCCGGTGGCTTCATCGATGTAGTTGAAAGGCAAATAGGCGTTTTCAACGGCGATGGTCACTTCGCGGCATTCCAGGTCGACCAAAGCGTCCTCCGCCGTGCCCAGGCAGCCATAGACCGGGATGCCATTCTCATCATATGTGACTTCCGCGGCTGCTTCCTCAGCGGGAGCAGCTTCTTCGGCTGCCGAGTCAGCGGGAGCCGCTTCTTCAACAGCGGCTGGCTGCACGCTGCTGCACGCGCCTAAAAACAGGGCGCCTGCCAATACGATTGACAAAATCAAAAACTTCTTGCTGTTCATTTCTTACTTCTCCTTTAGCGTTTTTTTTATTTTGCGGCCTGCTGAATGGCCATTTCTATATCAAATTTCCTTCTTTGATATTCCTTATGATTAGCTTTGTATTTTATGTTTCATAAGCTGCCTCCGTGTTTTTTTTTACTATTCAGCAGGCAACGAAAAAGGCCTTCCATTCCTGGAAGGCTTTCAACGTTCACTTGGTTGGTATGAGAAATCTTACTTACCTATAGCAAAACGCCGCTCCTTCCAGAAGGAGTGTTGATGGTATGGCGTTTAGCTTTAGGAGATCGAATCTCAATAACCATAATGTCGCCGTTTATATCATCCCGCAGGATATTTGTCAAGGATTTTGATGATTTTCGTCATTTTGGTGTTAAAACACGCGAAAACTATTCAATAAAGCGTTTTTTTCACCTTGCTAAATTAAACGTAGAAAATGCGTTCACGGTATTCTTTTATCAATTTCAGGTTATGTTCAGCACCTCCGTCCACATTGGCCGCGATGAACACCGGCGGTGTAATTCCGCGTTCCAGCAACTTCTCAATGGTCGCGGTGGTCAGGCAATGCATGATCGCGCTGCTTGTTACGCCCGATGCAGGCGTGAATTTCGAAGGCAGCCCTTCAGCGGATAACATGGCATCGCCCATTTCTACTTTATTATCGATGACGACATCCGCGAAATCGTGCATTTTCTTTCCGGAAGGATGCCGAGATTCCACGCCCTGCGAATACTTGCGGGATGTGATCCCGATGACTTTTATTCCCCTTTCCCTGGCAATTTGCGCCATCTCAATCGGGACAGCGTTACGGCCCGAAACGGAGATGATGATCAGGGCATCACCTGCTTGAATGGGTTGATTATCCAGGATGACTTTCGCGTACCCAACCAGTTTCTCGATCCCGGAAGTCATGGTGTTTGGACGCACATCGAGATGCGCGATTCCCGGGGCAAGAATCGCGTTCATCAGCATCAATCCGCCAGCGCGGTATACCACGTCCTGAACCGGCAGGGAGGAATGGGAGCAGCCGAAAGCGAACAATCGGTTACCTTTTGCTACGGCATCAGCCATGATCTGAGCTGCTTCATCAATGGCATGCTCCTCTTCGATTTCAATTCTCTTTAATAGTTCAATAATCCCCTCAAGATATAAATGTGTTAGTTTTGACATTTCAGTGCTCCTGTTCTTTATTCTTTTGGTATTTTATTTCACCCGCGATCATGGTTGTGGGATATGATATAGATTTTCAAAGAAGGTCAGGTCGGCATCATAACCAATTTCCACACTACCCTTTCTATCGGCGATTTTCATCGCCTCGGCTGGAACCGAAGTCACCATTTGAATGACCGATCGGAAATCCAATCCACTGAAACACATGGTGTTTCGAATAGCCTGATCCAGCATGAGTGTACTGCCTGCCAGGCTGCCATTCGCGATGCGGGCCGCGCCTTCCGTAACTACAACATCCTGACCGCCCAGCTCATAATTTCCATCGGGTAATCCAGCAGCTCGTATCGAGTCTGAAATCAGGATCGTCCGCTCTATTCCTTTAATTTTAATGATCAAAGCGATGATTGCTGGATGGAGATGAATGCCATCCGTGATGATTTGCGCGTAGAACCTGGGGTCATTTAGCACTCCTCCGACAATTCCCGGTTCACGATGATGCAGCCCCGGCATGCCATTGAATAAATGCGTGGCCTGCCTAGCCCCCAAATCAGCGGCGTGCCGAACCTGGTCATAGCTTGCCGCGCTATGTCCAACCGCTAACTCCACGCCGCGGCTTGCGCAGAATTCGATTAATTCATCCATGCCCGCTAACTCCGGGGCGATGGTGACCAGCTTGACGGAATCTTTTTCAATCCAGGTTTCATATTCTGCCCGCTGCGGCAAGCGCAGAAAGGCAGGATTCTGCGCGCCCTTGAATTCGGGATTGATATATGGCCCTTCAATATGTGCGCCCAGGATTCTCGCGCCAGTCAGGGCATCTTTGCATCGGTCAATGTTATCCAACGCGGTCAGAATTCTTTCCTGGGAATTTGAAACTGTTGTAGGATAGAATGAAGTGATCCCGCGCGTGGCCAGAAATTCACTCATGGTCCTCAAGGCTTCCGGGGTGGCATCCATTGTGTCCGCGCCCAGGCAGCCATGAATGTGAATATCGATCAATCCTGGTGTTACCAATAAACCTTCAGCATCGAAAACTTCGACAACTTCAGAATTTTCTACTTCCTGCCCTGGCTCATCGATACGCAAAATTTTCCCATCCGCGATCGCAATCGTGCGATCAGGCAAGATCTCATCGGGGCAGATGGTGGTGGCATGTATGATTTTTTTCATTATGGGAAAGACAATATTCGGGGAGGGCAAATGCCCTCCCCGAAGTTAATTTTTAGAGACCAAACAGCTTGGCAATTCCCCATATAACGATGCCGGGGACAATGGCATCTGGGATGGTGAATCCCAAACCAACCGCCCCCAACCCGGAAAGGTCACCGAACACCTGGAATTTGTAGGCAAAACTGATCAACAGCCAGCCGACAAAGCCCCACAAAAAGCCGCCCAACCACGCGCCCTTGCGGCCGCCGGTGGCATTTCCGAAAATCGCCCCCGCGCCGCTGGCAAAGAACGCAGCAATCATGCTGGGCAGCGGGACAGGCCAACCGATCAAGGCCAGAACGACCATGCCAGCCACCTGACCGATCGTACCGGAGATCAGGCCAAAAATCAGCGAATTGGGTGCGTATGGATAAATCACCGGGCAATCCAGCGCCGGTCTCGCACCGGGGATCAGTTTCTCGGCGATGCCCTTGAATGCAGGCGTGATTTCCGAGATCAACATGCGCACTCCTTGCAGGAGCACCAGCACGCCGGCGGTGAAGTTCAACGCCGTCAGCAGCGTATATACGAACCAGTTCTGGCCGCCGCTGACCTGTTCTTCAAAAGCGGCTACGCCGATCTGACCCAGCGCCAGGCCTGCCCCAACAAAGGCCACCAGCAGCATGATGATGGAAATCGAGACGGACATATCCCGCAGGAAGCTGAATGATTCCTTGATTTCAACCTTCTCAGCCGAATCCTCGGGTTTGCCAACCAGTTTGCCAGCCCACGCGCCCAGCATATTCAGGAGCGTCTGCCCGTGACCGAAAGCGATCTCATCGCTGCCGGTGATCTTGCGCATGATGGGCTGCGCCAAGGCAGGCGCCATGGTCAGATAGACACCATCGACCAGGGATGCCAGGATGACAACCAGCGGTGTTGACAGACCGAAGGAATGGAACAACAACGCGAAAGCGCCCGCCTGCACCCAGATCATATGCCCGGTCAGATAGATATAGCGAAACTTGGTGAAGCGTGAAACCAGGATGTGAACGACATAGCCAAACAGCATTGTCCAGGCGATTTCAGCGCCCAGGTTGGCCAGATTCGTAGTTTGAACCGCTCCGACCACAGCCTCATCGTAAGTCACGAAGGTTTCAAAACCACCGGAAGGAATCCCTTTTTCAAAGAACGCCTGAATTGGAACGAGTGCGGCAATCAGGGCAGTGATTCCAACGCTGATGATCAACTGCCCTAAAACCGTCTTCAGCGTTCCCTTGAAAACGTCACCCGCAGCCTTTTTCTGGAGCAGCAAGCCAACGCAAGCAATGAACCCCAAAACGATCGCAGGCAAAGTGATTAAAGATAGTATTGCATCAAAAACAGCCATTTCTTCCTCCTAATTTTTTTTATTTTTTTATGATGAAGTTGCACGGATGATTTATTTCTCTAATTGCCTCCTTTCCTATGAGAGCTCTTTGATAGCACTCAGGATCTTTTCCTTGATCTCTTGTTTGTCAACCAGATTTTTGATCAAAACAATCTTTGCGGGGTAATCCCGCAAATGCGGTTCCATATCGACCGGGGCAACCACAATATCCGCCCGGTTGCCTTTGAAGGAACCCAGGTCCCAAGGGGTTGTTTCAGCTCTCAAATTTTCAGCTTTTAATATGTCGTCGATAAATAACTTGAGCATCATGCTCGTTCCAAAACCCATTCCGCATAGCGTAGCGATCACCATGGATTCCTACTTTCTGTTATGTAAAACATCAAAAATAGATTCCTGCAAAACGGCTGAGTCTTCACTTTCTCTCAGGATTCGCAAAAATTTATCGTCGGATAAAAATCCGGCCAGTTCTGCCAGGGCAGAAATATGCGACTGTTTATCTGTAGCCCCCAGCGCGAATGCCAGGTCGACCGGATCGTTGCTGGAGTGCCCGAAGGCCAGCGGAGTTTTTAAGGTGATCAACGCAAGGCAGGTGCGCTTCACGCCATCATCGGGGCGGGCATGCAGCAGCGCAATGCCGGGCGCGATCACGCAATATGGGCCTAATTCGTCCACGACTCGCTTCATGGCGGCGGTATATCGGGGTTCTATCACACCGGCTGCCACCAACAGCTCTCCGGATTTTTCAATCACTTCATCCCGCGTACGAAGATCGAGCTTGGCTTGAATTGCCTTGCGGATCAACAATTGGTCGAGGTGCATTTCCATTAACCTACAATTCCACAACCGCCGTCAGGTTTTCAGGCTTATCCGGATTCAGCCCTTTCGAAATACTGCGCCGATACGCAATCAACTGAATCAGTGGAAGATAAAAGGGATGCAGCCACAAATCGGGGATTCCGGGATCAAGATTGATCACATAATCGACTGAGGATGGGGCTTTATCAAATTTTCCAATCGCCAGCGTGCGCCCCCCCAGTTTTTTCATATCCCGGAAAACGGGGAGTTCATAATCAGCCAGCTTCGGATCACAAAATCCAACAATCAGCGATTTATCATTAACCATCGACATGGGGCCATGCCGGAATTCAAGGAAATGAAAAGATTCTGAATAACTTAAGGACATCTCTTTCATTTTCAGCATGACTTCCTGGGACAGCCCATAATAAGCCCCATCACCGAGAAAGAAGAATCGTTCAATACCCAGGTCATCACCGATCAATTGGGTTAGGGCTTGATTTTGCTCAATCATGTGCTGGCTGGATTCTCTGATGCGATTGATCAAATCAACCGAAATTCCATTACTCACTAAATTAATGATCGGCCACATCATATTTGTGAATGAGCGCGTTTGGGTGATACTGTTCTCCATGCCAGCTTTGGTTGTAAAAGCGGTCGGGGCCTTTTTTGCCAAGGGACTATCCGCGTAGCATGTGACCGCAACCGCGTCTCCCTTTTTAGACTGTAAATAAAAATCCAGGGCATGCAGCGTTTCGGTGGTTCTGCCGGAGCGGGACACAGCAATTAGCAGAGTTTTTTCGTATGGCTTGATCCAGCTATCGCCTGAATACCAAATTTCCGAGCTTGGCAGCGCCATGCATGGGATGCCCAAACTGGCTTGAAGGAACCGTGAAGCCCAGATGGAAAAATAATAGGTAGAACCGCAGCCAGTGAGGACGACCTGGTCATATTCCCCCAAAGCCGGCAGGTTCTTTTCGCCTCCATTGTTTTTCAAGAATTTTAGTGTCTCAACCCAGGTGTCGGGCTGTGAGAGGATTTCTTGTTTTGTAAACTTACCTTTATCATCTTGCATTAAATAATTCTCCTTGGTGATTTAAACTTGGATAACTTCCACGCCCTGATTGCGGATGCCCTGAACCAATTCCTCCTGCGCGTTATGCGTAGTGATGATGGTTTTGGCGGCTGTAACCGGAGCGGTCCGGCTGGTGGAAACATGCCCGATTTTTGTGTGATCGGCCACGATGATGACGTTATCGCTGATCCCCAAGATTTTCCGATCCGTCATTAATTCCTGGGGGTTTTCGTTGGTCAACCCAAAATGCGGATGGATGCCCTTCATGCCCACGATCACTTTATCGACTCTCAGGTCCTCAATCACGCGTTCAGCAAAATGCCCGATCATGGATTGTTCTTCTCTGCGCAGAAACCCTCCAATTGCGATGATTTGCATTTTTGCGTCTGTGCTTAATTCATTGATCACCGTAATGGCATTGGTCAGAATGGTGATATCGTCGCGCTCATGCAGCTCTTTGGCTACGTACAGCGTTGTGGTACCGGAGCCAAGAAAAATAACTTCTTTCTCCTGGATGAAAGGCACAACCGCTTTCGCGATCCGTATCTTTTCTTCCCTCAACAAGTCCATACGTTTTATCGTCGGCAGTTCGTTGTAGCTGGCTGACCGGATCGGTAGGATCGCTCCGCCATGCGTTCGTTTCAGCAGGTTGTTCTTCTCAATTTCATACAGGTCCCGTCGAACCGTCATGCGCGATACGCCAAAGAAACGAGCAAGTTCTTCGACCTTTACATTGCCATTTTTCTCTAGTTCCCGCACGATCATTTGTTGTCTTTCTTCTTTCAGCATGATTTCACCTCCATCTTATGTTCCTATTATGTTCCTTGTCAATTTATAGCACATTTATGAACATCTTTTATGTTCTTTTTTGTTCCTTATATTGGTTTTTAATCACAAGATGATTATGATTTTCATAGCGATCATATAAGAACATCCCGATAAGATTGATAAAGGGAGCTTCTTGTCTCTGGATTAGGAAAAATGAAAAATAGAACTATCGGAAAAATTCGCGGCCTTCAACAAAGTTCAACGATAAGCTGCAAGTTTGCGATCCTGGCACTCGACCATCGCAACAATATGCGCCGCTTGCTGCATCCCGAAAACGAGCAATCCACCAACGCTCGCGAGATCGAGACTTTCAAGAACCAGGTGATTGCGGCTTTGGCTGAAATTCCATCCGCCTACCTGCTCGACCCGTTGTATGGAGCCGCGCAGAATATCACAACCGGAACGCTGCCCGGCTCGCGTGGTCTGCTGGTCGCGCTTGAGGAAACCGGTTATAGCGGTGATCCAATGGCCCGCAAAAGCCGGGTGCTGCAAGATTGGAGCGTTGAAAAGATAAAAAGGCTGGGAGCCAGCGCGGCCAAATTATTGGTTTACTATCACCCCCAATCCAAAACGCACGCACAAATCGAAGCCTTGGTTGAAGAAACTGCCGAGGATTGCCAGAAATTCGATATCCCATTCTTCCTGGAAATTCTGACTTACCCATTGAACCCATCTTTAAAACAGCTCGAGGGGGATGAACGCTCTCAGGTCATCATCGCATCAGTGGAAAAACTCTCCAGCCTTGACATCGACGTTCTAAAAGTTGAATTCCCGGTAGATATTCAGAAGAATCCGGGATTTGAAAGCTGGATTGGGGCTTGCGAATCCCTTTCAACAGCCTGCCGGGTTCCCTGGATTTTGCTTTCAGCTTCTGCGGATTTCGAGACATTTTTACGCCAGGTGACGGCCGCCTGTATGGGCGGAGCGTCCGGCGTGGCCGCGGGCAGGGCGGTCTGGAAAGAAGCCGCCACTCTCGCTGAATCTGAGCGAATCCAGTTTCTGCGATCAGTAGCCGCCGCGCGCATGTCGCAAATCCGCGACCTGGTCAATGCATTGGCCCGCCCCTGGAGCTCGTTTTTCGAAGCGGACGATGTCAACGAAAAATGGTATCCGGGTTATTGAAAATCATTGATGATGGCAGAAACCATTCACTTTTCATCGAGCGCGCCGCTGCTTGAAAAAATGCGCGCGAATAAATCAGGGGAATTGGCGGGAGTCTGCTCGATTTGCTCATCGAATCCTTTTGTGATCCGCGCCGCGCTGCGCATGATGCGCTCAACCGAAAGCCCCATCCTGATTGAATCCACCTGCAACCAGGTAAACCAGGAGGGCGGATACACCGGTTATACCCCATCAAAATTCGCGGCGTTTATCCAGAGACTTGCCGTTGAAACAAGCCTCCCGCCTGAAAGGATCATGCTGGGCGGGGATCATTTAGGCCCAAACCCGTGGAAAAACGAACCGGCTGAGAGCGCCATGAAAAAAGCCGAGCGGATGGTGCATGACACCGTAAACGGGGTATCAAAAAATAACCACATGTTGCCTCCCATCCCGTCCCC
>CAZDUN010000003.1:0-19988 GCA_964508615.1 uncultured Pelolinea sp. | reverse complement strand
CTGCCAGCCGCGATCCCGGAAGCAAACCGGTGTATGAGATCGGGACGGAAGTACCCACCCCAGGCGGGTTGGTGGAACAGAAGACCAGTTCGGTTCATATCACCCAGGTTCGTGATGTAGAGGAGACCATTCAAACCTTTCAAGAAATATTTCGACAACACCAACTGGAGACCGCCTGGCAGCGGGTCATCGCGGTGGTGGTTTCAGCAGGCGTCGAATTCAACAGCCAGCAGATTTTCGCGTACGATCCCTCGAAAACCCGGGGGCTCCGCCGTTTCATCGAAAAACAGCCCAATCTGGTTTTTGAAGCGCATTCAACCGATTATCAATCCCCGCACAACCTGAGAAAAATGATTGGGGATCATTTCGCAGTGTTGAAAGTCGGGCCGGCTTTGACTTTCGCTTTCCGCGAAGCCATGCTGCGCCTGGCAGAGATCGAGAAAGCCATGCCCGCCATTCGCCCCGCTTCCCGGTCGCGATTGGTTGAAATTCTCCTGGATGTAATGCGCGCGCATCCCGTTCACTGGCGCAGCCACTATTCCGGCACAGCAGAAGAGATCGATTTTTCCCTGTTATATAGCCTCAGTGATCGCGTCCGGTATTACTGGGAGTATCCGTCCGTGAAATCAGCCGTAAAGACCTTGTTGCGGAATTTACAGCGAAATAGAATCCCCCCCGCACTCGTTAGTCAGTATTTTCACCTGCCCATCGCCTCGCTCGTGGAAGATGCGCATGGCAGTCAACCAGTTGAAATGCTCGAAACATGCATCCAGGAAGTGTTGTCCAACTATCAATCTGCCTTGGGAAAATAAAGCGCTCATATTTCTTATCAGTGTAAATATTTTCTAAGAAACTGCCATCGCGAAACCTCGCAGATTCATTTGTGTTAACATTAGTTATATGTCATTGCAATCATTCATCAATAGCCGGGTTGGCATTGGCATCATCCTGGGGATCGCCAAAGCCATGAAACCCGCGACCGGCTATCGCCTCGCGGATTGGGTCGGCGACTGGATCGCAGGGCAGAAGAACGCCCGCATGGTGCGCGCGACGCGCGCCAACCAATGGATCGTCACGGGGGAGAAGTTGACCAGCGCGGAACTGGATGAGGTCGTCAGGCAGAATTTCCGCCAAACCGCGCGCAATCTCTACGACTTATATCACAATCTCTACAATTACCAGGCCATCCTGGAACGGGTCACGCTCAGCCCCAAACTGGTGGAGATCCTAGATTCTCGCCGAAATAATAAGGAAGGGACGCTCTTGTTAGCCCCGCACCTTAGCAATTTCGATTTCGCAGGGCGCGCTATGGCGTTGAATGGTTACAAGGTACAGGCGCTCTCTTACCCGCAGCCGCGCCCCAGTTATCAATGGCAAAACCGCCTGCGCAAGGATATCGGCATCGATATAACGCCCATGTCCACCGAAAGCATGCGCCAGGCTAAAGCGCATCTCAAAGCGGGCGGCCTGGTGATCACCGGTCTGGAAAGACCGCTGCCGCAGACCAATTACTACCCGCGCTTTTTCGGCTACCCGGCTCCCGTGCCGGTCAGCTATGTGCGCATGGCGCTGCAAACCAATGCGGCTATCGTGTTGGTGGCCTGCGTCGGCACGCCCGAAGAAAATTACACGCTCGAATGCGCTGGGCCGGTCTTCATGAAACCCTACCCGGACGCTACCGAGGAGATCGAGAAAAATGCCGAGGCGGTGCTGCGCCTGGCTGAACCCTTAATCCGCGCGCACTCCACCCAGTGGGCTATGACCTATCCGCTTTGGCCGTTCGCGCTGGAAAAAATGCCCTGATTGTCGTCAGAGAAGGTAGAATATAGTTATGACAAAAAAGAAAAAAGAGCTGAAGAAGATCAAAAAACACCGCAGGATCAATGACATCCTGCTGGGACCGCTGGAAAGGCCGGCTATTGCCTGGTTGGTCGAGCGCCTGCCGCATTGGGTCACCCCGGATCATCTCACATTTTTAGGACTTTTTGCTTCTGCATTGATCGGCGTCAGTTATTATCTGACCACCTTTGACAAGAATTTCTTCTGGTTGGCCAACCTGGGCTTCTTCCTGAACTGGTTCGGCGACAGCCTGGATGGCAACCTGGCGCGCTACCGCAAGATCGAACGCCCGCGTTACGGCTTTTTCATCGATCACACCATGGATACTATCAGCGAAGTGTTTATCTTCGTGGGCATCGGCCTCTCCCCTTACGTGGATTTGAACCTGGCCCTGCTGGCGCTGGTCGGCTACGAGTGCATGTCCAACCTGGTTTACATCACCACTTCCGTGAAAGGCGAATTCAAGATTTCCTACGGTTCGCTTGGCCCGACCGAGGTGCGCGTGATCGCGATGATATCGAATGCCGTTATGTTTTTCATGGGCAATCCGCAGATCAAGCTGCCCTGGCTGGCGCAATCGGTGCTGCTGTATAACCTGATTGTGAGCGCGGTGATCTTCCTGTTATTCTTCTTCTTCACTTACACCACCATCACCACCGCCGTCAAGCTGGAAAAGAAAGACCGCAAGAAATGGCTCAAGAAACTGGCCAAGAATAAAGAAGCCCGCGCGGCTGAGTAAGTCATCGAAAAAATGCCGTTTTCCGGGAAAAATTCCTGAACGCGGCATTTCTTTTTACCCCTTGACTTTAACGTTACGTCAAGGTGTATGATTTCATGCGACAGGTGAAAAATGGCATACAGCATCAAACAAATCGCTGATCTGGCGGGCGTGACCACCCGCACCATCCGTTATTACGACCAAATCGGATTATTGGCGCCCGTGCAGACCGGCCAAAATGGCTACCGCTTTTACGACCGCGGCTGCCTGCTGCGTTTGCAGCAAATCATGTTTTTCCGCGAACTGGACGTCCCGCTCAACGATATCCGTCTGATCATGAGCCAACCGGATTTCGACCTTTTGGGCGCGCTGGAAAGGCACCGCCTGGCACTGCAAAATCGCCATCAACGCCTGCAACGCTTGATCCACACCATCGATCAAACCATACTTGCATTGAAAGGAGAGGAACAGATGAACGACAAAGCGTATTTCGACGGCTTCGATGAATCCGCGTACGCCGAGGAAGCCCGGCAGCGCTGGGGCGATACACCCGCCTATGCCGAATCCCAAAAGAAATGGGCCGGCTACAGCGCCGACCAGAAAGCCGCCATCAAAGCTGAAGGCGGCGAGATCACCAAACACATGGTCGGGGCCAGCGCCCAGACAAAGCCGGATGATCCCCAGGTGCAGGCTGCCATCGCGGATTACCTGCGCTACATCAACCAGTATTTCTATACCTGCGATAAAGCCATCCTGCGGCAGCTGGCGGATATGTGGGTAGCAGACCCGCGCTTCGCGATCAATTACGAGCGCATCCGCCCGGGCGGCGCGGCTTTCGTGCGGGAAGCCGTGCATTACTTCTGCGAAAGAGAAAACTAATAATTTCACGACTGAATGTTGGGTTGAACTGCGCCAAAAACCCGTGTGGGTTGGGTTGAGCATCGAGGCTTGATGTGATAGTGTTGAGCGGAGATACTCTGCACACAACGGCTACCAGCCATTTGAGCAAAGCGAAACCCAACAATTTCGTATGTTGGGTTGCCCCCGCATTGCATGCGGGGATCTTCGAGACAATCACCAACCCAACCTGCTAATAAAATGGATTAAGAACTTCTCAAAAACCTCATCCCTTAACGATCATCGGGATGCCAGCTACCATGAAAACCACGCGGTCGGCGGCCGCCGCCATGCGCTGGTTGGCCCAGCCCAGCGCGTCGCGATAATAACGTCCCAGCTCATAAGCCGGCACCAGCCCCAGACCAACCTCGTTGGAGACGATCAACCAGGAATTCCCGCCAGCCTGGTAAGCCGCGATCAACTCATCGACCTCAGCCTGGAATGCTGCCTGAAAGGCTGCCGCGTCAATCGGTTCGGGAAATTCCATTAAAACGTTGCTGGCCAGCAGGGTCAGGCAGTCCAACAAAACGCTGCCGCTGAAAGCCGCCGCGCGGATGGCCGCCCCAACCTGCCGCGGCGCTTCCAGGGTGGTCCAGCCGACCGGCCGGCTGGCGCGGTGCGCGCGGATGCGCGCGGACATCTCCTCGTCGCCAGGCGTGGCAGTAGCCACGTAGAGCACCGGCCCGCCGCTATCCTCCAACAATTGCTGCGCGTAACGCGATTTACCGCTGCGCGCCCCGCCCAGGATCAACGTCAGGCTTTTTCCCATCTCGCCTCCAGCTTGTTTACATGCAGAATATCCAGCAAAACCTGCCGCGAAGCCCAAAAATCCTGCTCGCCGAATATTTCCATGGTCAATACACCCGAAAAATGATTCACGGTTAAAAAGTCAATCACGCGCTCCAGTTCCGCGCGCGCGATCAGGCTGAGCGCTTGATGATCGCGCTGTCCGCAGCCGTGCATGTGCAGCACGCGCGTTTTGGCGATATGACGCTCCAAAAATGGCAGCGGATCATGCCCGTCGTACCACAGATGCCCCAGGTCGATGCAGCGGCTGACCGGCAGGCCTTCCAAAACCTCGTCCCAGAATTCCGGCGGGTAGCCATCCAGGTTTTCCACCGCCAGCAATTGCGGCGTCTCAACCTGATCGATCAGTTTCTCCAATCCAACGCGGGTGCGGTCGCGCCAGGCCTGCCAGGCAGGCGAACCGAACTGCCCGCGCACCGAACGGCCGTCCAGGTGCAGGACGTACGCAAAAGGCCGCAAGGCGCGCGTGCGCCCTATCACCTGCAGCGTCTTATGGATGGATTGCTGCCGGGAAAGCTCATCCTCGCCCAGGTGCAAATCCAGCGGCAGGTGTACCGTATAGCTCAGATCATTCAAGGTAGCGATTTGGTTAAGCCGCGCAACTGTTTGCTCGTCCGGCAGGTTTCCGCCATCCTCATCCACTTCGAACAGCACCAGCTCCACGTCGTCCACCTTGCCGGCCAGGAATTCAACGTTGGGCAGGATATCCGCCGGAATGATGTACGAAGTGGTGCCGATTCGAAAAGGAGCGCTCACCATATACCCTTCACGCAAAATCCCAACAGCACCAGCAGCTCGCCCAATTCAACCAGCAATCCGTACACGTCTCCGGTCAGCCCGCCCAGGCGCGCGCGCGCCAGGCGGAAGACCAGCCAGGCCAGCAGATGCGCGGCTGCGATCAACGCCAGCGCCTGCCAGCCGATCCAAACCGTCATTGCGATGACCGGCAGCGCTCCAAAGAAAAACGCGCTGTTTTTCACGCCGGAAGCGAAGGCCGCGCCCAACCCGCCCGGGCGCGCCAGCGGCTGGCGGGCGGCCGGCAGCAGCAGCCAACGGCCCAGCGCGCCGGCCAGCGGCAGCACCAGCCAGATGAGATTCCCCGGCAGGCTGGCCAGCACGCTGATTTTTATCAGGATGGTCAGGCTCAAGCCGATGCCCGCGAAGGTGCCGTGATGGGGGTCTTTCATGATCTCCAGGCGTCTCTCCGGTGTACCGGCGTACAACAGCCCGTCGCAGCAATCCGCCAATCCGTCCAGGTGCAGCCCGCCGGTCAGCGCGATCCAAAAGGCCACTGCCAATGCCGCGGCCGGCAGCGGCGGCAATACGAGCGACAATCCGTAATAGGCAGCGGCGGCCAACGCACCGATCAACGCGCCGATATACGGGAACCAGCCGGCAGCCCTGCCCAAGGCATCCGCTTTAACTTTCCGTTCCAGTAGAATGGGTATGCTAGTCAGGAAACCGAGAGCGGTAAGCAAAGGTTCAAGCATGCTTGCTGACCCCCGCTTCATCGAATGTAGTCATTTCATCCAGGATGCGCGCCGCGCCCTCGATGATTGAAAAGGCCAATACCGCCCCGCTGCCCTCCCCCAGGCGCATGCGCAAATCCAGCAGCGGTTCGAGATCCAACTTTTTACAGATGGCCGCGTGCCCGCTCTCAACCGACAGGTGCGAGGCGATCAGGTACGGCCTGACCGCGGGCAGCAGCCCGGCTGCGACCAGCGCAGCCGCCCCGGAAATAAAACCGTCCACCACCACCGGGATGCGCCTGGCGGCCGCCGCGATGATCACGCCGACCAACCCGGCAATATCCAGACCGCCTACTTTCGCCAGCACATCCAGCGCGTCGCGCGGGTCAGGCTGGTTCAGGGCGATGGCTGTTTCGATCACCTTGATCTTGTTTGCCAGGCCGGTGTCATCCAGCCCGGTGCCTCGCCCGGTGACTTGCTCAACCGGCAAATCGCACAGAACCGCTGTGATGGCGGAGGCCGGGGTGGTATTGCCGATGCCCATCTCGCCCAGGGCAACCAGGTCCAGACCAATTTCAACCTCCTGCTCCAGCACCTGCATGCCCGCCAGGATAGCTTGTTCGGCCTGCGCCCGGCTCATGGCTGCTCCCGCGAGCATATTGCGGCTGCCAGCCGCCACTTTGCGGTTCAGCACCCCCGGTAAATGGCTAAGGTCGCCCGCCACGCCGATATCCACCGTTACCACGCGCGCGCCGTTCAGGCGCGCCAGCACACTGACCGCCGCCCCGCCAATGGCGATGTTGGCCGCCATCTGGGCGGTCACTTCGGCCGGGTAAGCGCTGACGCCCGCCAGTGCCACGCCATGGTCCGCGGCCATCACAATCACCGCCTTGCGCGGGAAGCGCGGCCGCTCCCTGCCAGTCATGCCGGCCAGCTGCATCGACAGGTTTTCCAGCCTGCCCAGCGAGCCCGGCGGCTTGGTCAATTGCGCCTGGCGTGCGGCGGCCTTCGCTGCGGCATTTTGGTCGAACGTCGGTATCTCTGGCAACTTCATTGCTTTATGCATAATTTATACTGTAACCTTTATCTTTCATTCTACTGAATGATTGCAAATTTTACGTAATGCTCTTAATGACTTTAATAATCTCTCGTTATCACTTCGTAATTTCGTGCTGACCCTGATATATTGCGGCAAGCCGAATGATGCGCAATCCCTAACCAGTATGAACTGCCGCAACAGCGCCAAGCGCATCTCCTGCGCAGAGTGATCGACTTTTATTAAACCAAAATGCACATCCGAAGGAACGATTGCACAGCCTATCGCTTCTAATCCTGCAAAAAACTCGCTTTTAAATTTCCACAGGTGGTTTAATTTCTGCTGATAAAAATCCAATTCGCTGAAAGCCGCTCCTCCGGCTGCCTGAGCGAGAGCATTGACGCTCCAGGTTGGTTGGTAATTCTTCAAGCGCCGGATCAGGTCGGGTTCTGCCAATGCATATCCGAGACGTAATCCGGCCAGAGCGAAATCCTTTGTCATGGAACGAAGAACAATGCAATTTCTTCTTAGGATTTTTTCGAAAGATAACCCTTTCACGAACGAAAGGTAGGCTTCATCAAGAACAAGCAGACAACCATCCGGTGTATTTGCAGCAAATTCCTGAAGGTTTTCTTCCGGTATATATTTACCGGTAGGGTTATTGGGATTGCACAGAAAGACCAACCTGGGCTTGATTCTACGCATCACTTCCAGAGCTTTCCCCAAGGGAGGATTAAAAGACGGTGGCAAGGCGTGAAGCTCGATGATTTTCGCTGCCTGCATGTTTGCAGCGCGCCGGTATTCACCGAATGTCGGAGCAATGATCACAACCGCGTCCTTCGGCCGAAGAAAAGCTGCACTGATCAGCCAAATCAACTCGGATGTCCCATTTCCAACCAAAATACTCTCTTCTGAAATTCGGCTGGATTTCGCGATCAAGTTCCGGAGAACGGAACAATCGCGATCGGGATAAACAGCAACATCCACTGACTTTTCAGCCTCAAGCACACCAGGAGCCGGGCCGAAAGGATTGGTATTGGTCGAGAAATCTACCACTTGACGCGGGTCAATCCCCAGGCGTTCCAATTCTCCGGGAACAATGCCGCCATGTTCATTAGTTGAAAAAGGATAATCCAAGGGTTAGGCCTCCTATTAGAAATACCAGGCTTATCAAGGCAGCCCAGGTGAGCAATTGAATCGCGCGCGATATATCCTTTTCATCAGGCAAAGGTTGCTCAGAATTTAATACATAATGGTCCCTTTTGCTGAGGCGCACCCCTAACGCGCCTGCCGCAGCCGCCATCGTCCAGCCGGCATTGGGGCTGCTGGTGAGTTTGTGTTGTTCGATCATCAATCGCCATGCCGCTCGCACGTCGCACTGACAAATCCCGGCAGCCAGCACCAATGCGACAGCACCCAGACGCGTCGGCAGCCAATTGAGCAAATCGTCCAGCTTGGCGGAAAATTTACCCAGATACTCATAACGCGTTGTATGGTATCCGATCATCGCATCAGCCGTGTTGACAAACCGGTAGAACCAGGCTGCCGGCAAGCCCAGGCAATAGAAAAAGAAAATGGGCGCTAGAAAACTGTCTGTCAGGTTCTCGGCCAGCGATTCGATGACGGCTGAAGCTACCTCGCCCGTTGTGAGTGTATCCGTGTTACGGCTGACCAGGTGCCAATTGACCAGTTTTTGCGCTCCAGGCAGGTCATTATTTACTAATGCTGCCTGGATTTCATGCCCTGCATGAATCAATCCCCGAATGGTGAATACAGGTTTCAGGCACAGCCCTGACAGGATGATATTGGGCAAGATAGAGAAAGGTGAAAGCCAAATGGAAAAGATGAACCATGGACATGAAAACAACACGCCTCCCAGGATTGTCAGGAACATCCCGTAAATAAATTGTCCTTGTTTCGAGCTAACGCGGCAGTTCATATCCGCCCATCGAATGAAAGCGCCCATTCCTGCCACTGGATGGAAACGATTGGGCAGGTCACCAAAGGTCAAGTCCAGGGATACTGCCCATAATTGTGTCAGGATCGCAATTTCCATTCAAGCTCCGGCCCTGATTATCTGGTCCAATAGCGGCACATCCAACGATGATTCCATTGCATCCGCCAAACGGTCATAAGCCTGGTCTCGAAAATGAAGAAAAGAACCATTACGGGGTGTGACTCCCAAACTCTCCAGCCAGGCACGCCGCAAATGGTCATTTTCCAGCAGCCCATGCAAGTGGCATCCCCATACTTTTCCATCGACTGAGCAAGCGCCATCCAACACAGAAACCGGCTGGTCCTCCTGGTTGGTGATTTCGAGCATGGGGGATGTAGATTTCGAATGCCCGCAATGGATTTCGTATCCGCTCACAATGCTGCCAGCGAGTGTCTTGAAGAATCCATTTTCCGTGATGATGCGCGCTTGTGAACGCATGACAATTTTTTCACGTCCCACGTTTGTATGAATTGGCAGCAAGCCCAAACCGGATACAATCGAAGTCTCGGATTCCACATGGAAGTCGTTATTAATTTGGCTGCCGAGCATTTGGTAACCGCCGCAAAAACCGATCACTGACGCACCTTTTTCCGCCAACTTTTGAATTTGCTCAGCCAGACCGCTCCTCAACAACCATCGTAAATCCCCAAGCGTATTTTTCGTCCCCGGTAAAATGACCACTTGTGGAGATCCAAACTGCCGGATGTTATCCACAAAACGCAAGTGAACACCGGGTTCATACCGCAGGGGATCGAAATCATCGAAGTTACTGATATGAGGAAAGTGGATCACAACCATGTCCATTAAATCCCCCGCGGCCGGTTTTTCGCTAGCAAGGGAAGCCGCGTCTTCTTCGGGAATGCCATGGTCAGACAGATAGGGAATCACACCCAAAACGGGTTTACGGCTGCGTTCTTCCAATATGCGAATACCATCATGGAATAAATAGGGGTTTCCTCGAAATTTGTTCACAACGAATGCCTTGATCAAATCCTGCTCAGTTTCTTCCAAAAGTCCGAGCGTTCCCAGAAGCTGGGCGAATATACCACCGTGGTCGATATCCCCCACTAGCAAGCAGGGCGCCTGGGCATATCGGGCAATTGCAAGGTTAACCAGATCGTGATCAAGTAAATTCAATTCCGCTGGACTGCCAGCCCCTTCCAAAATAACCAAAATATATTTTTGGCGCAGCCTATCCAGACTTTCAGTAACAACTCCCCAGAGCAGTTCTTTTTGAGAAAAGTAATCGCAAGCTTCGAGCGTCTTCCATACCTGACCGCGCAGAATGATTTGACTGCGCACATCCGCTTCCGGCTTAAGCAGTACGGGGTTCATGTCCACCGTCGGTTCAATCCCTGCTGCGAACGCCTGAACGGCCTGTGCCCGGCCAATCTCGCCCCCCGTGCAGACCGCGGCGTTATTGCTCATGTTTTGCGCTTTAAAGGGCGCTACACGCCAGCCCCGGCGCGCGTACAAACGGCAAAGCCCGGTTACCAGCAAGCTCTTGCCGACCGAAGACATACTCCCCAATACCATTAATGCTGCAGATTTCATTGAGGAAGAACCTCGGCGGGTTTTTCCATTTCCTTCTCAAATCTTACCCCGCCATTCACCAGATCCACCGCGAAAATTCTCACACCGGAAGGGAGACGCTGCTGGCAATAATGCGCCAAATCCAACTCATCACAGTCAGTCTCAAGCAGAAGCCCGAGAATGGTGCCGCTGTGCGCGCGGCATACGCCCGCCGCGCCAATATCCCGTACAATTCGCTGAGTTTTTTCCAGCAAGGGATTGAATAAGATTTGCTGATGCAGCGCCGCGCTCAGGCTGGCAGCCTGCCCGACACACGCAATATCGGATTGTTCTATGCCCATCTCGAGCAAATGGAACGCAGCGCGGTGATCGCCAGCCAGCCGCGCCAGGCTGGCTGCATGATCCTGCGCATTGAATGCTTCGCTATCAAGAAATCCGCCAGGATCAATGACCAGCAGCCTGGCAGCCATTGCGTTACCTAGGAAAGCGCTGAATTTTGCGCTGCGGTGAGCCAACAGCGCCAACCCCGGTAGTAAGGTACTATCTGTCGGTTCCACGCTCACAGCTATTTGGCAGGCTTTTCCAGGCGGCAGATCGGTTTTATTCGCCGCGCTGACAGCGAACAAAGCTGCACCGATATCCGCAGTGCTGGTGCCAAAACCACGCCCGCTCGGTAGATCGGAACCAACCGCCAATCGACCGCACAAGTCAGAATCCGGCCCAAGAGAAGACAAAGCTTGCCTCGTCTTTCTGCCAAGCAGCGAGGGCTTTTCGATTTCGTGTATAAAACTGGCGCGGCTATAAATCGCGATTGGGCATGAGACCAGGCAAGGTTCCCCTTCCAGGGTTCCCTGGAACAACTCTCCACAAGTGCAGGGAACTTGAGCAGAAATCTGCTGCATGGCTGTATCCATCAAGCTTTAACTTATTGTTCTATCTACAGAATTAGAAGTCCACACCCGGCTGGCCCAGCAGGCCATCATCGTGGAAGGGGTGCTTGACCTCTTTCATCTCGGTTACCAGGTCAGCGTACTGGATCAATTCCTTGGGCGCGTGCCGGCCGGTGATCACCAGGTGCAGGCGCGCTGGTTTGTTCTGTTTCAGCCAGTCGATCACCTCCACTGCGTCCAACCACTTGAACTTCAACAGGAAGGTGAACTCATCCAGCAAGATGATGTCATAGCTTTCATCGAGAATTTTCTGCTTGGCGATCTCCCAGCCGCTTCTGCCGCGTTCCTTGCTCTGCTCCAGGTCATTGCTCTGCCAGGTGCAGCCATCGCCCACCTGCTGTATCTCGATTCCCATGCGCTCTGCCGCTATGCGTTCGCCATACTGACCGCGCTCATCCTTGATGAACTGGATGGCAGCCACCTTCATGCCCCGCCCCCAGGCACGCAACAGCATGCCGAGCGCGGCGGTGGTCTTGCCCTTGCCGTTGCCGGTATAGACGATCACCAATCCCCTGCGTTTCAGGGGTGCTTCCTTTTCAGTCATTTTTGTCCAGCCCATTTCTGGCGCTGACCGCCAAATGATCCCAGGGGTCTTTATACAGCCTGGTTTCCACCTTAAATACTTTTTTCATATTCTCAGGAGAAAGCACCTGCCGCGCATCTCCCGCACAGACCTTTTCTCCATGCTGCATCAGGATCAGGCTGTCGCAAAAGCGCGCGGCCACGCTCAGATCATGGATGGCGATCAGGGCGGTGATGCCGCGCCGCGCCACCAGCTCGCGCACCAAGTCCATGACCTGGATCTGGTAGTGGATGTCCAGGTTGGTGGTTGGTTCATCCAGCAGCAGCACGCGCGGCTCCTGCGCCAATGCGCGCGCGATTAACACACGCTGGAATTCCCCGCCGGAAAGCTCGTCCACGCTGCGCTCGGTTAGTTCCGCCAGATCCGTAAAGGCGATCGCCCGTTCGATCACCTGCCGGTCTTCTTCCGTGAGCGGCAGCAGCCAGCCGCGCTGCGGCGCGCGGCCCAGCGCAACCACCTCCCGCACGCTCAGCGGCCAGGCCAACCTTTCGCGCTGTGGCACCCAGCCGACCAACTGGGCGCGTTTGCGTGTGGCAATTTCCGCCAATTCATGCCCATCCAGGCTGACCCGGCCTTGCATGGGTTTGATCAAACCCGCGAAAGCCCGCAGCAGGGTGGTCTTGCCCGATCCGTTGGGCCCGACCAAACCGATCACGCTGCCCTTGGGAATGGCGGCGCTGAACCCCCGCACCACCAGCTTGCCTTTATATCCAAGCGATAAATCCCGCGCTTCCAGAATATTCATGCGCGCCGCTCCCCGCGTTTCATCAAGTACAGGAAAAATGGCCCGCCCAGCAATGCGGTGAAAATACCGACCGGCATTTCCACCGGGGCCAGCAGCGTGCGCGCCAGGTCATCCGCCGCCACCAGCAACAGGCTGCCCATCAACAGCGATACCGGGATCATGTTTTTATGGTTGGCGCCCACCAGTGAACGCGCCAGGTGCGGGGCGATCAGGCCCACAAAACCGATGATGCCGCTGACAGACACCGCCGCGGCGGTTGCCAGGCTCGAGCCGATAACGATCAGCAGGCGCGCCCGGCGCAGGTTCAGGCCCAGCGATTGGGCGGTTTCTTCTCCGGCCGCCAGCGCGTCCATCGAACGCGCCATCAGCCAGACGATGATGATGGCTGGCGGCGCCAGCACTGCCGCCTGTTTCAACTGCCCCCAGCTGGCATCCGCGAAGCTGCCCAGCAGCCAGGCGTAGATGCCATGCAGCACTTCCTCGTTCATCATCAACAGCATGGAAACCACGGCGGTCAGCATGGCGCTCATGGCCGAACCAGCCAACAGCAAGCCCGCGATTGAGCCGAAGTGACTGAACTCGGAGATGGCGAACACCACCAAGACCGCCAGCATGGAGCCGATGAACGCGCCGATGCCGATCGGCACGGAGGGCTGCGCGAAGCGGAACATCACCGCCAGCGTGGCGCCTAGCGCCGCCCCGCCGGAGGCACCCACCACGTACGGATCGGCCAGCGGATTGCGGAACAGTCCCTGAAAGCCCACGCCGGCCATGGCCAGCGCGGCGCCGCACAACGCCACCAGCAGCACGCGCGGCAGCCGGAACTCGCGGATGATCGTGCCATGCGATTCCTTCAAGGCGCTGTTGAACAGCGCTGAAAGCGTCTCTTTTGGGGTGAGCCGCACCGCGCCCACTCCCAGACTAATGACGACCACGATCAGCAGAATAGCGAGCAGAATTCCGACAACCAGCCTGTTTTTGCCTTTGATCGCCTAACCTCCGAATTTATCCGGGTAGAGCGCTTGCGCGATGGCTTCCAACGCGTCCACCACGCGCGGTCCGGCGCGCGAGATAATGTTGCCATCGATGATATAGATTCTTCCGTCTTTTACCGCAGAGAAATTTTCCCAGCCTTCGCGTCCAGCGATCACCTCGGCGGTCAATTGATCGGCGTGGTTGCTCGGCCCCAGGATGACCTGCGGGTCCTGGTCGATGATCTCTTCCGTGCTGACCGTTGGATAATCTTCTTCCAGGTCATTAAAAATATTCACGCCCCCCGCCAGGTTGATCATTTCACCGATAAAAGTCCGGCTGCTGGTAGTCATGAAAGGATCATGCCAGACTTCATAGAAAACAGTCAGGCGTTCTTCCGTCGGGATCGCACTAACGGTCTGCGTAATCGCGTCAATGCGGGTTTGCATTTCCGTAATCAACGCCTCAGCATCGCTTTCATGGTCAGTAATGTCTCCCAAGGTACTCAACGAGGACATGATCTGCTCCAGGCTGGTGGGTTCCAGGATAGCGACCTGAATTCCCGCACCTTCCAATGCTTCCACCAGGTCGGCCTGGTAAATGCTGCCGCCGAGCACCAGGTCGGGTTCCAAAGCCACAATAGCCTCCACGCTGATAGTAGATGCAGAAAAACCACCGATTGTGGGCAGGGCCAAGGCGGCTTCCGGAAAATCGCAGTATTCCGTGCGCCCCACCAGTAGGTCGCCCGCCCCGATGGCATACAGCGATTCAGTGATGGAAGGCGCCAGCGACACAATACGCGCCGGGGGCGCTTCAATCACTACCTCACGCCCAATCGCGTCTATGAATGAAACTGAGGTGAATGCCTCGGCGGGCGCCTCAATAATCGCCGCTTCAGCAGGCTGCGCTACAGCCGCGGGCGCGCAGGCGCTCAAAGCGAATAACAGCGCTAACAAAATAGGAAATAAGTTGAATTTAAAACGATGGGATGCTTGCATGTTCCGACTCCTCTCTCGCGAAGAAATTTGGAACCAGCCTTGAGCGGGCGATCTGGCTTTCTGCGGCTTTCGCAGATTACAGCTGCGGGACAGCGCCGGACTTGCACCGGCTTCGCCAAGGCATTGCTGCCTTACCTTCCCTTCCGAGGGGTCAGGTACTCTAAACTGATTTCTATGTGATTGTGCCTTGATTATATGATTTCCTGCGGGAGTGTCAATGCCTGGTCTGATCAACCGGTTTAAATATTCATGTCTTCTTTTAACATTGGATTAAATATGCCCTTGTCTCACATTGGTGAGCTTTTTCATACTATAATAGCGTGGGTTTCATCAGGTTAAAGATACTAAGGAGATAACATGATTGTAACAACCAAAAAATTATTCGAAGCGGCCTATGGCAAATATGCCCTGGGCGCTTACAACATCAACAACCTGGAACAGGCCATGGGGCTATTCCAGGGCAATATCGACAGCCAGGCGCCTTTCATTATCCAGATCAGCAAAGGCTCGCGCAGCTATACGGACAAACTCATGCTGGAGCACATCATTCGCGGCGCCGACGAGATCTTCCCGAACGCCATCTTCGCGGTGCATCTGGATCATGGCGACGAGGAAACCTGCTACGACTGCATCAACAGCGGTTTCTACAGCTCGGTGATGATCGACGCCAGCCATGAGGAATACGAAAAGAACATTGAAATCACCAAGCGCGTGGTGGATGCCGCGCACGCCAAAGGTATCGTGGTCGAAGCTGAGCTTGGCCAGTTGGGCGGCGTGGAAGAGCATGTCAGCGTTTCGGAAGAGAAAGCCAAACTGACCAACCCGGATCAGGCCAAGGATTTTGTCGAACGCACCGGCTGCGATTCGCTGGCGGTTGCCATCGGCACCAGCCACGGCGCGTTCAAGTTCCAGGGCAGCCAGTCGCTGCACTTCGATGTGCTGTCCGAGATCCAGAAGCGCCTGCCCGCATACCCGCTGGTCATGCACGGTTCCAGCTCGGTTCCGCAGGAAGAAGTGGAGCGCATCAATGCCGCCGGCGGCAAGCTGCTGGGCGCCAAGGGCGTGGACGCGACCCAATTCAAGCAGGCTGCCAAGCTGGGCGTCACCAAGATCAACATCGACACCGACGGCCGACTAGTGTGGACGCGCGTGCACCGCGAATACTTCATTGAACATCCTGAAGGCTTCGACCTGCGCTCGCCCGGCAAGATCTTCATGGCGGAATATGCCAAGTTCATCCACCAGAAGAACGATTACCTGGGCAGCTCCGGGCAGTTGGAAGAAGTACGCAAACTGGTGTCGTAAGGTCAACTGATCGCTCATGAAAAGGGATCCGGTTGAACGTACTGGTCGGATCCCTTTTTTGGTGAAATGATAACGAATATAATAAAAGAGGGTTTTAATAAAATTGTAAAATCATATGGAAACAAAAATGGAAAAGAAAACGAATTATTTAATTGACATGGACGGCGTGCTTGTGCAGGGAAAAAGGATGATCCCCGGCGCTGATCTGTTCATCGAATCCTTGAAAAAAAGCGGCTGTAAATTCCTGGTGCTCACCAATAATTCCATCTACACCCAGGTGGACCTGGCGCACCGCCTGCAGAACACCGGACTCAATATCGAAGCCAACCAAATCTTTACCTCGGCCATGGCCACGGCAGCTTTCATGAAAGCTCAAAAAGAAAGCGGAAACGCCTTTGTGATCGGCGAAAGCGGCTTGAACGTTGCCATTCACAGCATCGGCTACATCTTGACCGATGAAAAACCGGATTTTGTCGTGTTGGGTGAAACCTTCGACTATAACTTCCGCCAGGTCACCAAAGCCGTACGCCTGATCATGGATGGCGCGGCATTCATCGCCACCAACCCCGATCCCACCGGCCCTTCGGAAAGCGGCATTACGCCGGCTTGCGGTGCGATGGCTGCCCTGATCGAAAAAGCCAGCGGACGCTCGCCATTCTATTGCGGCAAACCCAGCCCGTATATGATGCGTTCAGCGCTGAATTACCTGGGCGTCCATTCCGAAAGCACGATCATGATCGGCGACCGCATGGATACCGACATCGTGGCCGGCATCCAGAGCGGCATGGATACCATTCTGGTTTTGAGCGGCGTGACTTCATTGAAACAAATCGAGGAGTACCCTTACCGCCCAAGCCAGGTGGTCAAATCCGTGGCAGACCTGATCCTGGAATAGCAGCAACGCGCGCGCCCATTCCGCGATCCGCATGCGCAGGCATGTGGATTTTTGTTTTAATCACTTATCATTCATTTATAATCAACCCTACCGGAAAGCATACAGATGAGTTTTACGATCGAATTTCAACCCACCGGTATCCGCCTGGTCTGTGAGGAAGCACTGACCATCCTGGATGCCGCCCGCCAGGCTGGTTTAATGCTGCGCTCCGATTGCGGCGGCCAAGGCACTTGCGGCAAATGCCGCGTGCAGATTGCCGGCGGGGATACGTTCCCCATCTCCGCCAGCGACCGGTTTCATCTATCCTCACAGGAGCTCACGGAGAATTACCGCCTGGCGTGCGCTGCGCTGGCCGAAAGCGACCTCAAGGTTTTCATCCCGGCTGAAAGCCTGCCAGCCGGCCAGGTGCTGCAAACCGCCGGGCAGGAAACACTGATCAAACCTGACCCGGCCGTCAGGCAGGCCGCGGTCTCCATTCCAGCCCCCGATCTGCAGCATCCAAGCGCGGATTTCGAAAGGCTGCGGACTGCCGCTGGAAATGATCATTGGATGGCTGACCTGCAAGCGCTGCGCGCGCTGCCGCGGGCGCTGCGCGATCATCCTGGAAATACCAACCTGATCCTGCGCGGCCAGCGCTTACAGCACATTACGCCCTCCGCTTGCCGCCCGCTGGTCGGGTTGGCGGTGGACGTGGGCAGCACCAAGCTGGCCTGTTACCTGATCGACCTGGAAAGCGGGCTGCTGCTGGCCGCGCGGGGCATACCCAATCCGCAGATCAGGTACGGCGAAGACATCATGGCGCGCCTGGCTTTCGCGTTGAAAGGCACGCCGGAAAGCCGCAAGCTGCATGAAATCGTTATGGCTGCCATTCAGCAGGCGGCTGAAGAAATGTGCCGTCAGGTCGGAATTTCCGCCGAACAGATCGCGGATGCCTGCCTGGTGGGCAACACCGCCATGCAGCACTTCTTCCTCGACCTGCCAACCGCTTCTCTGGCTGTTTCTCCCTTCGTGCCGGTCACATGCGACCCGTTGAGTGTTCCCGCAGATCAGATCAACCTGAAAGGCATGTCCGGTATGCAGGTTTACGCGCCGCCGGTGATCGCCGGCTTTGTCGGTTCCGACCACCTGGCATTTCTGTTTTCCGCCGGGTTCGGGCAGGATGAACGCACGCGTTTAGGTATCGATATCGGCACCAACACCGAGATCGCCCTGCAGAAAGGGGGGCGCGTGGTGAGCGTCTCCACGGCTTCCGGCCCGGCTTTCGAGGGCGCGCACATCCGCTGCGGCATGCGCGCCGCGCCCGGCGCGATCGAACACGTGCGCCTGCTACCGGATCGAACGCTGCAATTGGATGTGATCGGGGAGGCAGCGCCAGCCGGCGTATGCGGTTCGGGCATCCTGGACGCGCTGGGCGAAATGCGCGCGGCGGGTATGTTCAACCGCCGCGGCCGCCTGGATAAATCCCACCCGCTGGTCAAGGTGGATGGGGACGGCATGGCTTATTTTCAGCTTTCCAACAATGATTCAGGCAAGCGGCCAGTGACGCTGTCCCAAGGCGATATCGACCAGGTGCTGCTGGCCAAGGGCGCCATCCGCGCCGGCATCGAGGTGCTGATGGACCATTTGAAAGTTACCGCGCAGGAAATCGACGAAGTGTTGATCGCCGGCGCGTTCGGTTCCTATATGCTGCCGGAACAGGCCATCCGCATCGGCATGCTGCCGCCGGTTGCCCTCGAAAAGATCCGCGCGTTGGGCAACGCCGCGGGCGCCGGCGCACGCCAGATGCTGGTTTCCATGACTGCCCGGCGGCAAGCCGAAGGGCTGGCGCGCCGCATCGAATACCTGGAATTGTCTCTTTATCCTGATTTCGATCTGTTTTTCGCGCGCGGCATCCAGGCTTAAAACAAAACCATCCGGGGTTATCCGGATGGTTTCGCATCTCCATGGATATTTTTTGCGCTACCAGTTGCGGATGCGCGGCCAATATTTATCGAGCAAAGCCTGGTTGTACTCCATGCCGCCATCCAGGTTGCCATGCATGAACACCGGCGGTTTTTTCACGCCCATGTCGCGCATGCAGAACACCACCTGCACCAGCATGGCATGGATGATGTAGGAACCCAAAACCCCGGAAGCCGGGCCCATGGGCATATCGAAACCGTCCATCTTGACCACACAGTCGCCGAAAACGCCCTGGTTGTCGAGGATCACGTCGGCGTAATCCAGCAGCCGTTTGCCGGAAGAATGGCGCGAGGGCTGGGACAGGCTGAATTCCACGCAGGTTTCCGCGATCACCTTGTGGCCATGTTTTTGGGCTTCGCGCGCCATCTCGATCGGGGCAGCATTGCGCCCGGAATTGGAAAGCACCAGGAAGACGTCACCCGGCTGGGCGTGGCTGTGCTGGTAGAGGATCTCACCGATGCCCTCCAGCCGTTCCATGTAGGCGCTCTTCCAGGCGTTCACCGCTCCAGCCAGTGATAGATCCAGAATCTGGTTGATACCCGCCACCGTGCCGGCGCGGAAGAAGATTTCCTCGGTGATACAAGCGGAATGACCGGAACCATACACGTGCAGCAGGCCATCGTTGACCAGCGCTTCCGCCACCAGGCGGGCGGCTTTTTCGATGTTCTCGCCTTGCGTGGCGCGGATTTTCTGCTGCAATTTCTCGATTTCATCGAAATACTTGATATAGCCTTTTTCTTCCATGATTACCTCTCCATTTTTTCTTATTTGGTTTTATCGGGCTATTTACAGGTCACTGAACAGGATCTTGCCGCCGACCATGGTCATGCGCACCTTGAAATCCTTATCCATCAGGATCAGGTCCGCGCTTCTGCCGTTGGCGATCACGCCGATCTCATTATCCATGTGGATGACCCTGGCCGGGTTCAAGGTGGCCATGCGGATGGCTTCCTGCACTGTCGCGCCGGCCAGTTGATGCGCGTTGCGCACGCATTCATTCAACAAGGCGGAGCTGCCAGCCAATGTGCCATTATCGAGCGTGGCCCGGCCGTCCTTTACCGTGATGGTCTGCCCGATCGAACTGTAAACGCCATCCGGCAGGCCGGCGCCGGGAATCGCGTCGGTGATCAGCACCACGCGCTGGCTGCCCAGCGCGCGCAGCAGCACGCGCATGGCGCCCGCGCTGACGTGGATGCCATCGGCAATCAACTCACCGGTGATATCATCCGAAGATAAAACCGCCCCCACCACGCCCGGTTCGCGGTGATTGAGGCCGGTTTGGG
>CAZDUN010000002.1:14342-38298 GCA_964508615.1 uncultured Pelolinea sp. | reverse complement strand
AACCTGTTTAATTCTGTGTTGGTTTGGGGGCCCAACCGTTTTTTTAATTTAAAATGTATACAAAAACGGGTGGTAATTTTTGGTTTAAGAGGTGCGCCTCGGCCGGCAAGCAAAGCTGGAATACATGATCCTGGATGCAGGCAGCGCGTTCTTGCGGCGCAGGTTGGATGTGGTTCTGGAAGAACCTGGCGGCTCGGCCAATATCACTGGTATTTACACCCCCGGGTGTAAACAGGACTTTGTGTACGATACCCAGCAAAATCATCTGGCATCCAATACCGCCAGCGATTTGCTTTTCGGGGGAGTGATCAAAGGAGACGCGTATTCTCTTTGGAAAGGGAATATCTACGTGGCGGAAGGAACCAAGGGAGCGGACGGTTTCCAACGCAATCAGAATTTGCTGCTGGATGAGGAAGCGCACGCAGAATCCATCCCTGGACTGGAGATCATCGCGGACGACGTGCGCTGCACGCACGCTGTCACCCTCAGTAATGTGGATGAGGAGCAATTATTCTTTCTGCAAAGCCGGGGCATCGAAAAAGAGGAAGCTGAGCAATTGATCGTCAACGGATTCCTGGAATCCGCGACCGCTCGAATTGGGGATCGCTTTATTCAGGAAAGGATGCGCGCAGAGTTAAACTAACGGATTTTTGATTTTTTATATCCTTTATGCTAAAATCCATTGGTTAACTTGTTTTAGGAGAGTAAGAAATATGGCATCAGTTCCTTTCATGCGACCCCCCGATTTGGAAGACAGCTATCAAGTAGGCGATTCTGTGGAAGCTTTTTGCGATCATGAGAAAGGCGAGCAGCGCGTTAAGGGTTGGCTGAAAGGCACGGTTGTGCAAATCGATGGCAAATTGGTTGCGGTGCAGTTCCAATCCGAAGTCTATTTGACGGATGGATGGATGGTGCCTGACCATATTCTGTGGTTCCCGCAATCATCCAACCAGATCCGCAAAAAACTTTCTTCTCAAAAATGAACACTGGTTGGCCAGGTCTATGAGTTCTAATATCGACTTTAAATTGATTGTTGACCAATTCCCCATTCTGAAGAATCCCGTCCATCAAGGTAAGCGCCTGGTGTACTTGGATTCAGCCGCCACATCCCAAAAACCGCAGCGTGTCATTCAGGCAATGAACGCGTATTATGAAAGCATGAATGCCAACATTCACCGAGGCATTCACGAGCTGGCGGAAATTGCTACGCAGCAATACGAACAAGCGCGCGAGAAAACCGCGCGTTTCATCGGAGCGGCTGATCCCCGGCAGGTAATTTTTACCCGCAACACTACCGAATCGATCAACCTGGTGGCTTATTCGTGGGGCAGGAAGAATCTGAAAAGCGGCGACCTGATACTGCTGACCGAAATGGAACACCACTCCAACCTGGTGCCCTGGTACATGTTGGCGGAAGAAAAAGGTTTGCGAATTGAATTCATCAAGGTACGCGACGATGGGATTCTGGATCAGGAGCATTATCGTCAACTCCTCGAAAAAAAACCGACCCTGGTCGCCTTCACGCACATGTCCAACGTGTTGGGCACGATCAATCCCGCCGGGGAAATGATCAAAGCTGCGCGCGCTGCCGGCGCGATCACCCTGGTGGACGGCGCACAGGCTGTACCTCATTTTCCGGTCAATCTGGGCGAGCTTGAGCCGGATTTTTACGCTTTCTCGGCGCATAAAATGTGCGGGCCAACCGGTATTGGCGTGCTGTTTGGCGGAATGGAACTGCTGACAAATATGCCGCCTTTCCTGGGCGGGGGCGATATGATCCGCAAGGTTACCTTCGAAGGCTTCAGCGCTAACGCGCTGCCATATAAATTCGAGGCCGGCACGCCGGCTATCGCGGAAGGGATCGGGCTGGGAGCTGCCATTGATTTCCTAGAAGAAGCCGGTATGCAGGCCATATTCGATCATGAACGCGATCTTACGCAATACGCATTCGATGTGCTTGGGGATATTAAAGGATTGAAAATCATCGGGCCGGCGGCTGATCAACGCGGCGGGGTAATTTCATTCGCGCTGGATGATATCCACCCGCATGATGTGGCCCAGATCCTTGACCGGGAAGGGATCGCTGTGCGCGCGGGGCATCATTGCGCCATGCCGCTGCACCAGCGTTTTAATCTGCCCGCGACCACGCGCGCCAGCCTGTATCTTTACAACACGCGCGAGGACATGGATGCGCTGCGCAAGGGCCTTGAAAGCGTGAAGGCAACCTTCGCATAAGGAAATCTATGGACGACCTGTACCGTGAAAATATCCTGGAACATTACAAGAATCCAGCTAATAAAGGCAAAATAGCCGATAGCGATTACTCCTTTGAGGATGAGAATCCCTTATGCGGCGATCATCTGCATATCGATTTAAAAACCGACGAGCAGGGCATCATCACTGAGGCGAAATTTGACGGACACGGCTGCGCGATTTCGATGGCTTCAGCGGATATGCTGCTGGAAACGTTGATTGGAAAATCGATCGAAGACGTGAAGCAATTGGGCAAACAGGATGTGCTGGATTTGCTGGGTATCGAACTCAGCCCGGTGCGATTGAAATGTGCGCTGTTGTCATTGAAAGTAGCCAAAGCCGCAGCCTATGAGATGGAAGAAGCCCAGGACGATTTGATGGATTAACGATAGGGAAGCAAATGAAACAACCGTATGCTTCGAACGGCTCAGCATACGGTTGTTTTTATTTACGAAGGCATTTTGTCATTTAATGTGAGAGAAAACACCCACCAGGCGCATCATATCGAAACCTTCCGCAAATGGGCGTTCGCAAATAGCGCCATTGCGGATCAAGATGGAACGCGTCAATTCCGGGCTGAAATAATACTTGTCCTGGTAAGTTTTATATTCAGACAGGGCACGGATTTTTTTCTCAACGTCTTCCGGCGTGACTTCCACCAGGAAAGTGGGGAAGAAGCCATGGCTGCTGCGGATGACATCGAAACCGAACACCGAGATGCCGCGGAAAGCGCGCAGCGCTTCCTGGGTGACCGTGCCGTGGTCCTGGTGCAGGTCGGCCGCGGAATGGACGAAGACCATGTCCGGCTGCAGTTTTTTGCGCAGATCTAGCATGAATTCCAGAATTTCCTGGCGCTGGTGCATGAAGCGCCGGGTTTCGAATTCTCCCAGGATGACATGCGAACGTTCCATGCCCAGGACAGCCATGCTGGCGTAATGTTCTTTGACCACATTTTTCAATAGCGGGTTTTTCTGATTATCCGAAAGCGTGACGCAATACACATCCGTATGGGGTTGAATGTTGGCGATCAAGGCGCCGCAGCCCAGTTCGATATCATCCGGATGCGCGCCGATAAAAACGACTTTCTTTCCGTAAAGGATCAGGTTATTATCCATTTTTTCTATTTGGTGGCGATAAAGCCACCCACGACCTTGGTCATCACAATCTGTCCATCACGCTCGACCCACTGGCGGGCAACGGCAGAAATGTTCTTCATAATTTCCTCGTAGCCCTCTGCGCCTGTGAAAAAGTCATGCCACAGTTTGCGGTCTTCGGATAAAGAAGCGCTGGTATATTCGATGAAGGGATCGGCAGTTTTAAAAGTCAACGGATTTTCGAAGATGTTGACATCCACCTTGCTGAAGGTGTTTTTCATGGCACCCAGGATCTCGCTGTCATAGCGGGAACTGCCGGGCATGGGCGGGATGGTTTTTTGGGTAGCTTCCTTGATGATATCGTAGAAAGTTTTCTTATTCTGCGGCATGGGGCCGCTGGTGAACAGGCGGCCACCAGGTTTCAGCACGCGGTGCATCTCGCGGATGGTGAAAGGGATATCGGTTGAGTAATAGATCGCGAAGCAGCAGGAAACCAAATCGAACTGGTTGTCATCAAACGGGAAACGCTGGTTAAAATTCAAAGGCAGGAACTGGATCTTGCAGCCCTTTTCTGCAGTCTCCTGTTTGGCTTTCTCAAGCAAATCCGCTGATACGTCACCACCGGTGATATCACAGTCGCCCTTGAGATCATTGTAGAAAGAAACGCACTGTTTTCCGGCGCCGCAAGCCACATCCAGGATTTTCATGCCTGCTTTGAGCTGCAAAAGGTCGAGCATCCATTCATCGATGTTCTTCCCGCCGAACTGGTCGTGGATGTTGATGCGCTTCAGCAAGTCGGAGGTGGTTTCCTGATAATTGATTTTCATTTGGCCTCTGTCAAAATAGGATTTAATCAATAGTATTTTATCAACAAATTCGCGGCAGCATCTCCCCGCTGAGCATGTCCACAATGCGCGTTCCGCCGATGATTGTGCGCATGCTGACGCGCGGGGAAGCGCTGGCGGCAGTCACCCTGCCGATCAGGGCAGCCTGGCTGCCGAGCGGGTGATTTTTCAGCGCAGCGAGCGCAGGCTCTGCCTGCGCGGCAGGTATGATCAGGATGACTTTCCCTTCATTGGCCACGTACAGCGGATCGAAACCCAGCATCTCGCAGGCGGCGCGCACCTCGCGTTTGACCGGGATGGCAGTTTCATCCAATTCAATATCCACCTGGCTTTGGCAGGCAATTTCGTTGAGGGTGGTTGCCAATCCGCCGCGCGTGGGGTCGCGCAGGACGTGGATTTGCGGCGCGGCTTGCAAGGCAGCCTGGATGAGGTGATTGAGGGGCGCCACATCCGACTGGATCGTTGTGGTGAAGCCCAGTTGATTGCGGGCGGCCAGCACGGCAATGCCATGATCTCCCATCGATCCTGAGACGAGCACCGCGTCGCCCGCCTGGGCGCGCTCACCGCCAATGGCGAGGCGGTCATCCGCAAAACCGATGCCGGTGGTCGAAATAAAGACGCGGTCAGCCTTGCCTTTTTCAGCCACCTTGGTATCGCCGGCGATGATCTGCACGCCAGCCTCGACTGCGGCAGCCTGCATGGAGGCGGCGATCCTTTCGAGATGCGCGGTGGGGAAACCTTCTTCAAGGATGAAAGCAGCTGTCAGGTATTTCGGCTCCCCGCCGGACATGGAAATATCGTTGACGGTGCCGCAGACCGCCAGTCGGCCGATATCGCCGCCGGGAAAGAAAACCGGGCTGACGATATGGGCATCGGTGGAGACCACGATCTTCTTGCCGGATGGCGCCTGGATATCCGCGAAGTCATTGCCGCGTAAAAGGATGGGACTATTGAAATACTTTTGAAAGATGGTTGCGATTAAATCACGGGTCATGCTGCCGCCGCTGCCATGGCTCATCACGATCTTGTCTTTGTGATGGAGCGGAAGCGGGCAAATGCTAGCTTCAAAATTCAGAGGAGTATCACTCATTGTTTATTCCGTTTATTCCTGGCAAAGCGATAGTAAGCGGCGCAAGCGCCTTCAGAGGACACCATGGTTGCGCCCAGCGGATTCTGCGGCGTGCAAAGCGTTCCAAAGGCGGGGCATTCGAAAGGTTTCTTCAAGCCTTGCAGGATCAGGCCGGAAATGCAGATTTCCGACTCCTGCGTGTGAATATCACGCACGTCGAAGCGGTATTCAGCGTCGAAATCGCGATACGCATCCCTCAGCTTCCAGCCGCTCATGGGAATGGGGCCGATGCCGCGCCAATTACGGTCGCAGGGTTCGAAGCAATCCTGGAGGATCTGCTGGGCGATGCGGTTGCCTGCGCGCGTAACGCCGCGCGGATACGCGTTCTTCACTGCCACCTGGCCGCTTTCCAGCATTTTAACCGTTTCCAGTATGCCCAGCGTAAGGTCCAGAGGTTCGAATCCGGTCACTGCCATTGGCACATGGTACTGCTGCGCGATGGGTTCATATTCCTCGTAACCCATCACCGCGCAGACGTGCCCGGCAAGCAGAAACCCCTGCACGCGGTTGGCCGGCGCACCGAGGATGGCATGCATGGCGGGCGGGACGCAAACATGCGAAACCAGCATGGAATAATTGCGGATGCCCTGATTTTTAGCTTTGACCACGCTGATAACGTTGGCTGGGGCGGTGGTTTCAAAGCCGATGCCAAAGAAAACCACTTGCTTGTCAGGATTTTCCTCCGCGATGCGCAGGGCTTCAATGGAGGAATAGACCACGCGCACATCGCCGCCGGAGGCCTTGACTGAAAACAGATCCTGGCTGGAGCCCGGCACGCGCAGCATATCGCCATATGAGGTGAAGATCACGTTCTCCATGGAAGCAATGGCAACCGCCTTATCGACCAGTTCCAGCGAGGTGACGCACACCGGGCAGCCGGGGCCATGGATCAGCTCGATCTCTCGCGGCAGCAGTTCGTGCAGCCCATATTGCATGATGGCGTGCGTCTGCCCGCCGCAGATCTCCATGATAGCCCAGGGGCGCGTGGTTATTTTGCGAATCTCCGCCAGGCTCTGCTGGACGAGATCTCGATTGCGATACTGTTCCAACATCATCGACCGCCTAATTTCCTATGTCCTCTTGGAAGCCCTCCAGCTGATTCAGGATGTCCAAAGTATCCTGGGCTTCTGCTTCACTCAGGGTGTTGATAGCGAAACCGGCATGCACAATGACGTAATCACCCAGCGCGGCTTCCGGGACGGCTTCCAGACAGACTTCCAGCTCGACGCCGTTGAAATCCACCTTGCCCATGCGGGTGTTTTCTTGTAAAAAGATTTCGATGATCTTTCCAGGTATTCCCAGACACATGATGTTTTAACCTCAATATCTATTTTAATTGTTGATCAGCAATCATGACCTGACCCAGCGCAATACAGCCATCATTGGGCGGGGTTTGCCGATGGGTCAGCACTTGAAAACCAGCAGTTTCCAGCGCGCGAACAGCGCTCCGCAGCAGCAGCATATTCTGCCAAACGCCCCCGGAAAGCGCGACCTGGTCGATGCCGGTCTCCTGGCGCAGGCGTTCGCAAATCTGTTGAACCATGTTTACCACCGAACGATGAAAACGAGCGGCCATCAACGCGGTATCCGTTTTCTTTTTCAAATCCTCCAGGATTTCTGCCAGCAGCGGCTGTGGATCGATCAGACCACCGCTGATGGCGAAGGGATAATCCCCATTTGCCTGAGGTGCCGCGGCATGCTCCAGCTCGATGGCGGCTTGGGCCTCGTAATTGACGATCTGGCGGATGCCGATCAGGCTGGCAACCGTATCGAACAGACGCCCCATGCTGGATGTAAGCGGCGTATTAAGGCCGCTTTTCAATTGGGCCGTTAAAATCACGCGCTCCTGGCTATCCAGCGCCTGGATAGGCGGCAGCCATGCTTCCCAGGGCAAACCGGCCTGCCACAGGTAAGCGGCAGCCAGCCGCCTGGGCTTACGAACAGACGCGTCGCCGCCGGGCAACGGGTAATACGCCAGGTGATATGGCCGTTCAAAACTAACGTAATTACCGATCAGGAACTCCCCGCCCCAAATTTTCCCGTCCGTGCCGAGGCCGGTGCCGTCGAAGATGACGCCGATCACTTGACGATCGGAATCCCAGCCATTATCTCCCAGGCAGGCAGCCAGGTGGGCGTGGTGATGCTGCACCGCGACCAGGGGCAGGCCTTGCGCGCGCGAACGGGCTTGCGCGTAGCGGGTGGACAGGTAATCGGGGTGCAGGTCGTGCGCGATGCATTCCGGTTTCACTTTGAAAACATGCTCGTAATGAGGAATACCGCTTTCGAAAGCGCGCAAGGTCTCCAGGTTCTCAAGGTCGCCGATATGGTGGCTGAGAAAGGCATATTCGCCCCTGGAAAGGCAGAAGGTATTTTTCAGTTCTGCCCCGACTGCCAGGATCTCACGCAGCGGACGGGTGGCGCGCAGCGGGTTGGGGGCGAATCCGCGCGAACGCCGGAAAAAGTAGGCGCCGCCGCGGGCTTCGGCCGTCACCGAATCATCCACGCGCATCTGGATGTCGCGGTCGTTGAGCAGGAAGCCATCGGCAATTTCACCCAATCCGGTTAACGCCGTATCATTCGCATAGACAATAGGTTCTTCACTCAGGTTGCCGCTGGTCATCACGAACACATCCGGGTAACCTTCCCCAGGTTCGAGCAGCAGGTAATGCAGCGGGGTATAAGGCAGCATGAGGCCCAGCGTGCGTAGGCCAGGGGCAATTTGCGCGGGCAGGGGGCAATGCCTTTGCCGGTCGAGCAGCACGATCGGCCTTTCTTTCGATTCCAGCAGCGCTTTTTCTGCGGCTGTCATGCGGCAATATTTCTCAGCCGCGGCGGCATTGAAGACCATCAGGGCGAAGGACTTTTCAGAGCGTTTTTTGCGCCGGCGCAGTTCCGCCAGCGCTTCAGCATTGGCCGCGTCGCAAGCCAGGTGAAAGCCGCCCAAGCCTTTGATCGCCAGGATGCGCCCGGCTTTCAGCCAAGCGCGCGCGGTTTGGATGGCTTCCTCTCCCTCGACCCTGGACTGGTTCTTGCCCTCGAACCAAACCCGCGGGCCGCAATCAGGGCAGGCGACCGGCTGGGCATGAAAACGGCGGTTCAGCGGGTCATGGTATTCCTGCGCGCACTGCGGGCAGAGCTGGAAATCCGCCATGGTGGTCAGCGGCCGGTCGTAGGGGATATCCTTGATGATGGTAAAGCGCGGGCCGCAATTGGTGCAATTGATAAACGGGTAGCGGAAACGCCGGTCTACCGGGTCGAACAACTCCCGCAGACAATCGGGGCAAATGGAGATATCCGGGGAAATGGGGATGAATCCGCCTTGTTCTGTGCGGCTTGCGTGAATTTGAAAATCGCTGAAAGAATCCGGCGCCAGCGAGGTGAATTCGAGCGCGTCGATCCTGGACAGTGGCGGGGGATTGCGGCGGATCTCATCTAGGAACGCGTCCATTTGCGGCTGAGAGCCGTTGGCAATGATATCCACGCCTGCGCTGGAATTGCGCACCCAGCCGGTGAGTTGATATTTACACGCCAGCGTATAGATAAACGGGCGAAAACCCACACCCTGGACAATGCCTCGAATGTGAATCTTTCTCCCGATCAGTTCATTTTTGGGCATGCTTCTTTTCATCGATCCTGGCGGACAGCCAGCCCAACCAGGCTGGCATACCTTCCCCGGTCTTGCTGGAAAGCGGCAGGATTTCCGCGCCCGGATTGAGCATGCGGATGCCCTGCTTGAAATACTCCAGGTTGAAATCCACATAAGGCAGCAGGTCGGTCTTATTCATCACCAGGCATTGGATGCCGCGGTAGATATTGGGGTATTTGTATGGTTTATCGTCGCCCTCGGGGATGCTGGCGACCACCACATTCATGTGTGAACCCAGTTTGAAAGCCGCCGGGCAAACCAGGTTGCCGACGTTTTCGATGATTACCAGGTCAATTCCATTTAAGTCAAGCGCCTGCATCCCCTTGCGCACCATCAAAGCGTCCAGATGGCAATCACCGCCGGTGTTGATCTGGGTCACGGGGATGCCGCGCGCGTTGATTTTGTCTGAATCAATGGTCACCGGGGCGGTATCACCCTCGATCACAGCGATCTTGTAACGGCTGGATAAACCCTCGATCGTGCGCAGGATCAGGCTGGTCTTGCCCGCGCCGGGTGACGCCATGATATTGATCGCCAGAATGCCGGCCTGGTCAAAGACTTGCTGATTCTCCAATGCCATTTGGTCATTGGCATCCAGTATTTTTTCAACGATCTGTACTTTTGCGACTGTCATTGTTGTTCTTCTTTCTCTATTTCGATGCTTTTCAGAGTGAATTCATCGCCTGAAACAACCTTCAAATCCACTCCACCGCATTGCGGGCAGGGGATGAGTTCTTCACCCATTGTAAATGATTGGCGGCAGGTTTGGCAGAAAAAAATTGCCGGCTGTTTTTCGATGACGAGAACGGATTGGGCGCAGAGGGTATCCGCGCTGATCATATCCCAATAGAATTGCACGCTGTCATCGATGATACCGGAAAGGTCGCCGATTACCAGGTTCAGCTGCAGCACCTTGCTGGCGCCGTTTTTTTCGGCGTACTCGCAGGCTGTTTTCAAGAGAGATTCGGTAACGGCGAGCTCGTGCATAAGCGCTATTATACTATTAAGCTAAAAAATACTATAAAAATGATAATTATTCCAAAAACTCTTTCCAGATTATTCCAAAAGCTTTCTCCACCAAGGCACGCGTCTGTGGGGAAAGCTCGCGGTTGAATGCGAATTGATAGCCGCGCACCGATAATAGCCAGGCCTGCGGATATTTACCGGTCAGCGATTCAGCCAACGCCAAACAGGAGGAGGGTGTGAAATGATGCGTCAAGGGTGAATTCTGGTACTGAGGCAGCACGGGAACAAGACTGATCTCATCCTGGATGGCGCCCGTGTGGGCATCGATAAAAACCATGCGTTCATATAATGCCACTGTCTCTGCCATCTCAGGCAGAAGTTGAAAGTTGAACCAGACATCCAGGCCTGGTTTTGATTGAATGATTTCGCTGGCAAACAGATCGTTTTCCTGGCAGCCAGTCTCGTTGAGGATGCGCTTCAGGAGGTGCCAGGCGACGCCATCGTCGCCGCGGTCTGGGTTTCCATAGCCGATTATGAGTGTTTTTTCCATTGGCTTAAAAAAAGTGCCGCCAGGAAATGACGGCACTTTCATATTCCGATATCATCCCCTACGCGTCGCGCTTGAGGGTTTTCACCAATTTCCCATCCGCAGCGATGATATCCACCACCATTGGCATCTGACCGATGGCATGCGTGGAGCAGGACAGGCAGGGATCATGGGCGCGGATGGCTGCTTCGACACGGTTCAGCAGGCCTTCTTTGATATCCGGGCCGGTGATGTATGTTTTGGCGACCGAATCGACCGCTTCGCTCATGGCCCAGTTATTGTGGCCGGTCGAAACGATCAGGTTGACTTTCTGCACCTGGCCGTTTTCATTGACGATATAGTGATGCAGCAGCGTGCCGCGCGGGGCTTCGATCACGCCGACGCCCTCGCCCTTGAAATTGTGGCGGGTATTGAGGATGTCCTTGCCGAGGATATCGGGGTCATCCAGCAGCACTTTCACCTTTTCGACTGCAAACAGGGTTTCGATCAGGCGGGAGTAATGAAAATGCAGAGTGTTTTCAATCGGTTTGCCGTTGTTCATGGCGCGGTATTCCTTGAATTCCGCATTCGCCAGAGGCGTATCGAGATGATCGACCGCGTTCAAACGCCCAAGCGGACCGACGCGGTAAACGCCTTGTGGATAGCCCATTTTCTTGTAATAGGGGAATTTCAGATAGGACCAATCCTCAACGTGTTCAGCGATCACATCCAGATAATCGTTGGAGTCGAATTTTTCCAACTGCTTGCCATCCTGCCCAACCAGGCGGATATCGCCCTGGTAGAGTTCGAGGCCGTTCTCGGGCGTGACCAGGCCCATGTAGCCCGAGGGGAAGACCGCGAATTTATTGATGTCTTCCTGATTGGCGGCAGCCCAGTCCTTGAAAATCTTTAAGCCGACCTGGGTGATGGCGATCATTTCATCGATATCTTTCAGCATCAGGTCGCGGTCGGCAGCGGATAAAGCCTTGTTCACGCCGCCAGGGATGGCAAAATTGGGGTGAATGCGGCGGCCGGCAACCATGTGAATGATTTCCTGGCCATATTTCCGCAGCGCAACCGCCTTGAGCGCCAGACCAGCGTCCGCCTGGATCAACCCGACGACGTTGCGGATCGCAGGATCGGCGTCAAAGCCTAGGATCAGGTCAAGGCCGGCCAGTTCAAAGAAATGCATGCCGTGGCTTTGGATGATCTGGCCCATGTGCGTCAATTCGCGCAGCAGGGAAGCGGTGCGGGGGGGCGGGCAGCCCATCACAATGTCGCCGGTTTTGGCGGAGGCCAGATGATGGCTGACCGGGCAGATACCGCAGATGCGGGGTGTGATGGAAGGCATTTCGAAGATCATGCGGCCTTCGCAGAATTTTTCAAAGCCGCGGAATTCGTTCACGTGAAAATACGCGTGTTCGACCTTGCCAGCTTCATTTAAATTGATGGTAACCTTGGCATGGCCTTCAATTCGAGTTACGGGTTCAATTGTGATTTTTTGAGCAACCATATTCAACCTCTAGTTCCACATCAGATTCTGATCGGCCAGCTTGGGGATTCTGCCTTGCGCCAATTCACTCAAAGCAAAGAAGATGATATCGGCATCCGGCGGACAGCCGGGGATGAACACATCCACCTTGACCACCTCGTGGATCGCGCGTACGCGCGTGGGAACGGCCAATTCGGGCGAAGAAGGAATTTTGCCGCTGGAATCGGTGCTGGGTGTTTCAATGTAAGCGCGTCTTAGCGATTCTTCTAAAGTAAAGAAATTGCGCATGGCGGGAACACCGCCAAACACCGCGCAGTCGCCTAAGGCGACCAGGATTTGGCTGCGAGCGCGCATTTTCTTGGCGACTTCTTCGTTATACGTGTTATTAATGCCGCCTTCCAGGATGCCAACCGTTACACCGTCTTCATCCGGTTCTTTCAGGTCAGTGATAGGCGTGGCGCGCAAATCCACCAGCTCAACCAGTTTCGCAATACGTTCATCGATATCCAGCAATGACATATGGCAGCCAGCGCAACCTGCCAGCCAATCACTTGCAACTTTTGGTTTTGCCATAATCGTTTAACTCTCCTGATGGTCTAATTTAAAACTCGACTGCCACAACCGGGATTGACTTAAGCGCATCTTTCCAGGTTGAAGCCAGTTTGACTTCAAGGCTATCTGCCATTTTGCTGACAGCATCGAAGCTCGACATCACTTCCGCGGGCGCTTCCAAAGCTGCTTTGGCAGTCAACAGCCGGCCTTCAAAATTAAGGAAGTGCCCGTCCTGTTCCAGCCAATTGCTAACCGGCAGCAGGATTTCAGCAGCCGCGGTCAGCGGCGAAATATAGCTGGTCAACATAACCAGGCTGGGAGCATGGTCGAATCTCTTCATGAACTGTTGCGAGAATTTTTCATCGCCGGCAGCCAAGAGGACTAATTCTACACCGGAAAGGTCAATGGCATTGTCCAAATCCATTTGAGCCGCGGCCAGGCTATTGGCAGCGCCTTTCGTGGACAAGAACGCCGCTTTCATGGCAGAAGCCAAGTCAAGCGAAGCCTGGTAGGTTTCGACGGCTTGCTTGAATCCGTAACGACTACCTAGCACCACGGCAGTTTTGGCGGCGGATTTTAATAATTTTACAGACTGCGCCAGGTCATCGGCATCCAGGGCATATTTCGCGGCAACTGCCTTGATATCACCGCCGGAGGCGACCAACGCTTTCAATTCTGCCAGGAATTCAGCTTCTTTGCCGTTTGCCACCGGCAGGAGGACATTGGCGAAATTCTTGAAGCCGGAATCAGCGGCGCCGATATGCACCAGGCTTGCGCCAGCCGGCAGCCTGCGCTTCATGAAGAAACTCAACACTTGATGATCCTTGGTGAGATCTTCGCCGATCAGCAGAAAACAATCGGCTTGCTTGAGCGCATCCAGTTTGCTTTCAAAAGGCTTGCCGAGCTTTTCCGCGGCTTTCCAGGCGGCAGCCGTGGGAATTCCTTCTTCCGTGCTGAAGATCTTTTCAATTCCGGCAGCCAGACAAACCTGCCTGAAAGCATCCAGCGCTTCCAATGACAGGCGCGTGGAAACCACAGCGGCCGCTTTACCTTTAGACGATTTCACCTTGCTGCTGACGGCGGCCAGCGCGTCTTCCCAGGTGGCGGCTTTCAGCGTTCCATCTTTACGCAGCATGGGGGTGAGCAGTCTCTCGCGGTCATCCGCTTTGGGTTCAAAGCGGCCGACGTCGCATATTACACCGCCGTTGATATCAGCTTCCCAATCACCTTCGATGCGTACCAGGCGGTTATCGCGGGTGAGGACTTCAATGCCGCAGCCAATGCTGCAGCCCTGGCAGACGGTCTTGGTGATCTCCACTTCGGTTTCTTTGCCTTGGTAAGCGCTCCATCGGTCGATCAAGGCGCCGGTGGGGCAGACCTGAACGCAGGTACCGCAGCCAACGCAGGAGGATTCTCCCAGCGGCAAGCCTAAATCGGCGACCAGAGCGCTGTCTGCGCCGCGTTCTTCGAAACCGAGCGTGAAGTTACCGACCAATTCACCGCAAGCGCGCACGCAGCGGCGGCAGAGGATGCAGCGGTTATGCTCCAGGATAATATACGGATGCGAGGCATCCACCGGGAAGGGCTTCCAGTTCGGCTGGATTGGCCAGTGGGTCATACCCTCGGCGTAGGCGGAGTTCTGCAATTCGCAATCGCCGCCGCTGACCTGGCAATACGGGCAGAAATGGTTGCGCTCGCTAAAGATCATGGTGAGCACGAATTTACGCGCTTCACGCACTTTTTCCGTATCCGTGTGGATGACCATATTATTATTCACAGGCAGCGTGCAGGAAGGCTGCAGCGTACGGGCGCCTTCCACTTCAACCAGGCATAATCGGCATCCGCCGTAAGGAGTCAGTTGTGGATGATCGCATAAGGTCGGGATGTCCACACCAGCCAAGCGCGCGGCATTCAAGACCGTGGTGCCTTCCTTCACTTCAATCGTTTTTCCATCAATTGTCAGATTTACCATGTTCATTCTCTCCGAAAAATTACAAAATTAAACCATAAGCGAGGATTTGCCGCTCATCGGGCAAACTCCTGCCGGGCATTCTTTCTTTGAAATATGCGCATCGACTTCCTCGCGGAAGTGATTCAGAATATCCTTGATGGGAGAACCTGCTGTTTGCCCGAGGCCGCAATTTGACATTTCAAATAACCATTTGCTGATCGATTGAAGGTCATCGATGTCTTTTGGTGTGCCCAACCCTTCTGTAATGTTGTTCAGGATCTGGTAAGCGCGTTGGTTGCCAATACGGCAGGGATTGCATTTTCCGCAGCTTTCAAAGCGGAAGAAATTCAATAGCACTTTGGCCAGGTCAACCACACAGGTGTCCTGGCTGCAAATCAACAGCGCGCCGGAACCCATGGAAACGCCAGCCTTGGCGAAGGAATCATAATCCATGGGCGTATCTTGCAGACTGGCGGGGATGATCGAGCCGCTGGAACCGCCGGTTTGCGCCAGTTTGAGCTGTTTGCCGTTCTTCATTCCACCTCAATCAGGCCGGTCAGGTTGACGTTGCCCATGATGGTGTACACCTTTGTGCCGGGACTGGAGGGCGTGCCAAAAGATTTAAACCAATCAGCGCCGTTGCGGATGATGGGGGGAACATTCGCGAGTGTTTCGACGTTATTGACCAATGTGGGTTTGTCCCACAGGCCGTTGGTGGTGGGATAGGGCGGGCGCGGACGCGGCTCGCCGCGTTTGCCTTCGATCGATTCAATCAAAGCGGTCTCTTCGCCGCACACATACGCACCGGCGCCGCCATGCACATGTAGTTCAAAATTGAAGCCGGAATTGAAAATATTCTGCCCCAGGAATCCCATTTCCTTGGCTTGCATGATGGCTTTCAGCAAGCGAGTTTGCGCCAGGGCATATTCACCGCGGATATAGATGTAGCCTTCGTCAGCGCCGACCGCGTAAGCGGCGATTGCCATGGCTTCAATGATGCTGTGCGGATCACCCTCGAGGATCAGGCGGTCCTTGAAGGTGCCCGGTTCGCTTTCGTCTGCGTTGCAAATGACGTATTTCTTGGGGCCGGCCGTGCCAGCCACAAAACGCCACTTGGAACCGGTGGGGAATCCCGCGCCGCCGCGGCCTTTCAGTCCGGACTGAGAGATCACCTCAATCACATCGGCAGGTTTCATCGCCGTCAACACTTTGCCGAGCGCCTGGTATCCATCGTGGACGATGTAATCATCGATCGAGTCGGGGTCGATGATACCGGCGCGCTCCAGGACGATGCGCTGTTCAGCTGGCAGGGTGCCCTCGCGCGCCGAAAGCCAGGCGATTTTTCCGGTCAGTTCCTTGGTCGGCGCCTGCAATCGGGAAGCGATGCGGCCTTTAAATAGATGTTCCTCGACCAGGAAATGCACGTCCTCGGGTTTAACCGGGCCGTAAATCGCGGCTTCGGGATAAACAATCACGAAAGGCGAGGCATCACTGCGATCCATATCGGCAACTTTTGAAAGCGAAATCTCATCGCTTAAATTGAATGCTTTTATTTCCTCAGCGAGGCGTTGATAAATCTGCTCGGCTCCCTTTTCGAGTGAATGGGGATCACTGGAAACCAATACCATTGAGCGTTTGATTTTCATTTTCGATGTCCTTTCACTCGTATTTTCCAAGGATGCCGGGAATTTGGTCAGGGGTTAAATTCCCGTAAATATCATCGTCCACCATCATTACCGGGCCAACCGCGCAAACTCCCAGACAACTGGTGGTTTTCAGCGTCCATTTACCGTCTGAAGTGGTCTCGCCGGGTTGAACTTCCAGTTCTTTCAACAGAGCTTCCCATACTTCCCGGCCGCCGGCCACATGGCATGGAGCGCTTTCGCAGAATTTGATCACGTGCTTGCCGGTTGGTTTGGTTGAGAGCATGCGATAAAAACTGGCAACCGAATACACACGACTCTCGGGGACGTGAATCCTTTCACTGATCAATTCCAGGGCGTCCGCGGGAATGTACCCAATTTCCTGATTCACCTTTAACAGGATGGGTATCAGCTCCTCTGGCCTGGCGTGATACTCATTGACAACCGCATTGACTGTTTTTGTTACATCCCGACCGTTGCTGTTTTGACTAGACATGCAAATTCCTCCTTTTCGATTGCATATTTTTTGGATCGAGATATCTATTGAAACCACTATTACGTAACCAAAACCGCATCATAGTTGCAGACTTGTTTGCAAATACCGCAGCGGATGCAGATATCCGGATCAATGGAATGAGTCTTCTTTGCTTCTCCAGAAATGGCGTTGACGGGGCAGTTGCGCGCGCAGGCTGTACAACCGACGCATTTATCTGCCTGGATCTCGTAATGAATCATAGCACGGCACACTTTCGCCGGGCATTCTTTATTGTAAATATGGGCTTCATATTCGGTGCGGAAGTGCTTGAGCGTGCTCACCACCGGGTTGGGCGCACCCTGACCCAAACCACACAGGCTGTCCTGTTTGATTTCGACGCATAGCGCCTCCAGCATTTCAATATCACCCTCGCGGCCTTCGCCATTGCAAATTCGGGTGAGGATTTCGAGCATACGGCGGGTGCCGACACGGCAGGGAACGCATTTACCGCAGCTCTCATCCTGGATGAATTCCATAAAGAAACGCGCGATATCCACCATGCAGGTTTCATCGTCCATGACCACCATGCCGCCGGAACCCATGATCGAGCCGGCTTCGGTCAACTTCTCATAATCGACCGGTAGGTCGAGGTATTCAGCCGGCAGGCAGCCGCCCATGGGGCCGCCAGTTTGGATGGCTTTAAATTCCCGGTCATTCTTGATTCCCCCGCCGACATCGTAAACGATCTCACGTAAGGTAATCCCAAAAGGCACCTCGATCAAGCCGGTGCGTTTCACATCCCCGGCCAGCGCAAAGGTTTTGGTGCCCTTGCTTTTTTCCGTGCCCATGCCGGCGAACCATTCCGCGCCGCGCAGGATGATTTGGGGGACGTTGGCATACGATTCCACGTTGTTGATGTTGGTCGGCTTCCCAAATAAACCTTTAACAGACGGGAAAGGCGGGCGGGGGCGAGGCTCGCCGCGTTTGCCTTCGATGGAAGCGATCAGGGCGGTTTCTTCACCGCACACGAAAGCGCCGGCACCCATGCGCACTTCCAAATCGAAGCTGAAATCGGTGCCGAGGATATTCCTGCCCAGCAGGCCATAAGCGCGCGCCTGTTCGATGGCGATATTCAAGGTCTTTACCGCGATGGGATATTCCGCGCGGCAGTAGATATAACCCTGGTCGGATCCGATGGCATAAGCAGCGATGATCATGCCCTCCACCACCGAGTGCGGGTCGCCTTCCAGAACGCTGCGGTTCATGAACGCGCCGGGGTCGCCCTCATCGGCATTGCAGACCAGGAATTTTTTGTCATCGACGCTGTCGCGCGTGATAGACCACTTTTTACCGGTGGGAAAACCTGCGCCGCCGCGGCCGCGTAAACCGGATTGCGTGACAATGTTGATCACATCATCCGGCGAATGTTGCGTGAGCACTTTGGCAAGCGCCTGATAACCATCCTCCGCAATATATTCTTCAATATTCTGGGGATCGATCTTGCCGCAGTTGCGCAGCACTACACGAATTTCCTTGGCGGTCGGCTCACCCAATTCCTGGGCTTCTTCTTTTTTCGGGGGAGCCAGCAGATCGTTAACCGGACGCCCTTTCAGGAATTGCTCTTCTACCAGGAACGGAATTTGTTCTTTCTTGAGATTGACGTAGTGCAATCCTTCGGGATAAATTAAAATTTCAGGCCCCATTTCACAATTGCCGATACGAGGCGTATCCAGGATCTGAATTTCTTCTGTTAAACCTTTGGCGTTCAATTCTGATTTTAAAGCTTGCATGATCTCCATAGAGCCTTTTTCCAGGCACTCAGGATCATTGCATACCAAAATATGCGAACGAAAATAAGTCATTATCAATTACCTGCGCTATCTAAGACAATCATTCGGTGAAACTACAATGCAATAACATTTCCTTCAACTACTTTTCCGTCAGAGACGTGTTCCTTCATGATCTTCCTGGCGACTTCGCCATTGACCTTGCCATAGGTGACTTTTTCCTGCCCAGGCAGCACAACCTGCAGGATGGGTTCCTGTTCGCACAGACCAATGCAGCCGGTTTGCGTGACAACCACGTTCTCGAGGTTATTAGCCTCGATATATTCCAGGACAGATTTCATCGTCTCGCGCGCGCCAGCGGCGATACCGCAGGTGCCCATGCCAACGATCACCTGTTTGGATCCGCTGGTTTCGGATAATTTGCGTTTTGCCAAGGCTGCTTCTTTGATTTTCTGCAAGTCGTCCAAGCTTTTAATCGCGTTCATTGTTTCTCCTGTAAACTCGATTGTTTAATTATACTTTTTGAGCCACTTCATTAATTCCGCTCGAAATCATCTGTTTCAGATAAGTGATCACCGCAGGATCCGTCAGAGGGACATCTTCAAGCACTTCCTTAATCTGATGGTCATCGAACTGAAAAATCCGTTCATCCACAACGTATTCCATAATCCAGTTAACCTGAGGGTAGCCAATCAGCAAACTGAGAAAAGTACCAGCCAGGTCTCCCAGGGGCATGCGGTCGATGTGGCTGTGCTGGAAAGCGACTACCAGACGGGTTCCAACGCCAGGCCTGGATTCTATGCTTAATCCGCCTTGGCAAGCCTCCGCAGCTTCTTTCAAGAATGGAATGCCTAATCCGACCTTGCGGGTGGTGCGCGTGGTGATGAACGGATCCGTTACCTTGCGCGCCATTTCAGCGTCCATGCCTTTACCGTTGTCGGTGATCGATATGGTCAATTTATCTTTTTTAAAGTTCTCATTTACGCTGATTTCAATTTTCGTGGCGCCAGCGTTAACGCTGTTCTCTGCGATATCCAGGATATGCAGCGAAAGTTCCCGTAACGTATTAAGCTCCCTGATCTTCCTTTTCAAGAGCGCGCACCAATTGCGCGATCTTGCTGGGTTTGACACGGCCGTGGATGGTATCGTCAATCACCACTACAGGCGCCTGGCTGCAGGCACCCACGCAACGGCATTCCTCCAACGTGATATTGCCGTCATCAGTGGTTTTACCCATTTCAATGCCAACCAATTGTTTGGCTTTGTCAATCAACTGGGCAGCGCCGCCAACATAGCAGGCCGTGCCCAGGCAGAATTTGATGGTATGCTTGCCGCGCGGTTGGGTGGTAAAGAAGGAGTAAAAGGAGATCACGCCGTGAACCTTGCTGACCGGCACGCGCATTTGATTCGCAATGTAATTCTGGATCGGTTCGGAGACAAAGCCAATCTTGGTCTGGACTTCATTCAGGATCACCATCAGGCTTCCTGGTTTCGCCTTATGCTCATCCAATATTTGATTAATTCGGTCGGCTAATTCGGGATTTTGAGTGGGATCGATTTGTGATGTTGGACTGATTTTCTCTAACATGTGCTTCGCCGTATGATGAATTTGTTTAAAACCGTGTAATTTTATCACGGATTGATTTGATTATAAGATTTTTATTAACATATTGCACCAATATGCAGATTTTGATGAGCAATGATCAACAGATTTGGAATATTTGCGATCAGCTCTCAAGGCAAGTGTAATGGCGCCCGTTTTCAGCGCGCAGCGCCATGACCAACTCGGGAATGGCAGGTTTGGCGATCGTAAACTGGTTGAAACCGATCATTTCATCCAACTGATGGGCATCCCCGCTGCGGATCAGCTGATACCCTGCCAGTTGCGGAAAATCACGGCGGGCTTGATCAGGAGTAATATGGCGGGATATTTCCAGCACTTCCAAAGGAATATCTTGCGGGATAAAACCCAAAACCGCAAACAAGCCGAAAGCGCTGCGGTTGACATGCGCAGGAATCAGCAAGCCGCCGCAATCATGGACTTGATGCCAGGCTTCTTTCAGGGAAAGACTGGATGAGCTGATTAGCAGCCTTTCTTCGCGGCGGATGAATCCACCTTCAGCGTCCACGACAAATTGTTCCCCAAAATATTCAATATTATTTTTTATATCGGGGAAAGTGGGCTTGACCTGAGAAAAAAAGTTCTCGATCTGCTCCAGGTTATCAAACAGGCACAGGCTGTGGATTTCCTCACGGGTTTGCAGCTCGATTCCCGGCAGGACTGTTACTGAAGTTCCAAGGGCAGCTTGCATGACCGGCAGGATGTTATCGATGGCATTGTGATCGCTGACCGCGATCAGGTTGATGCCTTTATCAACCGCCTCCTGGATAATCAGGGGCGGGATCATCTCCACCGCCGCGCAGGGAGACAAGACCGTGTGCAGATGCAGTTCTGCCCGGTAGGTTCTCAGGTCGGGAGTTGAGGTTTCCTGCACGGATCGAAAAGATTATTGGTCGCGCAGCCCCATCTCCCACAATTTGCCGGTCACGAAAAATGAGTTGTGGGGACAAGAAAGCAAGCTGATACCTTCCTGGTTGGCTTTCTGGATGGTATCCGCGTCGGGTTGGGCGTTTTCGGTGATGATGACAGCTGCCAGCTCCAACAGGCAAGCCACCGCAACGATATTGTTATGCGCCTGCAGCGTAACCCAGATACTCTGGTGTTTGGCGCCGGTCATCACGCAGCTCAACATGTCTGAAACATAGCCATGCGTGGGTGAGATTGAGGAAAAGTCTTTTGGGTCAGTCAGGATTTTCAGGTCGAGGGCTTTGATAATCTGATCAAGTGTCATCTTCGGACTCCTTTTTGGATTTTCCTGTGTAACCTTCACCGACCACATCCTCACCCTTCAGGATAAACTTCATGGTCAGGTGAGTACCTTTACCCAGCTCGGAACGCAGGTCCATTTCATCCGCGCAGCGTGAGATATTGGTGAGCCCCATACCGGCGCCAAAGCCGAGTTCACGGATCTCTTCCGTGGCGGTGGAGTAGCCCGGCTGTAAAGCCTGCTGGATGTCGGCGATGCCGGGGCCGTCGTCCCAGACATACACCGAGATCTGCTGCGGCTCGATTTCCACGTGGATGGAGCCGCCGTTGGTGGTGTGGATGATCAGGTTCATCTCGGCCTCATACGTGCCGATGCCCACCCGGCGGGCGAGCTGCGCGTTGGCGCCCAAGCGCAGCAAAGCGCGTTTGATCTTGCTGGACGCGGCTCCGCCATGCGTGAAATCATAACGTTCAATGTTGTAACGCAGGATCAGGCTGGAGCGGTCGGATTCGATATCCTCGAATAAATGCGAAGCGCGGTAGCGGCGTACTTCTTCTTCCTGGTATTCGTGCTGCAGCGCGCGCAGCAGGCCATAGGTCACATCGCCCTTGGTGAGAATGCCCACCAACGCGCCTTTCTCATCCAGAACTGGCAAACGGCCGAGTCCGGTTTTGGCAAACAGTTTCAGCGCTTCGGTCAGGTGGTCGAAGGAATTGACCGTTACCAGGCTGGTGGTCATGTATTTTTGAAGGTTGGCTTGAATATCCTGATTGGCCAGACAGCGGATCAGGTCTTCGGTGCTGACCATACCGATCAGTTTTTGATTATGCTCGTCAATGATGGGTATGCCGGAGATGCGATTCTCGCGCATGCATTCCAGAACATCCTGCATGTTATGGGTGGGAAATAGCGTTTTTAATTGGCTGGACATCACCTCAGAGATCTTGAGGATGTATGCCAGCTCTTCAACGCGCGTGATACTGCCTGCCAACTCATCCGTGATGACTTTCCCTTTGAATCTAGCTGGTGCGTGGTCGAAGTTCGTGTCACGAATGTCCATGGTTTATTCCGTTATCGCTCGCTCCAGGCTGGGCAGCCCGGCCAGGTAGAGTCGGCCGGAAAGTTCGAACATCCCGAAGGGCGAGGTGATCAGGGGAATGCCTTCTTCATTGGCCAGGTCAATGGTTTCCGGGGGTGTTTTTTTTCCGCGCCCTAATATATTGCCACCCAAAACCGAAATTTAACCAGGGGGAAAAAATTGGGGGTGCAAAAAACCGGAAAGGAGCACGGCATCCGGTTGGATGGAGGCTAAAACATCGCTCATCAGGTCTGCGCCGCAGCCGCCCTTGACTTCACGCGTCAGGTCGGCGGATTTGGTCAGCAGGTCTCCATCGATGTATTTAATCAGGTTTTTGATGTTCATTTCAAACTGCAGGCTGCTTTCTTTCATTGAAGGGTCGCAATAATTATATGTTAAAATTTTCAGACAATCGGACATGTCATCATGAAAAACATCATTCAAAGTATCAAGGGAACCCGTGAATTTTATCCTGAGGAAATGGCCCTGCGGAATTGGCTATATGGCAAACTGGGCCAGGTTTCACAAGCGTTCGGTTACCAGGAATATGATGGACCTTTTTTGGAATCGATCGAACTGTACGCTGCCAAATCCGGCGAGGAACTGGTTAAAGAACAATCTTTTGTTTTTCCCGACCGGGGCGGCAACCTGATCACGCTGCGGCCGGAACTGACCCCCAGCCTGGCGCGCATGGTGGCGCAGCGCCAGAATCAGTTGGTCTATCCGCTGCGCTGGTGGTCTTTTGGGCCGTTTTGGCGTTACGAGAAACCCCAAAAAGGACGCACGCGCGAATTTTTCCAATGGAACATCGACCTGATCGGCGCGGACAGCCCGGAGGGTGACGCTGAACTGGTTGCCATCGCGGCAGAATTTTTTAAATCGGTCGGATTGACATCGGAAGAAGTCAAGATCCTGGTGAACGACCGGCGTTTGATGGATGGGCAGATTTCAGGCTTGGGTATTGCCAAGGCTGAAGACAAGAAGAAAATGCTGGGCATCATCGACCGCCGTGATAAATTAAGCGCAAACGAATGGGATGCTTACGTGCTCGATTCCGGTTTCTCGGCTGCGCAGCTGGATGGGCTGAAAGCGATCCTGTATGATCAAGAACTGTATAAAACGTCAGAATCGATGCTGCGCTTTTTCGATGCCTTGAAAGCATTGGGGGTGGAAGGGTACGTCGTTTACGATCCGCGCGTGGTGCGCGGGCTCGATTACTACACCGGTATTGTTTTCGAAGCACGAGATGCCAGTGAAAGCGCGCGCGCGATATTAGGCGGCGGGCGTTACGATAACCTGGTGGGAGACGTGGGCGGGGAAACACTACCCGGGGTGGGCTTCGCCATGGGCGATGTCGTCCTGCCCTTGATCCTGGAACAATACGGCAAGCTGCCGGAATTAGCGCTCTATCCTGCCAATGTGCTCGTGACCGTGTTCGATAACGCCTGCCAGCCATACAGCCTGAGCATCGCGGCTGCGCTGCGCGCGGCGGGAATCAACGCGAGCATCTACCCGGAAGCGGTAAAAATTGGCAAACAGTTCAAATACGCCGACCGTGTTGGCGCGCGATACGTGATCGTGGCGGGGCCGGATGAGCGCGAAAGCGGCATCCTGCAGATCAAGGATATGCAGAGTGGGGATCAAGACAGCGTTAATTTGGATGAATTGGTCAGCGTTATGCGCCAATAATT
>CAZDUN010000002.1:0-14332 GCA_964508615.1 uncultured Pelolinea sp. | reverse complement strand
AAATATTATCAAATTCATAAAGAATTTTCCTGATTAATAATTACTTTTTTTGAAGAATCTCCATGATACACTGGAGATTCTTTGATAAAATAGTTGTGCATGTCAAAATTCAATTCATGGAATAAAGATTTCGTCCTCGTCAGACATCCTTCCGGTGTCTGAATTGTCATGCTTTAATCTCCAATAGTGCGGTAGGCACAAAACATCGTAATCATTGCCCTCAATGCCTGTGGTCCAGGCATCTGGATGCAGGCATGCCCGGCGACCGGCGTTCTGATTGCAGTTCCAGGATGGAGCCGATCGGTTTGACGCTCAAAAACATCCGTCTGAGTGCCTATTCCGGCAGCGCCAGCGGTGAGATCATGCTGGTGCATTATTGCCTGGCTTGCGGCAAACTCTCCTGCAACCGCGTCGCGGGTGACGATAATGCATATTCCGTGATCAGCCTGCTGGATAGCGCAGATACTTTGGAAAGCGATTTAAATTCCCGCCTGGCTGAAATGAACATTACGCTACTGCGGCCCGCAGACAAGCAAATGGTCGCACGCGCGTTGATGGGAACACAATCCAGCCTGCTGCTCGATCCATGAATCGGATAGCCGGCGCGAAATGGCTTGAAAACCACTTGCCCTGTAATGGCGAGCATAGTACAATCTACGTCTGACACGGTGGCTGTAGCTCAATGGCAGAGCACTTGACTGTGGATCAAGGGGTTGCGGGTTCAACCCCCGTCAGCCACCCAGACGAAAGGCCGTTCTGACGGCCTTTTTACTTTAACCAGAGTTGCGGGTTTCCCCCGTTTGGGGGACAGGCAACCTCCCGTCAGCCACCCAGACGAAAGGCCGTTCCGACAACCCTTTTTTTTATCCACAGATGACACAGACAAAAAGCAAACCATTATTAACGTTGATGAACACAGATGGATTTTGGATAGGTTGAGATTTTTCTACATTTCAAGCCGATTCCCTACCTGGTTAAGCTGCCCATCCATGCACTCATATAGGCAACGCCATTCTGGCGGTTTTTTATCTAAGCGTGAGTTACTGGTTTATCCCTGGCGGGGAGGGCCGCCTTGTTTTTTAAGAAAGATAGAAACCCTCAGCTTTTTCAGGAAGGATCTTCAAGAAGCGGGATAGCAGTTTATGCGGCTGGCAAAGCCGGCGGACCAGCTCAGCCGTATCAGGCTGGTCGGTTTGCAGAAGTGCTTCCTGGTAATACCCCAGGAGTTCCTGCAGGTCCGGTAAATCCGGCTCTTCCAGCGGCGTAATGCGCACGTGCGCGCCGCGCGCCAGGCGCGATTGCAGCGCCGCCTGGGTGAAGCCCATTTCAGGCGTGAGCATCTGATATACCACCCCGCCGGTCATGCCGGAGAAGGCGTAAGGGATCGCCCAGAATGACCACCCGCCCGGAGGTCATATACTCACAGGCAAAGCCTTTCAGATTGGCGGATGCGCCCAATCCGCCGGCGTGGTCATCCAGGGGTTGCGTGATTAGGCCGCCAAAAACGACATCCGCGCCGGACAGGCGGATGCAGGCGCGCGAGTCCGCGTTACCCTGCACGATCAGCGTGCCTTTCTGCGCGCCATAGGCGAAACTCTTGCCGACGCTGCCGTCGATGCGCAAGCCGTCGTGATTCAAGCCTTGCATGATCGCCACACGGCCGCCATTGGCGCCCTTGGCGACGCCGTCCTGCGCGCCGCCTTCGATCACCACGTCCGTGCCGTCCGTGCTCCAGGCGGCAAAACCATTTCCACCAATCGAGGAAGGGCTGAAGCGTAAATGCAATTGCTCCACCCGGCTGCAAATTTGCGGGGCGCGGGTGAGGGCGCCGAACAGATGCGAGCCCAGCGCGCGGTCGTACGCCATGACTTCATCCTGGTAAGTGACCTCCCGCTCGCCCTCATTAACCGCATTCAGAACCGATTCGCTGATAAAGCGCGTCAGCTGGTTGCGGTCGCGCGTCAGCAGGCGCCCGACCCCCGGCTCCCGTTCCAACTGCGCGGGCATCGGAAGCGGAGCAAACAAGGGCGCGAGGTCGATTTTATCCAGCAGGGCGCACTGCTCCAGCAGGTCGCCTTTTCCAACCAGGTCCTGCAGATTGCGCGCACCCAAGCCGGCGGCCAGCCCGCGTATTTCTTCAGCAATGCTTTCAAACAAGCGCACCAAACGGCCGACGCCTTCTTCTTCATTGAGGACGCTGAAGGTTTTCAACCCCAGGCGGGCGGCTTCCTCGGGGGAATCGATATGCGTGGTGATGCCTTGATGACAGGTGCCCTGGTTGCATTTGCGGCAAACGGTGCAGCCGAGCGCCAGCATGGCCATGCTGGCAAAACCCACCCGGTTGGCTCCCAGAAGGATCATCTTGATCACGTCCTCGCCGGTTTTCATGCCGCCGTCGCACCAGATTTCAACGCAATCGCGGATGCCGGCGTCCACCAGCGCGCGGTGCGCCTGCACCACCCCGATCTCGGCGGGCAGGCCGACATGTTGAATGGCGTGTTTGCGGGCGGCCCCGGTGGCGCCGTCATAACCGGACAGGTTGATGATATCCGCGCCGGCCTTGGCAACCCCCACCGCGATCACGCCGATGCCCGGCACGCAGGGACATTTAACCGAGATGCGGGCATAGGGATTGACGGTCTTGAGTTCCTCGATCAATTGCGCCAAGTCTTCGATGGAATACAGGTCGTGATTGTTGGAAGGGGATAACAAGGCGACATAGGGCGGCGTGTGGCGCGCCTGGGCAACCTTGGGATTGACCTTCTCGCCCGGCAGCATGCCGCCCTCACCGGGTTTGGCGCCCTGACCGATCTTGATCTCGATCAGGCCGCAGGAATTCAGGACGGCGGCATTGACCCCGAAGCGACCGGAAGCGACCTGTTGGCCGCGGTTTTGGGGATACTGCCCCAGGACATCCGCGATTTCGCCGCCTTCACCGTTGATGCAGATGATATTCAGCATTTTGGCGGCGCGGGCGTATGCTCTGAAAGCGCGTTCTCCCTGTGAACCGAACGACATGGCGGAAATCACCACCGGCAAATCATGGATATTGATTGAAAGATTCACGTCACCCGGTGAAATGGAAGCATCCGTTTGTTTCAGACACATCAAATGCCTCAACGCGACTGGTGATTCACTTGTCAATTCCCGGTATTTTTCTTCGACTTCTGCGTAATCTGCTTGGCCTTGCGCGAAGCGGTTGACAGATTTCCAGAACTTGGAGTAGAAACGCTCAACTGGTTCGATGCGGCCAGACTTTTTTCCACGCAGGATGTTGGCGCGTTCGGCTGCGTCGTTTTCCAAACCGGACCAGTTCAAACCACTACGCGCGCTGGCCAGAAAATTTGGCGATCGGAAGACGTTCGCAATCTCTGGCGACAGGCCGATTGAGCCGCACACACGGCCGTATCCGCGCAATTCATGGCAGCCAATCGTCGAAATGACCTTCTCCAGGCCGATCCGCAAGACTGACATTAGATTGGCCTGAAAAATCAGCGGATCCGCGTCAGACTGGCGCGCGTACTGACTGGCAAGCGCTAACATGGCATAAGGATGGATGGCATCCGCGCCGAAGCTGCGTAACAGGATAATGTCGTGCAGGTTGCGGATGGCCGCGCTGTGGATGACCACGCCGGTTTTTCGGCGCAGGTTCTCCGGCTGGGAATGACCGCTCAACGCATTGTCGACTGCCGCGACTGCCAGCAGGGGATCCAGCCAGCGCTGACCTGCAGCAAGAGCCTGGCTGTCATCCAGGATCAGGCAAGCCGCGCCGGACTTAACCGCAAGGATGGCCGCTGCCGCCAGATGATCCAGCGTTTCACGCATGGTTTGACCTTCTGTAACTGCCAGGGAAAGACATGAAAGGCTGTTCTCGAAATACGATGCCAACTCTTCAATGCTGAGCGCATTATTCTCACCAGGATTGGCGGTTGGGTTTTCAGCGAGTGACGAACTCGAAAGCAAAGGTGAATCGAGCAATATGTATTTCCCGCCATGGTCACTGGTGGATGAAATACCTGGCCGAATGCCGACGATTGAGAGCGTGGAAAACGCTTCGCCCTCACGGCCGCGATCTATGGCCGGGTTGGTAACCACTGCCACGGTCTCTTTGAAATAATCGGCGAGATTCACGCGCGTTTTGCTGAGCGCAGCCAGCGGGCCATCGAAACCCAGCGAACCAACCGGCTCGCGGTTTTGCGCGGCTTCATACTGCAGTTCGCTGATCTCTTCAGCGTTCCAACCGGCCGCTGCCAAAATACGCTCGTCGATTTCAAATACGTTTTCCGCGCGCTGCCAGGGCAGCGATTGCGGATTGATTTCCAGGGTTGACAGGTTGAGCATGCTGCCGGATTCCGGAAGGCTGGCCGGCAGCGGATCGACCTGGGCTGATTGCGCTTGACTTGCCGCTGGCGCGCCCAAGGCCGCTGCGTGACCTGAGGATATCCAGGCTGATTCCAGCTGATGTTCCATTAGCAATGTTTGACGCTGGAGCCTGGAACGCGTGATCTCCTGGTGGATATCACGGTGTGAGAGCACCTGTACTGCCTGGCCGCGCTGGATGCGCAGCCCCATTTTTTCTCCAGGCGACAGCGGGCGCGAATCAGCGACCATATCCTCCAATTGAATGGCGCCCCGTTCAGAACTGAAGATGTATTCCTTCTCCGTTTCGCTGAACCAGAGCGGCCGTAAGCCGAGTGTATCCAGGCTGCAAACCGCCAGGTCGCCATAGCGCGCGCCGATGGCAGCCGGTCCCTGGGCGAAAGGCCCGAAAGCGATGGTGAGCCGGTTATAGACCTCTTGTTGGGAGGCAGGCATGCGCTCGATCTCAAAAGGCGAGGGCGGGAAGACCAATTCCATGGCTTCCATAAGAGACAACCCGTCTTCAATACAGAAAGACTCCAGGGCGCGGTCAACATCCTGCGAATCTGAACCGTTGCGCGGCAGGCGTACGCCGAGCTGGGCAGCTTCCTGGCGGAAACGGTTGATAGTGTTGATCTCGCCATTATGCCCCAATAATGCAAATGGCTGGGCTCTTTCGAAATTGGAGACGGTGTTGGTGGAATAGCGCGCATGGCAGAGCGCCATGACTGTGTCGTAGCTGCGGTCCTGCAATTCAGGATAATAACGCGCCAGCGTTTCAACCGAACCGCGCATCTTGTAAATGACCGTATGGGAACTGAGGGAAGCAAAATGAATGGGAAAGGAATCCTCAAGCTGCAGCTTGACGCGGAAAAGCCTTTTCTCCAAATCCGGTAGGTTGGAATTGCCGGCCAATTGCCAGAAAGCAGGCGGCTGCATTTGGGCGCCGGCGCCCAGCGCTTCCGTGCGCACCGGCCCGGGTTGAGCCAGCAGCAGGTTTAATTCTGCCAGCGTGAACTGGCGGTTGATTTCATCCTGGATATCTACGAATTGCGTGCCATAGGGCAGCAACAGGTGGCCTACCCAAAAACCTGGCTGCGTGGCCAGCGAAGCCGGCAACCCGGCTTTGCTCAACTTGCGCGCCCATAATCCTTTGGGAATGTCCGTCTGCACGCCTGCGCCGTCGCCTTCTCCGCGAACGTATCCGGTGCGGTGGCCCATATTGGCCAGCCGCCAAAGGGCGCGCTTAAGCGTGCCAAAAGTGCTTTGGCCGTTCTTGCGGGCGCTCAGGTACAGCGCGCAAGAATCATGCTCAGGCCCGTAAGGGGCGTTCACAGGAACGTCGGTGCGGATGGGAGGCACAGTCATACAGATTTTCCTGATCCTTACTACCCAAAAACGACAGGTCATACACAGCCGCGGGAGGGTAAAATTGCCTCATTTTAACTCAAAAACGGGAAAAAAGCGATGAATGTCATATTTATAATATGACATTCATCGTTAGTAGCCTAACCCTAACTTTTCGATTAGCGGGTGGCCAGGATCGAGATTTATTAATTACCCAATGGCAAATCCGCCAGGGCTGCCTTGATTGCATCCGTCGGGAGGGCGTAATCCTGCAATTCGCCTGTCAGGTATTTTTCATACGAAGCCATGTCGAAATGGCCGTGACCGGAAAGGTTGAACAGGATCACGCGCTTTTCGCCTTTTAGCTTGGCGTCCAGGGCTTCATCAATGGCGGCGCGGATGGCATGCGCGCTCTCCGGCGCGGGCATGATGCCTTCGCTGCGCGAGAACAATAACGCGGCTTCAAAGGTGGAAATCTGCGGTACTGCGATCGCTTCAATTAATCCGGCATCCACCAGGGCTGACAGGCTGGGCGCCATGCCGTGGTAGCGCAGGCCGCCGGCATGAATGGCAGGCGGGATGAAAGTGTGTCCGAGCGTGTGCATTTTTACCACCGGCGCCATTTTAGCGGTATCCCCGAAATCGAAAGTGTAAATACCTTTGGTCAGGGAAGGAACCGCATTGGGCTCGACCGCCAGCAGGCGGGCGCGCTGGCCGTTTTTCAGATTCTCGCGCAGGAAAGGATAAGCGATGCCGGAGAAATTGGATCCGCCGCCCACGCAGCCGATCACCACGTCGGGATATTCCCCCGCCAGGTCCATTTGCTTGAGGGCTTCTTCACCAATCACGCTTTGATGGAGCATCACGTGGTTGAGGACCGAACCCAGCCCATACTTCTTGGTGCCGCCGGATTTGGCTGCCACCTCAACCGCTTCGGAGATGGCAATACCCAGCGAGCCGGGACTGGCGGGATCCTCAGCCAGAACGGCGCGGCCGAAATCGGTCAGGTCGGTGGGACTGGCGAAAACCTGCGCGCCGAAGGATTGCATCAAGATGCGGCGGTAGGGCTTCAGGTCATAGGAAGCCCGCACCATGTACACTTCCAGCTCCATATCGAAGAAATTGCAGGCCATGGATAAGGCTGAGCCCCATTGACCGGCGCCAGTTTCGGTAGTCATGGCTTTGATGCCGGCGATTTTATTAAAATAAGCCTGCGCCACGGCCGTGTTAGGTTTATGGCTGCCTGAAGGTGAGACGCCTTCGTTCTTGAAGTAGATATGGGCGGGAGTATCCAGGGCAATTTCCAGACGGCGCGCGCGCATGAGCGGGGTTGGCCGCCAGAGTTTATAAATCTCACGCACTTCTTCGGGAATATCGATGTAACGCTCCTGGCTGACCTCCTGCTCGATCAACGTCATTGGAAAGAGCACTGAAAGGAATTCGGGGGTGATTGGTTCCAATGTTTGCGGATTCAGGACCGGCGCGGGTTTGACCGGGCTGTCCGCCAGCATGTTATACCACTGGCGCGGCAGGTCGCTTTCATTGAGGTTAAAACGGATTTGTTCAGACATTTTTTATTCTCCTTGATTGATTGATTTTTTGCTTGATTATGTCCATCTAAACCAATCTGCCTTCAAGGTGGATGAAATGTCACTGACAGGAATATTCTGCATTCCATACGCTTCTCCTTTTTCTCTAAACGATGATTTGGGAGGGAGTTGCGTTAAAACAAAACGCGTCCGTCCCATTGATGGGACGAACGCGGAGTCCGTGGTGCCACCCAACTCGAGCTGGCTGCTTAACGAAAAATTCCCCGGTGATGCGATTGGGGAATCTGCCAGCTCACTCTTTTCGGATACGCTCAAGCTTTACTGAGGTATATCCTAGTCCTGTAACGGGGACATTCCGTCTCGGGCTAATCAATCAATTTCTTTCGCCCTGCGGCTCGGAGGTCCATTCCATGCTGTCGTCCGGGCAGGGCTTTCACCAAGTGCCTGCTCTCTGGTCCAGCGTACAGCGTGTACTCGTCCTCGTCACAGCCTTTTGATATTGCGGATAATTATATGAATTATTTCCGGATCGTCAAGATATATCTGCAGCTTCTTTTTCTTTATCCATCCATTTAATTTAGCAAGGTCTTTGCCTGTTCAAGTTGTGCAATTACAACCGCCGAATCCGTTCCACCGGGCAGGTTGCGTTTGGCGATGGCTTTTTCAAAATCGAAGACTTCATTAATGTCCGCGTCAAAGGCCGGGCTGATGGCTTGAAAATCGCTCAAAGGAAGATGATGCAAGGGAATCCCCTGCGCTTCCGAAATTTGCACGGCATGCCCGACCAGGGCGTGTGCTTCACGGAAAGGAACGCCTTTGGCAACCAGATAATCCGCCAGGTCGGTGGCCAGGATGGCGGGGTTGAGCGCGGAGCGCATGCGCTGCGCATTCACTTGCAGGCTGTCCAGCAGGCCGGCCATGACCGGCAGCATCAGACACAGGTTGTCAAAAGTTTCGAACAGCGGAATTTTATCTTCCTGCAGGTCTTTATCATACGCTGAAGGGAGTCCTTTAAGCGTGGCCAGCATTCCCGCCAGGCGCCCGATGATCGTACCGGTCTTGCCGCGCGTCAATTCAAGCGTATCCGGGTTTTTCTTCTGCGGCATCAGGCTGGAGCCGGTGGTGTAGGCATCGGCCAGCCTGATGAAGCCGAATTCAACGGTAGAAAAGAGGATCAGCGCTTCAGCCAGCCTTGAGAGGTGGATCGCGATCAAGGAAGCGGCAAACAGAAACTCAGCGGCTGAATCGCGGTTGGAAACCGCGTCGATGCTGTTGGGGGAGATGGCGGTCAGGCCCAGTTCTTTGGCCAGAAACTGGCGGTCGAGCGGGTAGGGCGTGCCGGCCATGGCGCCTGATCCGAGCGGCAGGCAGGCAGCGCGTTTTATTAAATCCGCCAGACGCTGCCGGTCGCGCGCAAGCGGCCAGAAATGCGAGAGCCACCAATGGCTGAGCAGGATTGGTTGCGACTGCTGTAAATGCGTATAGCCACTAATAACAATGCCCAAGTCTTTTTCTGACCGGTCAATCAATGCATTCATCACATTACTTAGGTGTTCATCCACCTGCTGAATTGCTTCAATCAACCACAGTGTCAGGTCGGTGGCTACCTGGTCATTGCGGCTGCGGCCGGTATGCAACTTGCCGGCGACAACTCCGATGATTTCTGTCAGGCGGCGTTCCATCGCGGTGTGCACGTCTTCATCCGAGGGGAGGATTTGAAATTTCCCTGCTTGAACCTCGATGAGAACCTGTTTCAGACCGTTCAGTATTTGCGACAATTCAGATGCGGTGAGCACGCCGGCCTTTTCAAGGCCTTTCGCCCAGGCTTCGGAACCTCTTATATCCACTTCTGCCAGGCGAAAATCAAAAGAAATGGAAGCGTTCAACTGCCATGCTAACGGATCAACGCTATCTTTGAAACGACCACCCCAAAGCTGCTGCATGCTAAACCTGCTCGCTGTCCAGATGAATGATTGATGCGGCTTCCACCGGCATTTCAGCAGGGATATCTACAGTGGTCTTGAGATCACGCAGGGCGGCAACTTTCAAGGGAAGGCCGAACAGGTTGATGAACCCGGCCGCGTCGCTTTGATCGTACACGCTGTCCTGTCCGAAAGTGGCGAATTCTTCATTGTACAGGGAATAAGGGCTCTTGCGCGCGATGGCTGTGGCGCTGCCTTTATAGAGTTTCAGCTTGACTGTGCCGGTCATGTGTTTTTGGGTGACGTCAACGAAAGCATCCATAGCTTCACGCAGGGGTGTGAACCATTGGCCGTTATAGACCAGCTCCGCGTAGCGCTGCGCCAGCAGGTGCTTGTAATGCAGCGTATCGCGGTCCAGGCAGATGGATTCCAGGTCCTGGTGGGCTGCTACCAGGATGGTGCCGCCCGGGGTTTCATAGACACCGCGCGATTTCATGCCCACCAGGCGGTTCTCGACCATATCCACGCGGCCGATACCGTGTTTGCCGCCCAGCAGGTTCAATTGCTTGACCATCTCGGCCGGATCGATGGCTTTGCCATTCAGCTTCACCGGGAAACCTTGCGCGAACTCGATTTCAATGTACTCAGGTTGATCCGGCGCTTCTTCTGGAGAGACTGAGAGCTGGTACATGGCTTCATCGGCTTCGTTCCAGGTATCCTCTAGAATACCGCCTTCATGCGACAGGTGCCAAAGATTGCGGTCGCGGCTGTAAATGGATTTCAGGCTGGAAGAGACAGGAATATCATGCGCGGCGGCGTAAGCCAGGGCATCTTCACGCGAAGCGATATCCCATTCGCGCCAGGGCGCAATCACTTTCAGGCTGGGATCCAGCGCCATGGCGGTCAATTCAAAGCGCACCTGGTCATTGCCTTTACCGGTGCAGCCGTGCGCGATGGCGTCAGCGCCTTCCTGCTGGGCGATTTTGACCATGTGTTTGGCAATCAAGGGGCGCGCGATGGATGTGCCGAGTAAATATTTTCCCTCATAAATCGCGCCCGAACGCAGCAGCTTGAATAAATACTCACCGGCGAATTCATCGGTCAGATCTTCGATGAAGATTTTACTGGCGCCGCTGGCGATGGCTTTCTGGGGCAGCTGGCTGAGTTCCTCTGCCTGGCCTACATCGGCGGTGAAACAGATCACTTCGCAACCGTAATTCTCCTTCAGCCAGGACACGATCACCGAGGTGTCCAGTCCGCCGGAATATGCCAGCACAACTTTCTTGATGGATGATTTCAAATTTTGTTTTGCCATGTTTATTCTCCTGAATGGTTTGAGTAAAAAATTATTAAATGAAAAAAAACTTTCCGGATTCGGAAAGCTTTTTTCTTCGTTTAGATAGAATTTCTGTGAGAGGTGAACCCTACGATTCACGCAAGCAGAACAAGCCAACCAATCCGTTGGTTCGGGATGTGGTCAGCTGTCGTCGCAGGGTCAGGTTATTGAATAGCATGTTCATGTTCACAATGGCAGGGATGATAGCATGGAAAAGCGCAGGCGTCAATAGAGAGACTTGGCGGAGGGAGAATATCTCAATCAAGGATCGACCTGTGTTTCACAGTTCAAAAAGCTATCCACGCCGTCTCCGCCGATGCAGACATCCGCGCCCGCGCCGCTATCGAGTGTGTCATCCCCATTGCCGCCAACCAGGCAGTCATCGCCATCATTGCCATTTAGGGTATTCGAGGCGGAGGTGCCCAATACTAAATCATTGGTAGCCGCGCCATCGCTGTCTGTGTAAATCGCGGAAAGATCAATCCCATCGCAAGCGGCGGGTTTGATCTGGTTGGCAGTGACCTCCTGCGTCTGCTCTTCCATCCCGGATTCATTGACCGTATTGGCTGACATGCGTGCCAAGATGGCGCTGAACAATATCAGCGGTGGAAAGTTTAACAAAAAAACGGTAAACCGATTTTTTAATTTTTAAAAAAAAACCCAAAAATTTTTTTTAAAATATTTTATAATTAAAAAAAAAAAATTTTTTTAAAAATCAGCGCTGGCAAGCTGATCAGCATCAAGCGGATCACCTTCTTAGTCATTTTTCCTTACCTTCCCAATCCTATTTAGTAACGAGAGATTAGAATGAATAATGCCATTCCTTTTTAACATCCAGATAACGGCAACGGCAACGCAAAGGATCCCATAAACGGCGATGATGCGCGCAAGCAGGACATTCAATTGAAGCCCGAGGATCGAGATCGTGTTGGCGGTCTTGCGAGAACCGGGGACAACGCCGCCTTGCGTCGGATGGAGCACATCAGCGGTAGTGGAATTGTCGTCCAGCAGGACCAGCTTCTGATCATCCAGGTTAAATTGCATCTGCGGGGAGAAGCTCTCCTCCAATTCTCTGCCGCCGAGTAGGGCAGTCAAATAGACCTCAGGCTGAATGGTCAAGGTATAGCGATTGCTGGATACGCCGGTTTGTTCCTCGAAATTATCGATCAAAGACTGGATCGCATCCAGATCGACTTCAGCAGCGGAGGTAAATTCCCGTACATCGACCAGCGAGGGCGCGATCAATTCAATGGAACGCTGCCAACCGCTGGCTTCACTGACCACCGCGTGCATTTGGTACGTTCCCTGGATATCCTCGAGTGGTTTTTCGGCACTGAGCTCATAAGTGAAATTCACTGTAAAGGAGTCGTTTAATTGACGATAGATCGGGTCGCCAGTTTTTACCGAATCATCATCATAAATATCCTCAGGCACTGCGCATGAATATTCAAAAATTCCCGAGCTGATAAAGTCAAAATTATCCGCAGCGGTGCCCTCGATTGGGTTTGCAAAAGAGACCAAAGCCAGCATAACGAAAGCGAATCCGATGGCGGAAAGCAAGTAAAGCGAATCAGATAATTTATTGTCCATAGACATACCTTTGAATTTTATGTTGGGAGCATCTCTTTTAATATTTGTATTATTTACTTTACTTTTTACATTATTTTGATATAGCCGGTCTGAAAAAATACTCATCAAAATTAATAATGAAAAGAAGAAAACCACGAATGAAAAACCGGCTGGAGTCCGCAGGATTCTCAAAAATCTGCCGACTCTTGGGATGCTCAGCCAGTATTTCCCGATAATTTCCTGCTGAACGGGACAATATGAATCTTCCCACGAATTATTATCGCCTTTCAACACAAAGCAGTCGTTCTCCATGCGGATAATACGGTGAAACACAATGCCGACATCCGGCTGCCGATAAGCCACAATGTCCTGCTGCTTATAATTTACGGATTTACGTACCAGAACCAAATCATCTTTAAAGAAACTCGGCTCCATGCTATTCCCCACCAGAATGATATAAGTGGTCTGTCCGCCGACTTCACGGGGAGCCATTATCATCCATAAAAGTACTACGATGACGAGCGTGAGCGCTGAGAAGATTGGATGATACCAGGCGCGAAGATTGATCATTTTTATTTAATTTGGGCCTGGAACTCCAGGCCCAAATCTTCTGCATCGTAAAACGAGAATTACTGGGCAGCGACCACTTGCATAGACGTGATGGCAGACACATCCGGTTCTGACTCGGATGCGAATGCACATGCCCAGTTATTGGTAGTAGGACCAGTGCAGCTGACCCAGGTAGTGCCTGAATCCACGGAAATCTTTACCTCGTCTGGTGTCTGTGCACCGCTGGTGGGAGTGACATCGAAAGTAACGCTGGATACCTTGGTGGGATCCGTAGCTAGCAGGGTGTAATCAATATTGGCGACGGTGTAGCCGCTGACCGTGCCTACGCCTTCACCCGCGCCGCTTTCTGGAACGACATTGGCAGCCGCGTAACCGAACGCGATCACTGCCAAAACCAGGATTACCAAAGCAATGGCAATCGTTCTGGGTTTTAATAAATTGGAAATTGACATCTTTGCTCCTAGGTGTGTTGTGTTGAAATGAATTGACATTTGGTTGGAATTACTAAAGGATGCCTAAGTCAAAAGATTGGATTCATTTTTCGAAATATCCATCATAGTAGATTCCATAACCCCGAACAACTAGCTGGATTATCGTATTGAGGATTTAATATAAAACCATCTCCTTTCATTGGTCTAATAAAGGCGTAATGCCCATGAAAAGAAATGGCAGCTAGATTCCATCGCTCTCGGCGGCTCTGCGATCATGGCACTTGAATACTTTGCTTTAGACCAGTAGCTTTGCGTCGCCAGCTTTCACTGGGTTTGCCTTTATCGTATGCAGTGATTATCTCGATTTTTCAAAAAAAGGCAAGTTCTTTATTAATAATTTGTAATAAAGGATAAAAGCAGCCAGAAATTTCGATTATATGAAAATTTTTCGAGAAGCACTTTAGGGAGATAGAACCGGTATTGATTCAAGCAATGATCTGTTTAAGGAAAATCTTCACGATTTGCGGGTCGAAATGCTTGCCGGCCTGTTCTTGCATGTATTGCCTGGCTTTCATCTTCGACCAGGCTTTTCGATACGGCCGATCGCTGGTGAGCGCATCCCACACATCCACCACCGCGAAAATGCGCGCGGAAAGCGGGATTTCTTCGCCCTTCAACCCGCGCGGGTAACCACTGCCATCCCATTTCTCATGGTGGCAATAAGGGATGTCGGTGGCAGATTTCAAGTATTTGATTGCCGATAACATATCGTAAGCAAATTGGGGATGTTTATAAATTTGCTGCCATTCCTCTTCGGTTAATTTACCGGGTTTATTCAGAATCGCGTCAGGGACGCCCATCTTGCCAATATCGTGCAGCAGGGCGCCGCGCATCATATCCCCGATAGCTTCATCCTTAACGCCCATCGCATAAGCCAGATCAATGGTCATCTTCGTAACTCGCTGGGAATGGCCTTCGGTTTCCTGGTCGCGCAATTCGAGCGCTTTGGCCCAGCCTTCGATGGTCTCGTCGTACGCGCCTGAAAGATTGACCGTGGATTGCTGTAAATTATCGAAAAGCTCATGGTTATCGATGGCGATGGCTGTTTGCGCGGCCAGGGTCTGCGCGATTTCGTACCATTCATCATTGAATGTTTTCTTGGCAGTGAAAAGACCCATCAGAACGCCTTTAATCTCACCTTTAACGGTTAGGGGAATAGCGCAAAGGGTCTGGTAATTTCCCAATCCG
>CAZDUN010000001.1:0-40824 GCA_964508615.1 uncultured Pelolinea sp. | reverse complement strand
CCACATTTCTAAGTGCAGTTTCAATTATTTCTAAAGGTGTGGATTTTGTTCCATCTTCATACTTGCCTGGACCAGCAAATAAATCAACAAATCCCATTTTCTTATCTCTATTTTTACTCTTAAGGTAAGAAAAAATTACTTGTGTCCAGGCATCAAAATACTTTTTGACAATATTAATCTTTATTTGCGATTGTATCTTTGGTTCATTGAAAAATTCTTGGCAGTTCATAAATCCCTCCAAATTAATTATACTCCCAAATAGTACATTTGTTCTATTTGGGAGTTAATAATATATTCTAATTATTTAATAATCTTTCGAATATGTCTTTAGCCAAACTGGCGTCCGCCTTGCCTTTCATTTCGCGCATCACCTGGCCGACGAACCAACCCATCAGGGTCTCCTTGCCGGCGCGGTAAGCTGCAACCTCATTTGAATTGGCGGCGATAATGCCCTCGCACACCGCGCGGATGGCCGCGTCATCGCGCACCTGCGCCAGGCCTTGCTCTTCGACCAGTTTAGACGGCGCTTTGCCACAATCCTGCACCTGCTGCAGCAGGGCTTTGCCGGTGGTGATATTGATGGTGCCGGCGTCCACCAATCGCAGCAATTCCGCCAGGTACAGCGGGGTCAGGCGCATGGCGGCCGGGTTGAGGTTCTGCTCGTTGATCATGCGCAGCACGTCATTCATCAGCCAGTTGGAGACCTTCTTGGGATCGCCGCCATAGGCTTTGGCAGCTGCTTCGAAATACTCCGAAAGGGCACGCTCCAATGTGAGGATGTCCGCGTCATACTCGGGCAGGTTGTATTCGCGCATGAAGCGCGCGCGGCGTTCCAGCGGCCGCTCGGGGAAATCCTTCAGGATGGCAGCTTTCCATTCCGCGCTGACGCGCAGCGGCAGCAAATCGGGTTCGCGGAAGTAACGGTAATCGGCTTCGGTTTCCTTGGAGCGCATCTTGCGCAGCACACCGGCATCCTGGTCCCATTCCAGCGTCCAGGCCTGGATGGCGTTGCCCGCCTGCACTTCGCGCGTCTGGCGCTCGATCTCTTTGCGGATGGCCTCGCGCACGGAGTCGATGGAATTGACGTTTTTTATTTCTGTCTTCTCATTCAACAGCGTGGCGCCGATTGGCCGGATGGATACGTTGGCGTCGCAACGCAGGTTACCCTTCTCCATGTCCGCCTCGGAGATGCCGATCCAGCGCAGCAGCTGCCGCAGGCGGATCAGGTACTGGGCGGCTTCGTCAGCTGTGCGCAAGTCAGGCTCGGTGACCATTTCCACCAGCGGCACGCCGCAGCGGTTGAAATCCACCTGGCGCTCGCCGCCTTCATTTTTGGTCTTGCCAGCATCTTCCTCGATGTGCAGCTTGTGAATGCGCACGGTGCGCAGGTAGCCTTTGCCCTGCGGGTCAGCCGCGGCCGGGATGGGCAGCTCCAGGCCACCACCCAGCGCGATGGGCATATCGAATTGCGAGATCTGGTAGCCCTTGGGCAGATCCGGGTAGAAGTAATTTTTGCGGTCGAAATAAGAGACCGGCTGCACCTCGGCATGCATGGCCTCGGCCAGCAGCACGGCTTTTTCGACCACGCGTTCGTTCAGCACCGGCAGCACGCCCGGCAGGCCGGTGCAGACCGGGCAGACGTTGCTGTTGGGCGCGTCCTCCCAGGAATCCGCCTTGCAGGCGCAGAAAATCTTGGTCAGGGTGTTGAGCTGGATGTGGGTCTCCAGCCCGATCACGGCTTCGTAGGTTGTCATAATTAAATTCTTTCCTATTCAGAATCAGCATCAACCAGAATTACTTTTACAGGTACTGCAGGGAAATGGCGTTTTAGTCTTTCAATATCATATACAAGTTGTTCACCATAGGATACACCTGTGGACATCTGTTTCTGAAGTGAATGACATGGGACAATCTCTATTCCGACGTCAGCTTTATTTTCGTTGAAAAAATACTGAAATTTCGCCATATCATAAAACATGAAAGCATATTTACCAAATTGAACTTCAACTAGTACTTTATTTTTTACAAAATCGATTTGCTTATATGCCCCTGAAATTTTTAAATCGCTATTGGGAATCGTTATTGTATATTTATCTCTAAGTTCTTTAAAACCTAAACTATTAAATTCTCTTTTAAATTGAAGATTCATATCTTTTGGAGAGTAAAGTGTCTTACCCTTCATTGTCTTCTCTTTACTCATCTTTGTCTTTCGTGCTTTGATATTAGAGATTACGGAATAAATTGTTTGCTCAATCTCTTTAAAATGAACCTGTAATATTTCAGATCCCCCTAAATGTGAATACTCATAGATTACCTTCATCTTCTCAATCAATATATTCCTTCCCATTTTCTAGAATAGAAAGCTGAGATTGTTGACCAATAATTGCTTTTTTTGGAGGTTTGGAATTTCCTCCACCACTTGGGTCATAAATTTCACGATCCATTGGACGAATCTGTAATTTTCCCAATTCCGCTTTTTTTACTCGATCCAATGCAATAGAAACATATTCTTCAACAATTTCTGCCCCAATTGATTTTCGATTATGAATCAATGAGGCAATTGCTGTTGATCCCACGCCCATAAAAGGATCAAAAATCCAATCTCCTTCATTGGTCATGGCTAAAACTAAACGTTCGATGAGTTCAATAGGAAATTGGCATGGATGTATCGTTTTTTCAATATGATTTGCTTTAACGTTAGGAATATTCCAAATATCTGATGGGTTCTTACCCAAAGGATTGCCTGTAAGTTGACCTATTTTTGGACCCTTGAATTATTTTTTTTGAGGATATTTCTGAGGTATTCTTACTGAATCTAAATTAAAAATATAGTCATCAGATTTTGTAAACCAGAGAATTACTTCGTATCTTCCTGAAAACCTTTTTGACGCATGTAATCCATGACCAAAATGCCAGACAATCCTATTACGAAGTTTTAGGTTTAATTTCTGAAAAATTGGGTATAAAACTATATCAAGTGGAATAATCGAAGAATCTTCAACGTAGTTGCCAACTTGCCAACAAATACTGCCATCATCTTTTAGTACTCTTACACATTCATTGATGATTTTCTCTTGTTCTTTTAAATATTTTTCAAGAGAAGTTTTATTTTCATAAGATTTACCAATGTTATACGGTGGTGATGTAACTACTAAACTAACGAACTCATTGGGAATATCTCGTAATAAATCTCTTACATCGCCTTTGAACAACACGAGATCAGCATTCGGATCAAACTTCATTGATGTATTAATAGCTGACATATGGTTATTTTATCTCCAGAACCGCGGGGCGTTTGGCGCGCCAGTCCGCTTTCGCACTGGCCTGCTCGTAGGCGTGCGCCAATTGCAGCAGAGACGCTTCGGAGAAATCCGGCCCCAGCAGCTGCAGGCCAATCGGCAAGCCGTCCTGATCCAGCCCGCCGGGAAAGGAAATGCCCGGTACGCCGGCATGGTTGGCCGGCACGGTCAGCTGGTCGGCATATTGCATCAGCACCGAATCACCATACACATCCTTGATCGGGAAAGCGCTGGTGGGCGTGGTTGGGGTCAGCAGGGCGTCCAGGCGGTACTTGCCGTGCGGGTCAAAAGCCTCCTCAAAATCACGGCGGATCAGCGTGCGCACGCGCAACGCCCGGCGATAATATTGCTCGCTGTATTGAGCGGCGCTGACGTACATACCCATCAGGATGCGCAGCTTGGGCTGCAAGCCGAAACCCTCGCCGCGCGACTTGCGGTATAGGTCCTGTAATTCCCACACTGTCTGCTGGGTGCGATAGCCATATTTCACGCCGTCATAACGGTGCAGGTTGGAAGCCGCCTCCACGCGGCTGATGACAAAATAGACCGGGATGCCATAACGCGTGTTGGGCATGGGCACGTCCTCGATGATCTCGGCGCCCAGGGCGCGGTAAAGCTCGGCCGCGCGCAACACTGCCGCGCGCATTTCCTCCGGCACCGGTTGCTGCGAGTACTCCCCGCCGGCTTGCGGGAAAGTGATCTGGAAATAATCGGGCGAAAGCCCGATGCGCATGCCTCTAATATCTTTCCCCAACGCGGCCAAATAGTCGGGAACGTCCACCACTGCTGCGGTGGCATCGCGCGGGTCGGGGCCGGCGATGGCCTGCAGCATTAAGGCCGCGTCCGCGGCGCTGCGCGCCAGCGGGCCGGGGCAATCCAGCGAGGAGCCGAAGGCGATCAGGCCGTAGCGTGAGACACGCCCGTAGGTGGGTTTGAGCCCCACCACGCCGCAGAAAGCCGCCGGCTGGCGGATGGAACCGGCTGTATCGGTGCCCAGCGAGAGATAGGCTTCGCCGGCCGCCACCGAAGCCGCGCTGCCGCCCGAGGAACCGCCCGGCACGCGCGCGGTGTTCCAGGGATTGCGCGGTGAGGGCTGGAAAGCCGAGGATTCATTGGATGAACCGTACGTGAATTCATCCAGGTTGACCTTGCCCAGCATCAGCGCGCCGGCGGAAAACATGCGTTCCACCGGAGTGGCCGTATAGGGCGCGGTAAAGTTCGCCAGGATGCGCGAGGCAGCCGTGGAGGGCGTGCCCTTCACGCAAAAAATGTCTTTAACAGTGATGGGGATGCCCGCCAGCAAGCCGGGGTCTTCCCCCGCGGCAATGCGCTGGTCAATTGCCCTGGCTTGCGCGCGTGCTGTCTCGGTGGTGCGGGTGATGAATGCATGCACGCGCTGCAGATCCGCTTCGGTTTCAGGACCAGCATCCAGCGCGCCCGGGCGGCCATCGACAGCATCGATGCGCGCCAGGCAGGCTTCCAGTACCTCCCGTGCGGAGACTTTTTTCCCTTTTATTGAATCGCGGATTTCAAGCGCGGAAAGGTCGCATAATTCCATGTTCACTCCAGCGTAGTGTGGGGAATATCCGGCACGATCATGTAGCCATCTTCAAACTGCGGTGCCTGGGCGGTGATTTCTTTGACATGCGGGCAGGCCTGCCACTCATCGGCGCGCAAGCCGGGGCTGTTATGGGCGTTATAGGGAACGCCGTGCGCAGCCAGCGGAAGCTCGGGGTCGAGCTGAATGGCCTCCAATTCACGGATGGCGGAAAGTTGTTTATTGAGTTCACAACGCAGGTATTCCGCCTCCGCTTCGCCCAATTCCAGCGCGGCCAGTTTTACAAGATGATCGAACATCTCGGGGGAAATGGCTTGTTCTTTTTCAGTCATACGCCTCACCTTGGCAGGGAATTTTCGTTGTACCGTAGCCAGTATAGCGGATAAAGAAGCAGGGCGCAAGATTCTGGAACAACCCTAGCGTCCGGAAAGATATTTCCCGGATGCTATAATCAGGCCAGGTTAATGAAATCCACAACGCAAGGATTTAATCCAGAAGGCGAAAAATCGGCGCGCAGGGCAAAATGGCGGCGCATCACCGCGGTCATCTGCCTGTGTGCCTACGCACTGGCTGGCTGGCTGCGTTTACGGGAAACGCTGGTTTATTGGGCATATCTGTTGGATCTGAAAATTTGGCCGAGCCCGCTCTACATCCTGTTGAGCGGAGCGGGTATTGGGTTGAGCTTCAGCTTGGGGGCGCTTTTCGCTGCCTTGCGGCTGCGGTTTGCACCGCTCTACACACGCATATCAGGCATCCTTTTCCTGCTTTGGCTGTGGTGCGACCACATTTTCCTGGGCACACGTGAAGCATTTTTCGACCAGGTTTTTATGCTGACCATCATCAGCCTATTAACCCTGCTTGTTGTTTTTATACTGGTCAGGAACAAGGATTTTTCCAAGGAGGAAAATCATGGGCGGGAATAAACAGGAACAGGAAGCCAAGTTTTGGCTGCGCGATCCACGGCGTCTGGAAGAACGCCTGAAAGCCCTGGGCGCACAGTTGACCCAGCCACGCACGTATGAACTCAACCTGCGTTTCGACACGCCCGAGCGGCGCTTATCGTCATCCTTCCAGGTACTACGCTTGCGCCAGGACCGCAAAGCCCGTCTGACCTACAAAGGCGCGGCTGACCCGCTCAGCCCGGTCAGCAGCCGCGCGGAGATCGAGGTGGAGGTCAGCGACCTGCAAACCGCGCGGGAAATCCTGGAAGCGCTGGGCTACCAGGTGATCGTATCCTACGAAAAATATCGCACCGCATACCAATTGGGCGAGGTGGAGGTGTCGCTGGATGAAATGCCTTTCGGTAATTTCTGCGAGATCGAAGGGCCAAGCACGGAAAGCATTCAGGCGGCGGCACTGCAGCTGGGGTTGGATTGGGAAGCGCGCAGCAAACTCAGTTACCTGTCCATCTTCAATACACTGAATGAGGCATTTTCGTTGACCATCGACAACCTGACCTTTGCCGATTTCGAAGGAAAGGTCTTCACCTTGGAGGGCATAGGCTTGAAGCCGGCGGATTGAGATTCATCGTTCACTATTAACTTGACAAGCAATTCAGAAATAGATATACTTACTTTATTCAGTGAATAAAGTATCTGATGAAGAACCAATTCAGCGCCGATCGCAACCTCATCCGGGCCATCAACCGCTCCATTGTGTTGAATGCCATTAAAAATTATGGGCCGGTTTCGCGCACCGACCTGGCTCACCTGACCGGGCTCAGCCCCGCCTCGATCTCGAATATTTCCGCCAATCTCATCCAAAGCAGCCTGGTATTCGAAAAAGAATCCGGCGATTCCAGCGGCGGACGAAAGCCGGTGCGGCTGGCGCTCAACCCGCATGGCGGCTGCGTGATCGGCATCAAGCTGGCTGAAAAGCAGATCAGTGCCACGCTGACGGACCTGGAGGCCACGGTCATCCTGAATCAAAGCGTGGAAATCGACAGCCGCGACCCGCAGGTGATCCTCCATACGATCGTCGATCTGGTACAGTCGATCATCACAGTCCAACAAATCAATCCATCGAAATTATTGGGCGTTGGTCTGGGGTTGGCCGGCATCATCAACATTCAGGAAGGGATATTGCGCTATTCTCCTTTTTTCGGATGGCGCAATTTGCCGCTTGGAAAGATCCTGAAAGATGAGCTGCACGTGCCGGTGTACCTGGATAACGACGTCAACACACTGACCATCACGGAGCAGTTATTCGGGGCCGGCCGCGGAATCGATAATTTCCTGGTCGTCACGGTTGGCCGTGGCGTCGGCCTGGGTATTGTGGTGAATGGGCACATCTATCACGGCCATCAGGGCGGCGCGGGAGAATTCGGGCATACCGTCTGCGATGACAAAGGCCCTGCCTGCGACTGCGGAAAACACGGCTGCCTGGAAACGTTTGTAGCCGATCCGGCGCTGCTGCGGTCTGCAAGCCAGATTCTGTCGCAACCAATGACAAATATCGAAGATGTCATTCAATTAGCCAATACCGGGCAGGAGGATATCCGCGCGATCTTTGCCGATGCCGGCCGCAAGCTTGGCCAGGGAATCGCTAATTTGATCAACCTTTTCAACCCGCAATTGATCATCCTCAGCGGCGAGGGCGTGCGTTCCGGTGACCTGTTATTCCAGCCCATGCGCGCCGCAGTCAAAGCCCACACGTTGGAAGGTCTTGGCAACGAGACCGAAATCCAGATCGACAAATGGGAAGACTTCGCTTGGGCGCGCGGTGCAGCCAGCCTGGTCTTGCAAGAATTGTTCAAATCGCCGTTACAAGTAAATAAATAAGGACCCAAAAATTTTTAGGTAAGTTATTTTAGTAACTAAATTAAGTTGGGCAATTTTCAGGAGGTGCACGGATTACCTAAAAACAACAATCGAGTTCCAGAATAAATTTCGAAACGATTTGTAAAGGAGAATAAAATGAAAAAGAAATTTCTATTAACCGCCCTGGCCAGCCTGATGCTGGTCGCGCTGGTATTTGCGGCAGCCTGTACGCCGGCTGAAAAAGCAGCTCCCGCTGCGGAAGAAGCGCCGGCCGAAGCGGCGCCTGTGGAAGAAACCACCAGCGAGCAAGCCGCTCCCGTGACCATCAGCTACTGGCACACCATGTCCGATGCGGAAGCTGCCCAGCTTGAATTGGTCATCGCCGCTTTCGAGGCCGACAATCCCGGAACCACTGTGGAAGCCACCGATTACGCTTACGATGATTTCAAGGCTGCCCTGCTGACTTCCATTGCAGGCGGCGAAGCGCCCGATACCGCCCGCCTGGACATTGCCTGGGTGCCGGAGTTCGCCAACGAAGGCGCGCTTATGCAATTGGATGGCGTCATGCCCGATTTCGACGCTATCGCCGCTTCCACCTTCGCCGGCCCCTTATCTACCAACTATTGGGATGGCCACTACTACGGCCTACCGCAGGACACCAATACCCAGGTTCTGCTGTGGAATAAGGAAATGTTCGCGGCCGCCGGTCTCGAAGCTGCTCCGGCCACCATGGAAGAATTCGCATCCGTCGCTTGCCAGTTATCCGACTCCGCAAACGAAATCTATGGTTACGCGTTGGGTGGCACCTATTTTTGGGCGCCCGCGCCGGTTTTCTACACCATGGGCGGCAAGGTCGTGGCGGATGATTTCAGCACCGCCAGTGGTTATGTCAATTCTGAAGCCAGCGTGGCAGCATTCACTATGTTGGTGGACATGTACAACAACGGCTGCATCTCCCCCAACCTGTTGGGCGGCGGCATTGGCACCTCCGACGGGCATGGCAGCGGCAAGTATGCCATGATCATCGACGGCCCCTGGATGGTGGACATCTATAAAAGTAGCTATCCCGATTTCGAAGTCAATTTCGCGCTCATCCCAACCGGAACCGACGGAACGACCAGTTCGGTCGTTGGTGGTGAGGATGTGGTGGTCTTCGCGGACACCGAAAACGCTGATGCGGCTCTAAAATGGACCGCTTACCTGTTGAGCGAGGAAGCCCAGATCATGATGGGCCAGGTCGGCGTCATGCCCGTGCTTTCCAGCCTGACCGGCAGTACAGAATTGCCCGCATACTTCGGTATTTTCATGGAACAACTGGAAACCGCCCAGGCGCGCGTCCCGCATCCAAAGTGGTCGGATATGGACAACGCCATCAACAACGCTTTCCAGCGCATGCTGCGCGGCGACCAAACCGTGCAAGCAGCCCTGGATCAGGCAGCGAAAGAGATCAACGCCCTGCTACAATAATCATAAAACAAATTCAGATTCCCGGGGGAGCGATCCTCCGGGAATCCCCGACCAGGCTCATGACACAAAAAACCCGCAATTATTTATTTACCGCATTATTTCTGCTTCCCGGCTTTCTCTTATTTTCCATCTTCATTATTGGACCGATGGCATATTCCTTTCGAATCAGCTTCTACGATTGGAATATTGTCCATCCGGAAAACTCAGCCTGGGTCGGCCTTGGCAATTATCTGGAAATCATTCGTAATTCCATTTTTCAACACGCGGTGGTCAATACGCTCGTTTACGGCTTGGTCACAGTGCCGGGTCAGATGGCCATCGGATTGATCATCGCTCTGCTGTTGAACCAGGATATCCGCGGTAAGGCTTTTTTTCGCTTGATGTATTACCTGCCAGTCATCACATCTTGGGTGATCGTCAGTTTGCTGTTCGAATACATGTTCAGCGGCCAGGCCGGGCTGGTCAATTATTTATTAAAAGATATATTGCACCTCATCCCCAAGAACATCCTGTGGCTGGCTGATCCGGTTCTAGCCTTCGTCCCCATTCACCTGCTGGGCATTTGGAAAGGCATCGGTTGGACCGCCGTGATTTTCCTGGCGGGGCTGCAAACCATTCCCGCGCATCTTTATGAAGCTGCCGATGTGGATGGAGCCAACATCTGGCACAAGTTCCACTATGTTACCCTCCCGCTGCTCAGGCCGACCACTGTCTTTTTATTAGTGGTGTTGACCATTGGGGCGATGAATGCATACATTTCCAACTTGTTGATCACCAATGGCGGAGACCCGCTGGATATGACCCATTTTGTATTGACGTTGATGTACGAAGCCACTTTTTCCAGCCTGGATTTCGGCAGGGGTTCCGCGATCAGCTATTTGTTGACGGTCTTTGTGTTTGCCATCAGCATTATCCAGATCAGGCTGCTGAAAAAACGCGTGGAGTATTGATGAAAAGCCAAAGCAGACAGCAATCGCTTAAAAAAATCTTCACATATTCAGCCCTGATCCTTGGTTTAATCGTAGTGGTGCTGCCATTCTGGTACATGGTCATCACCTCTCTCAAACCCCAATCCTACATTTTCGAACTCCCACCGCGCCTTTGGCCGCAGGAAGTAACCCTAAAAAATTATCGGGAAGCGATCAGCAAGAACACTTTCGGATTATATTTTTGGAACAGTCTATTCGTGGCCACCATGAGTACTGGTCTCACCGTGCTGGTCTCATCCATGCTGGCTTATGTGTTCGCGCGCATCAAATTTCCGGGTAAAGAGGTCCTGTTTTCGATATTCCTGATCGGCATGATGATCCCGCCGGTCATGCTGATCATTCCCCAGTTCATCATCACCAAGCAGCTGGGTTTGTTCGATTCGTTGGCAGGTCTGATCACGGTGTATATCAGCATGAACCTCTCCACCCAAACGTATCTCCTGCGCAACTTTTTTGAAGATCTGCCGCGCGAAATGGAAGAAGCCGCTTTGATCGATGGCGCCAGCCAATGGATCATCTTTACCAAGTTAATCCTGCCGCTCTCCAAATCCGGGCTTTCGGTGGTCACCATCTTTACTTTCCTGTATAGCTGGGATGAGTTCCCCTGGGCGCACGTGGCCATCAAAGAGACTTCCAAGCGCACCCTGCCGATCGCGATCGCGCTCTTCCAAACCCAGCATCTGACCGAGTGGGGGCAGGTGTTTGCCGCCTCGCTGATCGCGCTGGTCCCGGTCGTGATCGTTTTTATTATTTTTCAGAGACATTTTATCCAGGGTATTTCAACCACCGGCATGAAAGGCTGATCCTTCCCCGTGAAACCAACCTCTTTTGATTTCTACCCCGCCAAAAGCTTCTTCACGGATGCCGGTGACGTTGCGTTTCATTTGGTCAGTTCGCAGGACCTGCCGGTTGAAGGATACGCGCAGCTCACGGTTTATCACCTGGGCAGCCCGATCCATTCCCGCTTTTTCCCGCTTCCCGCTGAAACAGATCGGTTCGAGCTGCCGGTTTGTTTGGATTCTCACCAGACTGCGCCAGGGTCAGGTTTTTTGGCTGCCTGCGATGTTTTCGTCCCGGGAATCTCCCGACGCAGGCTGCAAACCGCCTTCGACATTGCCCAAGCCTGGTACGAGCAGCCCAGGTACGGCTTTTTATGCGATTTTCCGATAGACCACGAAAACGCGCAGGCTGCCATCGAGGAATTGCTCAAATTCCATATCAACGGATTGCAATTCTACGATTGGCATTACCGTCACGACCAACTCATGCCGGACCAGTCCGTCTATAAAGATGTTTTAGGCAGGCAGTTATCATTGGATGTGATCAAGCAATTCATCGGGCACGCCCATCAACGCGGTATGGCTTGTCTGCCCTACCTGGCAATTTACGGCGCGTCCATGGTATATTGGAATGCGCATCAAGATCAGGGCTTGTATGATCCGGCCGGAAAAGCCCTGTTGTTTCATGACTTTTTGGGATTGATGAACCCATCCTCGAATTCTCCCTGGGCGAACCATCTTTTAACGGAGTGCAGAAAAACGCTAGAACAGATGCCCTTCGATGGGCTGCACATCGACCAATACGGCGATCCCAAGATCGCGTATGATTCCAGCAGCAGGCCGGTCGACCTGCCCGCCGCTTTCGTTGATTTTATCAACCGCGCCAAGGAAAATCATCCGGAAAAAACCGTGGTCTTCAACGCGGTGGGAAACTGGCCGATCGAAGCCCTGTGCAAATCCCGCCAGGATTTCATGTACATCGAAATCTGGCCGCCAGCGATCCGGTACCAGGATTTGGTCGACATCATCCAAAACGCCCAGCACCAATCCGGCAACAAGCCCGTGGTACTGGCGCTATACGTCCCCGCGCGCAGAATTGCCAACATCCACTTGAGCAGCGCTGTTATTCTGGCATCCGGCGCTACCCGCATCGAACTCGGCGAGCAGGCGCGCTATCTAAGCGATCCGTATTTTCCAAAGCACCAGCCCATTTCCTCATCCCTATATAAACGCTTGCGGAAATTGTACGATTTCGCGGTGGCTTATCGCGAATGGCTGAAGCCGACCGGATCAACGTTTTCCGAAGGGCAAGTGGAAATTCCGCAAGGCGTCATGTGCCTGTCAAATATCTTGGGCAACCGCACGATCATGCACCTGATTAACTTCACGCAGCTTGCGGAGCGCCGTTGGGATAAGCCGCACGCCACGCCGCGAACACTCAACCAGGTCAAGATCCGCTTGTCTCTGAAGAAAAAACCAGGACGCATCCTTTATGCCAGCCCGGATGAGTCATCCATTCACTTGCTGCCAGTGCCATTCGAATGGAGCGGGGGTGCGCTTAGCATGGTTCTACCGCGCTTGAAATACTGGAGCATGATCTCAATTGAAACGGAATAATGTGTTTTTATGAAAGCATCGTTATATGAAAAAAGCATCGAGATTATTTTAAAGAATCAAGCGCCTATCGGGGCATACGTTGCCAGCCCGAACTTTGCGAGTTATCAATATTGCTGGATTCGCGATGGTTCTTATATCGCGTATGCAATGGACCTGGCCAAACATCACACAAGCGCTGATTCTTTTCATCATTGGGTAACCGGAGTTGTGCTCGATCGCAAGGACCTGATCGAATCTTTATCCCGAAAAAACCCTCCTGAATTGGTTGCCGCCGGAGATTATTTACACACGCGTTTCACGATGGATGGCAGAGAAGCCCAGGAAGACTGGCCGAATTTTCAACTGGACGGGTACGGCACCTGGCTTTGGGCATTGGCTCAACACCTTTCCATTTCCGGCAATCCACCGGAGCAGTCCTGTCTGAATGCTGCCCGTCTGGTGGCGCAGTACCTGGCCGCATTTTGGAAGACTCCCTGCTACGACTTGTGGGAAGAACACCCGCACAATGTCCACCCGCATACACTGGCCTGTATTTATGGGGGCTTGAAAGGCATATCACCGTTAATCCATTGCGATTTCAACCGCGAATTGGGCTCGATCAGGCAATTCATCCTGGATCGTTATTGTATCGATCACATAATCCGCAAATTCACGCATGATGATCTGGTGGACGCTTCTTTGGTCGGCTTATCCGTGCCGTATCATCTTTTTTCACCCGCGGATCCGGTCATTCAAAATACTATCGCTGAAATTGAGCGGCAATTGATCCGCGGCGGCGGCGTGCACCGCTACCGAGAGGACTCTTATTATGGCGGCGGGGAATGGCTGCTGCTGTCGGCCTGGCTGGGTTGGTATTATTGCGAAGTGGGCGAGACGGGAAAAGCCCGCCGGATGCTGGAATGGATCGAGCGCCAAGCCGACGCGGACCATAACCTGCCCGAACAGGTGCCCCAATCGCTGAATTACCCAGAAATGTACCAACCCTGGGAGAAACGCTGGGGGAAGATCGCCAATCCGCTGTTGTGGTCGCACGCCAAATACATCATCCTCAACCAATTATTGAATCATCGCGGATAAACGTGTTTGACTTATTCGGTAAAACCGGCCTCATAGGCTTCCTGACGCGCGTCCAGCTCATCCCAGACGCTTTGCGGCAGCAGATTCTTGATCGTTTCGATGGCGGCTTCCATGCGCCTGCGGTCATCCAGCTGCAGCTCGGAAATGCTGGGGACGGTATATTCCTTTCCATCCGCAGTAACCACCAGGCTGGTGCCGCTGCCGCCCAGCAAAGGTTCGCCCAGGTTCCAAGTTGTGCGCAGCAGGTCGTTCTCAATAAGATAGCCGTAAAGCGCGTCCATCTGTTTCCCAGTTAGGAAAAACTCTGTCTGCCAGTGCGTGGCTTCATCCGGTTCGTATCCCGGTTGATAATCCAGGCTGCCTCCGCCATCCGGTTGGATGGTTATCGTGTAGGAATAATGATATTGCGGGGGCAGCGACCCGGTATTCCAATTGAAAACAAGGCTGAAATCAGCAGGGTGCCTATTGGATGACGCAGAACAGGCGGTGACTGAAATAAATAGCAAAAAGAAAATGCATATCACAAAAAATCGGCTCATTCTCAGACCTCCCGAATGGTGACTTTAGATTGTAACGTTTTAGCAATGCAATAGGTTCCCGTTCGAAGCCTTACGATCCAGTCTAGCATTTCGCGATTGAATAATCCAATTCCGGTTTTATTAATTGGGTGTCTCATTGAAAATGAGTGGCTCATTCAATAATGATTCAACCCCCTATCTCTCATGTCTTTGCAATCCCTGACATTAATAAAACCATCTCAGGTATTTTTACATTCGTATGAGTATTTGCTCATGAAATAATGAATCTGGAACGTCTTTGGTTGAGCATACATCAAATTTAGCTATGCATGGTCCTTATTCACCACTTGGTGAAACAAAAGCAAATCTCACGGTTTTATTCTATCCAATCAAAAGTCCTCGTGACTGCTTTTTTCCATTCCTTGTATTTCTCGGAATACAATGGACTGCTTACTTTAGGGTTCCATACCTTGTCTTTCTTCCAGTTGGAACGCATCTCTTTTAAATCTTTCCAGAATCCAATTGCATATCCGGCTGCATAAGCCGCACCCAAAGCGGTGGTTTCAGCGACTCGGGGCCGGATGACTGGTACCTTAAGGACATCTGCCTGGATTTGCATTAACAAATCATTCCTCACCATGCCCCCATCAACTTTGAGGACCAGTAAATCAACACCTGAATCCGATTTCATTGCTTCCAAAACCTCACGAGTTTGGAAAGCGGTCGCTTCCAGCACTGCGCGCGCAAAATGTCCATTATTCACGTAACGAGTCAATCCGACAATAATTCCGCGCGCATCCGACTTCCAATACGGAGCAAACAAGCCGGAAAAAGCCGGCACAAAGTAGATTCCGCCATTATCATCAACTGTCTTTGCTAAATTCTCAATTTCGGCAGCGCTGCTGATCATTTTCAAATTATCACGCAGCCATTGAACCAGGGCGCCGGTGATTGCAATGGAGCCTTCCAATGCATAAACAGGTTTCTCATTTTTCAACTGGTAACAAACGGTAGTTAAAAGGCCATTTTTAGAAAATACAATATTATTGCCCGTATTGAGCAGCATAAAACAGCCGGTGCCGTAGGTATTTTTTGCCTCGCCGACGTCAAAACAGGCTTGCCCGACGGTTGCCGCTTGTTGATCACCCAAATCTCCGCAGACCGGAATCTCACCGCCGAATGGCCCATCTTTATACGTCATTCCGTAAACTTCAGAAGATGAGCATATTTTTGGGAGCATCTTCATAGGTATATTAAATAAATCGCAGATTTCCTCGTCCCATTTCAATGTTTTAAGGTCCATTAGCATCGTGCGGCTTGCATTGGTTACATCCGTGACATGCTGACCGGTGAGATTCCAGATAATCCAGGTGTCGATATTGCCAAAGATCGCTCTTCCTTCTTCGGCAGCCTGGCGAACCTCCGGAACGTTATCCAGGATCCATTTTATTTTAGGGCCTGAAAAATAGGTTGACAATGGAAGGCCAACACGATTTTTAAAGCGGTCTTGCCCGCCATTTTTTGCCATTTCCGAAATTATCTCGTCAGTACGAGTATCCTGCCAAACGATCGCATTGTAAAAAACTTTTCTGCTTTCCTTATCCCATACAACGGTGGTTTCGCGTTGATTGGTCACCCCAACCGCGGCAATATCCTCAAGTCTAAGCCCTGCCAGCTTCATGGCTTCTTTAATGACATCTTGAGTACGCGCCCAGATTTCGTAAGGATTATGTTCCACCCATCCGGGTTTTGGTTATATCTGTTTATGCTCCATTTGATGACTGCTAACAATCTCTCCGCTATGATTAAAAATTATGCAGCGGGTACTCGATGTTCCCTGATCAATCGAAGCGATATAATCTGCCATAGAAACCCTCCGTTACAAGTAATTTTCATTAAGTATAAATATAGTTCACCTTCAGCAGAGTGCAAATCACGGTCCCAAATTCTTTCTCTGCATTGTCGTTCCCCCATCATTGATTTTATTGAATTAACTTCAATTCATACGATTTACCTTATAATCCTCCATTGTTGATTGTGAATTTCCTCAGGTGGCGAATTTGCCGGATTGCTCCTATAATTCCAGAGTTTGAAGACCATCCTGGGAGCATTACTTTGCCTGAGACATATGATGTCATTATCATTGGCGGGGGAGTGGTCGGCTGCATGACCGCCCGCTTCCTTTCGCGATTTGACTTGAGTATTTTATTAATCGAAAAAGAGGCAGATATCGGTTCAGTCACCTCAGCCGCCAATACCGCTTTGGTGCACCCTGGCTACGACCCGGTCAGCGGCTCCTTGAAAGCAAAAATGAACGTAGCGGCGGTGCCGCTCTGGCCGCAATTGGCAGAAGAACTGAATTTCGCCTACGAACGCCGCGGCGATTACGTGGTGGCGATCGGCCCTGAAGAGCTGCCCAAACTGAAAGATTTGGTCGAACGCGGCAAGCGCAACGGCGTTACCGGGATCAGCCTGGTATCCGGCGAGGAAATACGCAAACGCGAACCATTCATCAACCCGCTGGTCAGTGGCGCCTTGTTTGCCGAAACCGGCGCCATGTGCGACCCATTCGGCGTCACGCTGGCAGCGGCTGAAAACGCGGTGATGAACGGGGTCAAGATCTTGCGCGATACCGCTTTTGAAGATTTCATCATCCAGAATAGCCATATCGTTGGTATCCGCACCAACCGCGGAGACTTCGGCTGCCGCTGGGTAATTAACGCAGCGGGGTTATATTCCGATGAAATCATGCACAAAGCCGGGGTGCGTCCCGAATTCAAGATCACACCGCGCAAGGGCGAATACCTGATCCTCGACCGGGCGGATTTTGCGCTGCAATCCGTGTACTTCCCGGTGCCCAGCGAGGTCAGCAAGGGGATCATGGCCACCGCCACCGTGCACGGAAATACCGTGTTGGGGCCAACCGCGCATGACCAGGGAGATAAAGAAGATAAGAATAATAGCGCGGAGGGATTGCAGGAAGCGCTGGAAGGGGGGAAGAAACTGGTGCCGGCCGTGGATGCGCGCCATGTGATCGCCATCTTTGCCGGGCTGCGCGCGGCTGGCAATGCCCCCTGCGAAACGCCAGGTGTGGATTACCAACATGATTTTGTCATCGAAATTCCAGCCAATATTCAGGGATTGGTCAACCTGGGCGGGATTGAATCACCCGGCTTGACTTCCGCGCCTGCCATCGCCCTGCGCGTGATCGAACTAATGAAAGATGCCGGTGAGAAATTTGTGGAAAAGAAAGACTGGAATCCCATCCGACCTGCGCGGCCATGTTTCCGCCACCTGAGTCACGCGCAGCGCCAGGCAGTCATCGAGCAGGACGAACGTTACGGACGGGTGGTATGCCGCTGCGAAAACGTCACCGAGGGCGAGCTTGTAGCTGAGATCCATTCTCTCGTGCCTGCCACCACTTACGACGCTCTCAAGCGCCGCACCTGGCTGGGCACCGGCCGCTGCCAGGGCGGGTTCGATCTGCCGCGCGTCACCCACATCCTGGCGCGCGAATTGGGTTTGCCTGAAACCGCCATCAGCAAGAAAGGCGAGGGATCATCTTTCCTGCAGCGACCCACCAAGCAAGCGGAGGAAGCCCATGACTGAGCTGAACTACGACGTGGTGGTGGTCGGCAGCGGCCCGGGGGGACTGGCAGCCGCTATAGCCGCCAAGCGGAACGGCGCGGAAAAGGTGCTGATCATCGAACGCGACATTGAATTGGGCGGCATCCTGCTGCAGTGCATCCACAACGGATTCGGCCTGGAAGTATTCAAAGAAGACCTGCCCGGCCCGAGTTACGCCCAACGGTTCATCCAGCAGGTGCAAGATCTCAAAGTAGACGTTTTGCTGGATAGCATGGTGCTGGAAGCCACGCGCGACCGTCGCCTGTTCGTTACCAATCGCAAACTGGGTATCCGAGAATTCCAGGCCAAAGCCCTGGTGTTTGCCATGGGCTGCCGCGAACGCACGCGTGCCCAGATCCGCCTGCCCGGCTCGCGCCCGGCCGGTGTGTACACCGCCGGCACCGCCCAGCGCTGGGTGAATGTAGAGGGTTTCATGCCCGGCAATCGCTTCGTCATCCTCGGCTCGGGCGACATCGGCATGATTATGGCACGCCGCCTGACTTTCGAAGGCGCCAAAGTGGAACGCGTGCTGGAGATCATGCCCTATCTCTCCGGCCTGACACGCAATTTCGTGCAGTGCCTGCAGGATTTCGATATTCCCTTGCAGCTCAATCACACAGTCAAACGCATCCTCGGCGACCGGCGCGTGGAAGCCATCGAGTCGGCCGCGGTGGATGAGAACCGCCAGATCATTCCGGGCAGCGAAGAGATCATCCCCTGCGATACGCTGCTGCTTTCGGTCGGACTGATCCCTGAAAATGAACTGTCGCGCCAAGCGGGCGTGCGCATCGACCCGGTCACCGGCGGCCCATACGTGGATAACCGCTTCCAAACCAGCGTGCCGGGCATTTTCAGCGCCGGCAACGTGGTGCACGTGTACGACCTGGTGGATTGGGTCACCCAGGCTGGTTTTGCCGCCGGCCAGGGCGCCGCACTCTTCGCGCAGGGCAAGCTGGATAAACCGGACAAGCTGATCCAGACGCAAGCCGGGGAAAACGTGCGTTACGTCGTGCCGCACGCTTTCGATGCCGAGACGTTGGCGCAGGAATCCATTCCGCTGCAAATGCGCGTGAGCCAGCCGATTGAAGCGCCTGCCTGGGTGGAGGTGGTCAGCAATGACCATCAAATCACGCGTAAGGCGCTGCCCTACGCCCGCCCGGGTGAGATGGTCACCTTGAACCTGAAGCCTGAAACTGCCGAAGCAATTCGCGCTGGGCAAAACCTCACGATTAATATTACAAAACGGTGATGAAGATGGAACCTAAACCAATGCAAATCATCTGCGTGGCCTGCCCGAAAGGCTGCCGGCTGGAAGTCACCCGCAAGGATGGCGAAATTTTGGTGAGCAATGCCGGCTGCAAACGCGGCCAGGAGTACGCCCGCGGCGAGATCACCGATCCGCGCCGCATGGTCGCCAGCACAGTTCAGGTTGCCAAGGCCATCCATCCGCTGCTGCCGGTATGTACCTCCGCTCCCTTTCCCAAAGGAAAGATCAGGGACCTGCTGGCAGAGATCCGCAAAGTGAAATTGTCTGCCCCGGTTAGGATCAACCAGGTTATCATCGAGAACGCCCTCGACACAGGCATCGACGTGCTGGCCAGCCGGGATTTGGAATAAAAAAAGGGCAGGAATTAAAAACCTGCCCTGATTCTTTTTAGGAAAGTGGTTTAATCATCGGGGGTCTGCGTAGGCGCCGGATAGGTGTAGGTCACGGCATAGTAAAACCGGCAGAAAATATCGCCGTTGTCATTGACAATACCCCATTGCGAGACACGCATCTTGCTAAAGGGTTGGGTGGGCATCTGGAAATCCACAACGACATCCACTTCATCATAGGGATCTACGTCAGCGGAAAATTTATACAGGTGTTTGGGGCTGAAATCAGAATCCTCCGTGGATTCATCCTCGATCCAGACGATGTAATACTCATCCTTATCCCAGGTCACCACGCCGGTGTTCTTAACCGTCCAGACCACATCGAAAATCCAGCCAGTCATTTGCGGGCCATCCCATGGGGATTGGTTGATGATCTCGCATTTGTAAACATCCGGTGTATAGGTGGGGACCGCGGTTTTTGAACTGCTGCCACCGCTGCTGCTTGAGCTGCCGCCTGAACTGCTGCCGCTGGAAACCACCTTGACTGTCGGCGTTACAGTGCTGACTGTCGCTGTCGGCAGGGGGGTCATGGTGGCAGGCACCGGTGTGGCTGATGGGTTCAAAGCTGCGTCCACGGTGAGCTGCGCCATAGCCTGCATGACCGCTTCGGTCTGGATAGCCGCCACGTCCGGGGTTGGTTCCTGGCCTGCACCGCAGGCGGAAAACAACAGCATTCCGGCTATGATGATCCCCAGGCTTACGGTTTTCTTACTTTTCAACATTTTTCCTCCAATCTGGTTCCGCATATAGCGCGAAATCAGAAGTAGTGCCGTATTTTGAACTCAAATACACGGCTTGTCAAGTGGGGTAACAGGAAAAAAATGCTCCAATTACCATTTATTGTAACACTATGTCAAGAATCAAAAATTCGACAAAATCAGATCTCTGCAACAGGTACTTCAATGCTGAGTAAATAGATGGTAGCTAAAAAAAGGAATAAACCACGATAATAATGTTAATAATACTAGTATTGTTGTATATAATACATAACAAATTCTTTTTAAGGGATGATGAGACTATATGCGTTTATCCGGGGAATTAACAAGAATTCAAACAAATCAAGAAAAATATCTGGTTTTTCGATATACCGTATACGGCGCAGTTTTTGGGATACTGTTTCCATTTATCGCAACAATTTCCCAGTTGTACCTGCTGCGGCTTCCTTTCTCATGGGAAAGCATAGCAGAAGTCCAGCGCAATCCGCTGCTGTGGATGATCGACACGGCGCCGTTCTTTCTGGGGTTATTAGCCAATTTCGCCGGCATTCGCGAGAAAAAGTTATTCGATCAAACCCTGGAACTCGAAAACCTGGTGGATCAACGCTCCAAAGATGTCATCCGCCAGAAATTGTTCTATGAAGCGCTGGTGGATAACAGTCCGATCGCGATCGTTACTTTGGACCACGATCAAAAGATCATTTCCGTCAATCCCGCCTTCCAAATGCTTTTCGGCTACCATCAGGATGAGGTGATGGGCAAAGAACTGGATATGCTCATCGCCAACCCCAACAGTCCGCGCGAGGCTTTTCTGATCAGCCAGAAAGTTTGGGAAGGGGAAGCCATCCACGAGTTCGGCAAACGAAAACATAAAGATGGGCATCTGGTTGAGGTGGAGATTTTCGGTGAGCAGATCAAAATCAATGGAAAACGTATTGGCATCCTGGGTTTATACCGCGATATTACTACTGAAAGGCGCGCGCAGGAAGCGCTGAGCGCTAGCGAAGAACGCTTCCGCCGCATGTTCTCTGATTCACCGGTGGCTTTGCGCATGGAGGATTACTCACCTGTAAAAAAGTGGCTAGATGAGAATTATCACGATCGCAGCATCCCGCTCAAATCCATGGTTGAAAAAAATGGGGGTTTTTTCACCGACATCGCATCCATGCCGCTTCTGATCGATTTGAACGAAGCCACCTTGTGGTTATTTGGCGCCAAGAACATGGCGGAGCTGCAGAAAAATCTGCATCGCATTCTCAGCAAGGAAAGCCACAGCGAAGCACTGGGTATTATCGATTGCATGCTGGCCGGAGAGACCACCCTGGAACGCGAACTGGTTTACAACCGCCTGGATGGCAGGAAGATTTATACCATTACCAAATTATCCATAGTGCCAGGCTATGAAGAAACCTGGGGGAGGGTTCTATTTTCCAACCTGGATATCACCGAGCGGAAGCTGGCCGAAGAAAGGCTGGCATATCTCAGCTTGCACGATATCATGACCGGCGTCTATAACCGGGCTTTTTTTGAAGAAGAAATGTCTCGTCTTTCGAAAAGCCGCGCCTTCCCAATCAGCATCCTGGTAATGGATATGGATAATCTAAAATCCATCAATGACACGCACGGTCATCCAGCCGGTGATGCGGCGCTGCAAATCATCGCTTCGATTATCAAGAATTGCTTTCGCGGTGAAGATATCGTCGCGCGTATCGGAGGGGATGAGTTTTCTGTGTTATTACCCGGAATGGACAACAGCGGGGCAAATAAGGCCAAAGACCGCATCCAAAAAAGAATCGAGGAACATAACCAGGAACAAGACACCGAGATTCCTCTCAGTCTTTCCATCGGCTGCGCCACCGCAGTTTCGGGAGATTCATTGGCGGATGTTTTCCAAAGTGCCGATACATGCATGTATGCAGAGAAGAAAGAGAAGAAAATGAAAAAATAAGACAACCATATTGGTGATATGGCTGCCTTTTTATCTTTGCGAATAGTTCGCGTTATTCTTTTTTCGGCTTTTCTTCAACCGGTTTGACATCGATGGTTTGCGGCGCGCTCGCGGGGGATGATTTCTCATTGACCTCGATGCTGTTTTCGACGTGATCAGGCTGCAGCGGCATGATGATCCATAGAATGATGTATAACCAGAATCCGCCAGTACCCGCGAAGAACAGGATCACAAAAGCCAGACGGATGATGGTCGGATCAACTCCCAGGTAATCCGCCAGCCCTCCGCAGACGCCCGCGATCATTTCATCTTTTCGACTGCGATACAACTTTTTCATGCTAATCTCCTTCACCCTTAAATACGCAGGATTTAAATCAGGGTTGCGTCAGGCGAGATCAATAGCGGTGGGCGGTCAACGCCTTGAGATACTCCACCGGATCGCCGCAGGTAAAGCCCAGCGGGGCTTGCGGCTGCTCGAAGCTGCCGGTATCGAAGTACAGGATCTTTTCTTCAACCAGCCCCGCGTATCCTGCAGATACTTTGCAGTAAGTCTGATCGCCCACCTCAACCTCTTCCAGCAACTGGATGGTCAAGGGCTGGCCCTGCGGACCCAGCAGCCAGGGAACGCAGCCCGATTCGACATCTCCTTCAACGCGCGGATCGTATCCGATGCGGATGGGATTATCGAGCGAATAGCCGTAGGTGGGATCGCTGGAATTCAAACAAACGGCCTCCGGCCTGGCAGTAGGCTCGGATAACTGCGCAGGCAGCGTTTCTTGATCAGGCGACCAGGCAGGATAGAACTCTTCACCCGGATTAGCCGTTACGCGGTCCATGCCTGTGCCATCCGCGCTGATAACGTAAAGATCGCGGCTGGCCTGGAAATCCGCCGCAAAGGCGATCATGCGGCTGTCCGGCGACCAACTGGGCACTTCAACGGTGGATTTGAATTTCGTCAGTTGAACCACATTCTTGCCATCGATTCCCATCACGTACAGGTTCGTGAATCCATCCCGCCGGGATGCGAAAGCGATGCGCGTCCCATCCGGCGACCAGGCCGGGGTGTAATCCGCTGCCGGGTCATCCGTCAATCGGATCAGGTTCTTGCCGTTCCTGTCCATTTTATAAATTTCGGAGTTCACGTCGCGCGTGGAGGCAAACACAATCCATTCACCATCCGGCGACCAGGCTGGCGAAACATCGTCGCCGTACCCGAATGTGAGCTGTTTCACAGATGAGCCATCCGCGTTCATTACAAAGATCTTATCGCTGCCATCCCGTTTTGAAGCAAAAGCAATGGCGCTGCCATCCGGCGACCAGGCCGGAAAACTGTCTTCATAGGCATCATCGGTCAGCTGCTTCAGGTTCGTGCCATCCGCGTCCACTATAAACACATCCGGAGCGCCGTTCAGGTCGGAGACAAAAACCATTCGCGAGCCATCGGGAGCCCAACTGGGGAAAACATCCGCGCCGGCATTATTGGTCAGCCGGCTGGTCTGCGAGCCGTCAGCATTCATCACGTAAATATCCAAACTGCCCGACTGGTCGGACTGGAAAGCGATGCGCCCCTGCGGCTGGCTGCGCAAACCACGGATGGTGGGGGTGGGCGTGGCAGTAGCCACGTTATCCGGCGCGATGGTCAGAAACTTGCGGTAAGTGGCGGTTGGATAAACGATTTGTGTTTTTTCAGGCAAAGGCGTGGTTTGGATGGCTGCGGATTGGCAGGCTGCAGCCAGAAAAGACACAGCCAAAATAAGAAAGGAAGGAAATCTACGCATGAGTTCCTCCAGAGGAATGCTTCATTGTAATCCGTTTCAGGGCTGCCAGACGCGCAGGTTATCAAAAGCAATATGCACGCCGGGTTCGTCGAACGTGCCAGCGATCAAGCCAATGTCTCCCCCGCCGAAAGATTTATCCTGCTGCGCATCCACCGGCGAACCGTTGACCGCCAGGGCCAGCGCATTGCCCAGGCATTCGAAATGGATCAGGTTGGGGGTTGTTCCGCCCAGGATGGCCGCGACCGGGATCATTTCTTCATGGCCCATCAGCCGGTATCGGCCGTCGTTTACTTCAAAAATGCCGGCATAGCCATCGCTGCTGATCAACGCGGCATAGAAATTCTTTTCATCCTGGTAACGGCAGATCACGCCGTAGCTGTTATTGATCGGCCCGGACTGGCGGGCGGCCTGCACCTCGATAATCGCGTCTTTATAAGAGCCGCCCGGGTTGGCAAACAGATCGGTGAGCGGCTCGTTGACAATAATGTGATAGGCTTCGTTTTCATAATTGGTCGAGCCAATTTCCGCCTCGAAGCGATCCCAGCCGCTGCCGGTTTCAGAAAAATCATCCTCCAACAGCATGCCAACCGTGGTGGCTTGCTGTGGTGGATTGAATAACTGCCCGATGATCGGCAGACCTGAACAACCGGCCATGAGGAGCGCGGAAAAGAGAATAACAGAACCAATGGCTTTTTTCATTTCCCCTTTATTTTACCTGTGATGCGGGCGCAGGAAAACATTGACAAATGTTGACAAAACTCGACACTCCGCCCAATATGACGTCTGCACGATCAAAAAACGCCACCGGTTCCATTATGCCGATGGCGTTCAGTTTGTTGTAACGGTGATTCTAGATATAAAAATCGACGGCCTTTTCCAGGGCATGATCCAGAGTGGAGCGGATGATTTCCGCATAAGTAGGGTGGGCATGGATGATCTCGCTTACCTCGTTAATATCTGTCTTCAGCGCGATCATGTTGGCTACCTCCTGCATGATCTCGGAAACGTTATGCCCAATAGCCTGGGCGGCCAAAACGCGGTTGTCTTTCAACCACATTTTGATGAACCCGTCTTTGTAATCCTCGATACCGGCGCGCAAGTTGATCGCGAACGGCACTTTGACTACGCGCACGCCCGCCAGGTCCTGCGGCACACTTCCCAACGCGACAATCTCCGGCATGGTGTAAATCACCGCCGGGATGACCGAGTAATCCATTTCACGTAGATCATTTCCATCTGAAGCCATGATATTTTCAGCGGCAACGATGCCCTGCTGAATGCCCACATGCGCCAGGATGGAGCGGCCGGTGGCGTCACCCACCGCCCAAATCCCGGGCAGGTTGGTGCGCTGGTATTCATCGACCTCCACGCCCTTGCGGTTGTAATTCAAGCCCAATTTTTGATAGGTCTCGTCATGCACCACTGCCTGGCGGCCGATGGCCACCAGCGTCATGGGCGCGTCGATATTGACCATTTTGCCGGAGCGGATATCTTCAGCTTCGATCACCCCGTTCTTCAAAGCAACGCATTTATGCGCGGTCAGAATGCGCACGCCGCGTCCTTCCAGGATGCGCGTGATCTCTTTGGATACATCTTCATCCATCTGCGCCAGGACGCGATCCAGAAATTCCACGATGGTCACATGGCTGCCCAGACTGGAGAAGATGGTAGCGAATTCCAGGCCGATCACACCGCCGCCGATGATGGTCAGCGATTCCGGCAACTCTCGGATGCTGATCAGCCGGTTGCTGCTCACCACGGAAGGATCTGCAGCGTCGATGAATCCCGGAATGAGGGGCTGGGAGCCGGTCGAGATGATGATGTGATCGGCATTCAATTCCAGCTCGCCGCCCTCATAATGCATGGTCTTGCCATCAGGGTCAAGGTTGCCCTTGCGCACCAGCACCTTGCCAGGCGCCAACAGCTCTCCTTCTCCCTGGTAGATATCCACGTGATGATGCTTGAGCAGATCCGTGACGAATTGACGCGTGTTGAGAATCACCTGGTCGCGGCGTGCAGCCACAGCCGGGAAATCCACCGCGACATCGTTGACGTGAATGCCATATTTACCGCTCTCAGCGACTACCCTGGCTACCTTGGCCGACTCAATCATCGATTTGCTTGGTGTGCAGCCCCAGTTGGTGCAAATCCCGCCGATATAATCCCGCTCGACCAACGCCACCTTTCCGCCGAGCTGCGAGATCCTGACGGCTGCGGAATGCCCGGCCGGGCCGCCGCCTAAAATGACCGCTGTGTATTTTTCCATAATTTATGTCCTGTTTATTGTTTATTCTTATTTTTATTATAATATTCTATTATATATGCATAAGCAACCATATCAAACCACCCTGGCATTGCGACGGGCGTAAGTCTTGCGGATGTAATCCAGCGCATCCGGCGTTTTGCAGGCTGTTTCACCATGATCGACTTTCACCTCACCGATCCGTGCAGCAGCCGCTTCCGCTTTTTCACGCAAGAAAGAATTGCGCAGCCCAATGGCGATCAAGGCGTTATTCATGCTGTAGCGCGTGCGGTTGGGGCGGGCATGCAGATCGCGCTGGATGCGTTCCAGCAATACCAAGAAAAAAGCATCCGGCAAGGAAGCGGATTGTAAAGCCAGGTGGGCGATCAGGTTCCAGCCAGCGCTGCTGATCCATTCGTCATCCGAATCAAGCCATTGCTTGGCTTTCTGCTCAGCCAGGCGCGATTGCGCGACCAAACCTGAAAATGCGTCCGTGATGACGTAATTATTCAATTCCCCCGCCCAACGATCGAGGTTTTTTTCTGAAAGCGCGTCCGGGTCAGCCACCTGACAGGCCAAGATGCGGGCATCATGATTGCCGCTGCTCCAAAGCACCTCGGCCAGGGATGCGTCCCGGCCAATCCTTTTCGCCAGCTTGCGCAGATTGGCAAAGCTGACGCCGAACTGGTTTTCGCCCACACCATGACGTTCGTAAACCTTGCGGTTCTGTTCCGTACCCAACAACTGCAATTCAAGCAGGATAGCATGCGCTTTCATTTACAAATCTCCTCTTGAATATAGTAAAACGTGGATCTCTATCCGCGTATATGCGAATTCTTAGAAACCACTATAAAGGGAAGTTGAATATTGATTTGGGCGATCAGGGTTTATAGGCGCGCACGCAATTGCGCCCAGCGTTCTTGGCCTGGTAAAGCGCCTTGTCAGATTGCTCGATCATATCCCGCAGCGTAGCCTTTTTATTCGTCAGTTCCGCCACACCCACGCTGACTGTCACTTTCACCTCCCCCTTCTCCGTGCGCAGCCGTTTTTCAGCGATCGCGTCCTTGATCCTTTCTGCGGCAATCAACGCTTCATTCAAGGCTGTCTCCGGCAGCAGCACAACGAATTCCTCGCCGCCAAAGCGGCAGAGCACATCCACCTTGCGCAGTACAGCCGAGCAAGCTTTTGTAACCATCACCAGGGCCTGATCCCCGACTGGATGACCGAAACGGTCATTGACCAATTTAAAATGGTCGATATCAAACATAATCATGGATAGGTCGCAGCCATAGCGCTGGGCGCGCGCGATCTCATTTTCACCAAAGGCGAAAAAATAATGGCGGTTAAAAACACCAGTCAGGTTGTCCGTGATGGCCATCTGCTGGACTTTTTCAAAAAGCTGGGAGTTTTCAATTGCCACGCTGGCCTGGTTGGCAATAGTTTCAACCAGGCGGATTTGGTCCTGGGTATAAGCTTCGGGTTGATCCGCTTGCAGGAACAACGCGCCTAAAATTCGGTCGCGTAGCAGCAAAGGAATTCCAAGGATGCTGCGTTCATCATGACCGGACATTTTTACCATATCTTTTTCCGGAAATTCAGTGTCCTTTGCCTTGCTGTCCGGAATGTACACTGTCTGACCTTTTTCAATCACATAGCGAGTCAGGGACGGATGCTCTTTCATGGAAAGCTGATCAAAATTCAAACGAATGCCATCGTGTTGGAACATAATAAAACTGGCATATTCCTGCTTTTCATCAAGCATGGCAAGATAAAACAAATCCACTGGCACAACGCTTTTCAGTTGCTTGAAGAGCGTGCTGATAGTATTATCCAGCCCCAATCCGGATGTGACTGCCAAGCCCACTTCGTACAAAATTTGCATTTCACGCGCGCTTTCAGAAATTTCCCGAAAGTACTGCGCGTTCTGGATGGCAACGGCCGCCTGATTGGCAAACGCCTCCAGACGCGGCAGGTATTCTTCTTTAAAATAATCCGGCATGGGCGCATCCAGGCTGATGAAACCCAGCAAGTTTCCCTTGGCGATAATTGGCGCACCCATGTAGGATTTGATCCATTGTGAACCTCTTATTGAACGGTCCCAATCCGGGTCGATTTCCGTGTTGGGATTAAGCAAAGCTTTTCCAGTTTCCGCCATGCGTTTCAGATTGGGAATCTCATCCACCCGACATTCAATAGTCGGTACGATCTTTTCGGTGCCGTATTTTTCATATCCTTTCACTTTTACAAAACGGGCAATATGGTTGATGTCCACCAGCGCGATATTAGCAGTTTCGCTCGGCACCACTTTGTCCACATTTTCCAGGATTTTGTCCAGCACATCATTCAGATCCAGGCTGCTGTTAATGACCGCTGCTGTGCTGGCCAAGGCCTCGGCCAATTTTCGTTGGTCTGCTTCCTTATTTTCTGCCAGCTTGCGCTGGGTGATATCGAAGATCACCACCACCCGGCCGGCATTTTGCTTTTGGTTGTCGCGGATAGTGGAAACATTAAAGCCGATAAAGCGCGGCGGGTCGTCCGAAATCTTCACTTCGGTTGAAAAATCCGGTTTTTCTTTATACGCAACTAATAAATCGGCATAATCTCCCAACGCCTCCCACAGAGTCAGCCCTAATAGTTTGCGTTCGCCGGATCGCGCGAACATCGCCTGAGCCGAGGGGTTGATATCAATAATAACGTCGTTGGGGTCCAGCACGATCACGCCATCGGCCATATTATCCAACACCATATTGCGCGCGATGGGCACGATGTCAAACAATCGGAATTGGAAGATATTCCAGGAAATAATGAAGGCTATCAAGGTAAAAGACAGCGGCGTGATATCCAGGCCTTCGATAGGGAATAACCCTGTGATATAGAGGATATTGGCAGTCCAACCAATGATTAAACCCAAAAAAATAATATAAACCTGATGCCTTTTTGAAAAGGGAAATTTGGAAAACGCTTTAACCAGCCAGATTGTACCGATCAGCAGCAATGAATAGGTATAGGTGATATGCACGAAAAACCATGGCCCATGCGCGTATTTGGCGATATGTATGGGACCGGGCAGCAGGGTGATCTCAGACCAGAGCAGATAGTGGCGCTCATTGGTAAATGCCATTAAAAGGGTGATGGTTGGAATCACCAAAATCAGTTGATGAATCTGGCGGGAGATTGGTCTCTGGCGGGTGTATTCCGCCGCAAATTGCAGCCAAAAAACCGGAAGCGCGGCAATGCCAATATATTGGCATTTGGACCAAAATATTTTTTCTTCCAGTAAAGGAGTGCCTGCCTCAAAGACAGAAGCAAAACTCCAGATACACAGAGAGATCATGATCAGGGAAAAGGCGATATTCCCGGGATTGCCATGCCTCCGCCAGACAACAGCGGCTGTTATAAAAGAAAGCAGCGCGGCTACCACATAAGCGATCGCAAACCCTGGAAAGACATTTCCGAACATTACTTGACCATTTCTTAAAATCATACCATTCTTTTTACGGAATCATTTCAATAATATACATTTATCAAACAGGTAATTCCATCGGCTTTTGGAATGGCATTTAAGGATAAAGGCCCTTTTCGCTATTGACCTCCCAGAACTCTGGATTTACCATAAACCACAATTGAAAGATTGATTTCATCTTTGAACAAAAACGTATACAATTCAGCTTTTCATTGTAAAATTTTTACTGACAGCACCTCATCTCTGCTGAATTATCAGGGATTTTATTTATTCAAAGGAAAAACACTCACATGGTCAAAATCAAATGGTTCTGGATCTGGCAGGATGAAAAAGAAGAAACCTGGCTGCACGAAATGGCGCAGAAAGGTTTTCAGCTTGATGGAATCAATCTCCCTGGCGTTTACAGCTTTAGGCAAACTCAACCCGCCAACACTTTTTACTGCATGGATATTTGGAATCAACAAAAAGAAGGTTTTGAAGCCTATCTGAAACCCCGAACAGAGAACCGATGGAAATTCATAACCCGGATGAACGGCTGGCTGTATTTTGCCAAAACCATTAATGCAGATGAAAAACCGGAATTTATAAACATTAAACCGGCAAAAGCCGAGAAATTCCAGCGCTTGATGATATTTTTTGTTGGATTCCTGCCCGTAATGCTTCTATGGTATCCAATTATCGATAACCGATTAAGTTCACCTTTATACGAAATCCTGGGTTTTGTTTTTATCGTTTCCCTGGCGCTCTTCACCATCACAACCTTTAAAATCTATCAGCGCATCTCTCAATTGCGTGAACTCTAACAGGCACAAGCCCGGCAGCCCGACCGGTTTTTCTTACGGTTTCAGTATGCCGAATCTACTGCGCCTGGATTATTTTTACAAATGCGATATATAATGACAACAACTATGTTTTAAGGCAGGCAAGCATGCAAATCCAGGCAGTGCGCACTAAAAAAGAACTGGACACATTTATCCATTTACCTTACCGAATCTACAAAGATGACCCGGTGTGGGTGGCGCCACTGCGCAGCGAAGCGCGCGGTCAATTCGACCCCAAGAGCAACCCCCTGTTGGATCACTGCGAATATGAACTGTTTTTATTAATGGAGGATGGCAAAGCCATCGGGCGCATCGCCGCATTCATCGATATATTGGCAGTGGATTACTGGAAGGAGAAAACCGGTTTATTCGGTTATTATGAAGCGCCCGCCGACCCGGCTGCTGCACACTTGCTGCTGGACGTCGCCGCGCAATGGCTGCGCGGCAAGGGCATGACCAGCATGCGCGGCCCATGGAGCTTCGTCTCGCAGGAATGGGGCGTCGTTGTGGAGGGCTTCGAGCCATCCCCGGTGGTCATGTCTCCCTATAACCCGCCATTCTATAATGACCAATTTTCGGTTTATGGCCTTAATAAAATCAAAGACCTGTTGGTGTATTACATCGACGCGCGCGAAGGCTACCAGATCCCCGAACGCATCCTGACGCTGACTGACAAAGTGGCCGGGGCTTACGGCGTGCGCCTGCGCCAAATGGACACGCGCCACTTCGAGCGCGAGGTGGAGACTGTCATCGAGCTTTCCAACCAGAGCCTGGCGCTGAATTGGGGCTACTCTCCGGTGACCGAGGACGAGGTGCGCGCGATGGCGCACGATATGAAAGCGGTGCTGCAGCCTAAGGGGGTGATCTTCGCCGAGGACAGCAACGGCAAAGCGATCGGTTTCGCCATCACCCTGCCGGATGTGAACGCGCTGATCAAGGGCATGAATGGGCGCTTGCTGCCCTTCGGCTGGCTTAAGCTGTTGCGCGGTATTCCGCGGTTGAGGCAATACCGCATGTTCGCGTTGGGGGTCATCCCGGCTTACCACGGCAAAGGCATCGACAGCCTGATCTACCGCGCCCTGTATGAATCGCTAAACAGCCCTGACATCCGCCTGGAAATCAATTACGTGCTGGAAGATAACGGGCCGATGAACAACGCGATCATTAAATTGGGCGCCAAGCCGCTGCGGAGATACCGCGTTTACGAGATGGCGTTATAGGCAGGCGCCAATCATCATCAGGTTGAGATTGCCACGCCTTGCTGGCGCAAGGATCGCAAAGACAACTATAATAAATGCCATTCAAAAATGAATATCCTTAGCATTATTAAGCCAGGCATTCATGCCTGACCAACAAAAGCAGGCTCGCAAAGACAAACAATATGAATGCCTGGCTTACAAAAATAGGCTCGCAAAGAAAACTGTAATAAATGCCATTCAAAAATGATTATCCTTAGCATTATTAAGTCAGGCATTCATGCCTGACCTACAAAAGCAAGCTCGCAAAGACAAACAATATAAATGCCTGGCTTACAAAAATAGGCTCACAAAGACAAATATTATAAATACCATTCTAAAAATGTTTGTCCTTAGCATTATTAAGTCAGGCATGAAAGCCTGACCCACAAAAGGAGGCTCGCATCGACAATCGTTATGAATGCCTGATTTATAAAAGCAGGCTCATAATGACAACCGTTATGAATGTCCGGCGATTTTTCAGGCATCGGGATAATCACGGGGGTTCTGGTTTTCCATGCGGTGCGCCCATTCGGCTTTGTTCATGCGCACCGGCTGGTAGGCTGCGAAAAGATCCAGCAATTGCGCCGGTGATCCGGCTGGCAAGATCAAATCGCGGTGCGGCTGAAAGATGAATTGCGCTATCACCGCATCATCCAAAAATTCCAGCAAGCGATCGTAATAATGATTGACATTCAGGATACCGCAAGGTTTGGTATGGAAACCGAGCTGCGACCAGGTCAGCACCTCGAAGATTTCCTCGATGGTCCCGTAACCGCCCGGCAGCGCCACAAAGCCATCGGCCAGCTCAATCATCATCGCTTTGCGCTCATGCATGGAATCGACCACCCGTAACTCCGAAACCTCGCTGAAAGCCAATTCCTGTTCCTGCAGTGCTTTGGGGATCACGCCAATCACATGCCCGCCGGAGTCCATGGCGGCGCGCGCGACCGCACCCATCAAGCCCACCTTCCCTCCCCCGTACACCAGCGCCAGCCGCCGGGCGGCAATCTCCTTGCCCAAATCACGGGCGGCTTGAAGATAAAGGGGATCTTTCCCCGCACTTGAACCGCAATACACGCAAATCCTGTTCAATTGCATATTCTTTTCTTATTAAACAACTAACTCATTGTTTTGGCTGGTAAGCACCCGCGGGGTTGATGCCCAGAGAGCCAGCTTCGAACGAGCGCCGGTCAACCGGGCTGAGCAGGGCAATCTGACTCGGCGTGAGCAGGGGGATCAATTTCAGGGTTTTTAAATGATTTTCCACCCAGTCCACGCCGCCCGAAGAAATCATCCAATCCCGGTCGTCGTAGCGGCTTAAATCGACCGGCCGCGTATAATAGCGCAGCGTTTTCACGCCATTCACGTTGAAAAAATCGTCAAAATAAGAGATGACTAATTCGCGCAGGCTGCGATAGACCGCCTCGCGAAAACGCAGCCCGCTGTAGTTAGACTTGGCCACTGCTCCCCAGCAGTTATCTATTTTATACAAGGCCAGTACGTGATCATCATCCATGCCCGGGTCAGGCTGAATATCCAGGATCAGCGGTGTGAAACCGATGCGGCGCAGCGCCGCGGCGGCGAACAACCCGCCATCCAGGCAGTGCGCCCGGCGCTGGCGCAGGACATCCAGCGGCGCGCGGTTTTCAGGCCCGGAGGGATATTGCGTGTCATCCAGAAAAGCCTGGATGAGCGCGGGCGCGCGCAAACCATCCATGAAACGTCCTTCAGCAGGGCTCAGGCATTCATTGAAACGCCGCAGGGCAGTATCCACAATCCCCGGTTTCTCCAATCAGTGAAATTATTCCTCGCTTTTCTCCACCACAATCGTACCGCTGCCCAGCAAAGCCGCAATGGCACCGATGGCGGCCAATTGCGGCGCGAGCAGCGCGCCCACCACCCCGAAAGTCAGCGGAATATCGATGATCGTGCGGCCTTCCTGGTTGCGAATGATGATGCGGCGGACGTTGCCGGCACGCACCAGCTCTTTGATTTTTTCCAAAAGTTCTTCGCCATTGACTTTAAATTCTTCCGTGTAAGTCTTTTCGCTCATCGATTCCTCCTAAGAAATCTCACAATCAATCCCAATGCAGGGTGATGGAAGGCTGCTCGTGCGTAATAAACTGGCAGGAAAGCGCCCCGCCGCAGAATTTTTCGATCAGCTCCATCAACTCTTTACTGACCTGCTCGACCTGGGCAAACGAAACCGGCGGCAAGCCGTCCACGTTGAACTCAATGACTTTGGTTTCCGGCAGGGTCATGGAATGATTGGCCTGGCGCCAGCTCCAGCGGCGGGTCAGCACCGTGCTGCCCTCAGTGAAAATGAATTCACCCGGATCGGGGTGCTCGAGATCCTGCGTGCCGAAAGGAACGAAATCCTCGCTGCCGGCCGCCGGACGCAGCGCGATATCGCCGGCAACATCATCCAGTGCATGTCCGCCGGTGGGGATCAGGTGACGCAGTGAAATGATGTTGCCGATATCCACCAGCGCGTTGATGGCCGGCAGTTCATTGCCGCGCAGGACGCGCCGCGACATGGCTTCGATGGATGAACGGTATTCGCTGGGTTTGATACCCAGCGAGCGAAAGGCTTCGCGCCAGGCGTTGATGCGGGGATCCGAGACGATATCATCCACGCCCAGGCGCTGGCGCAGAGATTCTTCCTCGGCGCGCAGCAATTTCACCAATTCCGGCGAAGATGCGCCGTTGTGAACGCCTGCCGCAAGAACCACGCCGCGGACGTAATCGGGGAATTTATTAAATACTTCAGGTGAGATGGAATATTGTATGGTGCTCATGAGGGTTCCTGTTCTTAATTATTTTTAGCGCGTACCTGTTTGGATTGTTTCATGGCGTACATCAGCCGGTCCGCTTTGACCAGATCGGAATCGAGAGAATGCTCCATCTTTTCGATGCCGTATGAAACGCTGAGGTTTTCGCCAGGTGTTGCCGCCTCGAGATCGTAACGGATGCGCAAGGCGACCTGCTCGGCGTCTATTATACCGATTTCCGTCAACAGCACCAGAAATTCGTCCCCGCCGTAGCGCACCACCAGGTCTCCCTGACGGATATTATTCTTGATGATCTCGGTGAATTGGATGAGCAGTTGGTCGCCCTGCTGGTGACCATGGCGGTCATTGTAGGCTTTGAAATTATCCAGGTCCATCAGCATCAGCACATCATAAAGCTCCTGCGATGTCTCCCCCAGAATATTGCGATTGTAAGCCGTCGTCAGCGTATCCAGGACAATACGCTTTTCAAGATCCATTTTTTCAAGGTAAACCCGGTTGAAATCCAGCAGCAGATTCAACCCGAATATCCCGGTGCCGAGCAGAATGATCGCTTGCATCACGTAAGGCCCGGGGAACTCCAGGAAGATCACAGCCAGCATCTGCAGCAAGCCCAATATCAACCAGACTGCCAGGAAGACCATCCAGCGCTTGCTTTTGGAATTTTTAAAAATATAAACGATCGCGATCACAAGATCCAGCAGCAGAACCACATTAAGGATCGAGAGCAAATTGAACAAATCCGTTAATTCGGGAAGCGCGAGGATCAGCAAGACAGTCAGCGCGGTTGGAATCGCCATGAATTTTGCAACCCGTAGGTTTTTCTGGCCATACCTTTCCATCCCGGCCAAAAACAAAAAAGCGCTGAGGTATCCAGCGCTCATCAGGGTTTTTTTAATAGCGAAATAGATCGCCAGATTCCCCTGGGAGATGCTATAGACATAGTCAAAGCTCTCCACTGCCGCCAGCATGATGGCCGCCCCCAACAGCACCTCTGTGCTCCAGCCCCTTTTCTGCATGAGCGAAAGCAGAATCAGGATCACACCAATCAGGAGCGAGGCACCGATGGCAATCAGGAGACAATCATTATAAACAAAGTTGATCAGGGCCACCCGTCGTTGAGCGGCCTGGCCATCCAGTATATAAGGAGGGATGGACATTTCAATTGGAAAGGAAGCACTGGTCAGCAGGATTTCCAACTCGGCGGTTTGGGCATCTTGGTCGGGGAGCTGTACACAAAAGGTACTATTCCACAGATTCGCAGTAGGTTCCTGCGGATCGCCGACGGCGAAGATCATAATCCCATCCAGACGCACCTGCAACGCCTGGCCATCGGGACGGGTCAGGATGAGCGCGTCGCCATGCTCATATTGAATATCGCGCGAAAATATTAAAGTGGTCAGGCGATCGACATCTTTTCGGTAGGGCAGATCAATCTGCCTGCCATCTTCCGCACCCGCAAGCTGCCAGCCATCCTGCAAAACATGCCCGGCTGGCTGGATGATCCCGTTCAGCAGCAAAAAGAAGAGAACAAACGTGACCAGCGCAGCGATTCCATACAGCGTTTTCTCGAGGCCCGATTTCATCACAGGATCCGGCAGTTTTCCCATAAATTAAGACAATCCAAAAACCCTGATTATTTTTACCATACTTGCATTAATATACACCCACCCGATTATTCAGCTTGCGGTTTGATGATCCCCAATTACCTTCACAATCAATGTTTAATCAAAGAACGCTTCCAGCGCGCCTAATGATACTGTCTCGCTGACGCGCTCGACAAAACGAATATTTTCGCCATCACCGCTTGCCAACGCATCGCGCAGAAGCACCGGCTTGAAATCCAGGTCTTGCGCGCCGCGGTAGGTAGATAACACGCAATACTCGGCGCAGAATCCCGTGATGATGATGGGGTCTGCGTTCGTTTTTTTCAATTCTTCCGCCAGGTTGGTTTTATTGAAGGCATTGCTATATTTTTTATGAATATGCAAATCCTCCGGCAGGATATCCAGCTCATCGGGCAAGTCGAAACCACTATTGCCGGGCGACAGGTGGTACTCTTCCTCAACATGCTGGATGCTGATCACCGGGCAACCTTTATGGCGGAACAAACGGATAGCTTCATTGATTACTTCGATCGCATCCCTTAACGACCGCGCGGTGGCTTCGCTTTCATTGAAAAATTCTTTTTGGATGTCGATTACCAAAAGTGCAGGTTTCATTTATCCTCAGCTTTCATTATTAATTATATTTTGAAAACCATTTAAAAAAGAAGGCCATCCTGACATTCGTGCCGCAGGATGGCCTTGGGATTCAGATTCAGTGGAAATTATTCTTCCAGGATCACGCGGATTTTCTCCATCACATCCGGCGTTAATTGTGCCACCACGTCCAGGGCTTTCATATTTTCCTTGACCTGCTCCAGTTTGCTGGCGCCGGTGATGACCGTGCTGACGTTGGGATTTTTCAGGATCCAGGCGATGGCCATTTGCGCCAGGGGTACGCCCAAGCCATCGGAAATTTTCCGCAGGCGGGCGACCTTATCCAGCTTGATCTTATCGGTCACGCTTTCTTTCAGCCAATCATAGTGAGGCAAAGTGGCGCGCGAGCCTTCCGGGATGCCTTGGTTGTATTTGCCGGTCAGCAGGCCGGAAGCCAGCGGGCTCCAGGTGGTGCTGCCGTAGCCGTAATCCTTGAACAAGCGCGCGTATTCCACTTCGAAGCGTTCACGGTGAAACATGTTGTATTGCGGCTGCTCCATGAGCGGTTTATGCAGGTGATGGCGGTCGGCAATCTCGATAGCCGCTAAAATATCCGCCGCCGGCCATTCCGAGGTGCCCCAATACATGGCCTTGCCAGATTCAACCATGTTATGCATGGCCCAGACGGATTCTTCAATCGGTGTGTTGGGGTCCGGCCGGTGGCAATAAACCAGGTCGACATGGTCCATTCCAAGGCGCTTCAGCGAGCCGTCAATGGCTTCCAGCAGGTACTTGCGGTTGAGCGTGTCCTTTTCATTCACGCCTTCGTTAATGCCCCAAAAGAACTTGGTGGATACCAGGTAACTCGAGCGCCGCCAGCCCAGTTTTTTAAGCGCCGCGCCCATGATCTCTTCAGACTTGCCTTTGGCATACACTTCGGCATTATCAAAAAAATTGACGCCGGCATCATAAGCAGCCGTCATCATATTGATGGCATTATCCACATCCACCTGGTTATGAAAGGTAACCCAGGAACCAAATGATAGCGCGCTGACCCGCAGGCCCGAGCGTCCCAAATAACGATATTCCATGACAAAATCCTCCTGATCTGTAGACTAGACAAACCATTTATACCTGAAGCTTTGCATTTAATATCTCAATAATCTATAAGAAAAAGCCCGGCGCTAATCTTCACCGGGCTTTGCGGTTGGCTGAGTTTTGTTTATTCCGGAATTTGCGCTTGCGCTTCCTCAATCAGAATGGTCTTGATCGCGTCGCCGGGAAAATCGGGGCTGCGGCCGGGATCACGGCGCTTGATGTTGTTGACTACCGGCATGCCCTTGACCACCTGCCCGAAGATGGTGTATCCGCCGTTCAAATGGGGCGCGGGCGCAAAGGTGATGAAGAACTGGCTGCCGTTGGTATCGCGCCCGGCGTTGGCCATCGCCACAATGCCCGCGCGGTCAAATTCCAGATCGGAATCCTCATTGGCAAACTGGTAACCCGGTCCGCCCCGTCCGGTTCCGGTGGGGTCGCCGCCCTGGGCCATGAATCCTTCCAACACGCGGTGGAAAGTCACGCCATCGAAATAGCCTTCACGCGCCAGGAAGATAAAACTGTTCACCGTAACGGGTGCTTTATCGGCGTAAAGGTTGATGATGAATTCCTCGCCCTTTTCCATTTTTACCGTGGCAGCGTATTGCTTGCGGGTATCGATGGTCATGGGGGGAGGAGACGCATACTGTTTAATATTACGATTGTGTGGTTCCATTTACTGACAGCTTTCTTTTTTAGGGTTTTCCAACAATTGGCTGATTATACCCGCAACAAGGAAAATTGAGGATGAATGCCGAAAAGGATCAGCAGCGCATTCATTAAATGGATTTATTCAAAAAAAGACGCCTGTATTTTATTCCTTATTTTTTTTATCAGTTTTGTAATTTTCTTCGTGGCAGCAGCGCAACCGTACTACAATATACACATCACTTGGGCAGAAAGAATCCATCGCCCTGAAAATACGGAATTGTACAAAGGATAATGGCATGGCCAAAGATATCGCGATCGTGACGGACAGCACCTGTGATATTCCAAAAGAATGGAGGGAAGAACACGAGATCACGGTGGTGCCATTGACCATCATTTTTGGCGAAGAACAATACCTGGATGGCGTGGATATAACCGCGGAACAATTCTACCAGCGGCTCGAGAGCGAGAAAAGCCACCCCAGCACCTCGCAGGCATCCCCGGCAACCTTCCTGCAGATTTTTCAGAACCTCAAGAAAAAAGGCGCGAAACAGATTTTCACCGACATCATCAGCAGCGCGATGAGCGGGACGATCGTTTCGGCACGGCAGGCGGCTGAGGAAATGGATATCCCCGTGCACGTGATGGACAGCCGCAACAATTCAATGGGGCTGGGCTGGCAGGTGATGGCTGCCGCGCGCACCCGCGCGCAGGGCGGGGGATTGGCGGAAATGATCGCCGCGGCGGAAAGCGTGCGCGAGAAGATCGTTTACTATATTTCTCTGAACACGATCGAATACCTGTCGCGGGGCGGCCGCATCGGCGAGGCGATCAAACTGATGGAATCAGTGCTATCCATCAAACCCCTGGTGTACGTCAACCCGCAAAAAGGCACGGTGGGCGCAGGCCTGCCGGCGCGTTCGCGCAAGCTGGCCATTGAAGGGATGCAGCGCGAGTTTTTCAAGAATATCAACGTGAAATTGCCCATGCATATCGCCGTACTGCACAACAACGCCCTGGAGGAAGCCAAGGCACTGGCACAAAAGGTACTCGAAACCTATCATCCCAGGGAGCTGATCACCACCATCGTATCGCCCATCCTGGGCGTGCACACCGGCCCGCAGGCCATCGCGCTATGCGGGTATTCGGAAGGGTGATTATCTTTTTAAACCACAGATAAATTAAATATCCCGACCCTTCGACATGCCCAGGGTTCGGGATTTTTTTCTCCAATGGGTTACCGCAGGTAATGCAACCTGGCTGCCGCTGCTTGACTACCATGCATTCATGTGGATCTTTTCAGTGATGGAAACCGGGACCTGTTCCATGCGGCGCGCATTTTCAGCAGGATATCCCAGCGCCAGGTAACAGGGCACCTCATAGCCAGCGGGGATCTTCAGTACTTTACGGATATGCTTGCGTTCCGACTCAAAGGGAATGCGCGTCACGCCAAAGATACCTTCGCCGGCGGCGGCCACCAGGATATTTTCGATGCAGCACCATATGGACGCGAAACTGTTCAGCGAGGAGAGCGTTTCCGGATGCAGTAGATCGCCATCGGCGTGAAAACAAGGGATAACCAGCAGCGCGGCTTGCAGCAGCATGCGCGCCTGTTTGGGAATGGCCTGGATGTACATGTCGCGCTGGGAGGGAACGGTCAATCCCCAACGATCCACGAATTTCTCGGCGGCTTTTTCGGTTTTGGATGGATGAATCTTGCCGATCAGCAATCCGCGCTGATTTTTATCCTGCACCAGGATGAACTCCCAGCGCCGCAGGTGGTCGTTGCTGGGCGCGCGCAAACCGGCCGCCAGGATCCTGCGCGCGACTTCATTCGGAATTTCCTTTTCCGTGAAATCGCGGATGGTCATGCGCCGAGCGATGGCGTCATACACGTCCATATCACCCTCCTTTTCTGAGATTTATTTTCCGACCGGCCCGGTGTACACCACTTCGAACAACAGGTTATCGGGCGATTTGAACATCACCTGGTAATAGGTCTCCTGCGGCCCGGCGCTGAACTCGGGGCGGTGGCAGGGGGTATTGAAGAGCGCGGCAATTTGATGCGCTTTCAGGTAATCCACCGTCTGGTCGACCTCGGCCTGGCTGGACGCGGCAATGGCGATGTGGTTGGTGCCCACGCCGTCGTAGTCGTTGGCGATCTGCTTCAAACCCGGCACGAACCACAGCCCGAAGCCGTGCGGATCGCCCATGCCCAGCATGTTCTCATCCTGGTAGAGCGGCGTCCATCTTAAAAAATCAAACAGATCCTTGTAAAAGGATTGATTCCTAGGGTCAACATTGATTTGCAGATGCCCGATGTGGGTTTTCATTTTTTCCTCCTTGTGGATCAAATAAAAATATACAACAAATATAAAACATATGTTCTACATTGTCAAGTTAAAAGCGGTCAAAGCGATTCACTGACAATGAAATCAATCACGACAAGGACATCCATTCAGTGGCATTTGCCATATTCAAGTTGATGAATAAGTTCAGAAACATGTGAGACGAAGCGACTGGACAAAAAGGAGCATCG